>JACCRY010000161.1 GCA_013813265.1 Parachlamydiaceae bacterium
ACAAATGGAGGCTAAAATGTTCATAACTCCCATGTGGCTGAAAATTAGTGGGTTACGCGATTGGTTAAATTATTTGTATGACGAAAAAAGAGTAAATTTCTCAGAAGAGTGGTGAACTTGGGCTAATTGATCTAACCACTGAGGGTCATCCAAAATTTGACCAGTATCACTTTTTTTAAATATGGGGGCTGAGTGCCTAAAGGATAGAGCCGCTTCATCATAGCCCATCATGGGTGCTAGAGTTGTGAGCTTGAAGAACTCACCATCGGGTGAAGTATAGGATATATTCACTGAATTTTTACTCAAATCTTTAATAATATTGGGAGATGAATTTTCATTGCCTTGGTTTAACTTGTTAATTGCAAGATTTTTAAACATCGCATAGCGACTCAATAGCGGTGTAGAAGTCACGCCCATTCTCCAAGGTTTGTCTCCATTTAGCTTAAGATAAATTGATTCTAGGGATTTAGATGAATCGTTTTTAATTTCAGCTATTGTCTGATTGACAACTTCGAGACGGCTAACGCCATATCCGATCTGTTGTTGTTCATAATTAGGATACTTTTGCCCATATTCTCGATGCATCTCATTTTGATCAGAGGGGCTAGGGAACCGAGCGATTAACCTTCCCGCGGTATCATTAAAATTAGTTGCTGCAGACAACTGCTCGTTACTGATCAAACCTTTTTCATGTAGAAATTGCGTGAGTTCATACGTTTCTTTGATATTAGAATTTAAAAAGTATTGTGTTAATTTGTCTGCCTTTAATTTTTCAGGAATTTCCTGAAATTCAGTTTTAACTAGCTCTTTCCAATCTGGACTCATGGCTTTCATCAAACTTAGATTACCTTGATCATGAGCTTGTTTGTTAAATTGTGAAACCTGATCATTTGATAAAGTTTCACCTAAAACAATCAGAATATCCTCTAGAAAATTTTCTAGATTTCCATCTATGCATTTTTTTATAAGTTCTTGAATAGCAGTATTGCCTTCATGTTTCAGGACAAATACGGCTAAATCTAAATTTCTTTCCTGGAGCGCACGATCTATGACTGACTCTTTGTTTGGGAGTTTTCCGTCATTAATTTCTATTAATGAATCTGCAAAATCCAATTTTGATACAACTATTGATTTTTCAATTATGGCTTCAAGTTCTTGTTTATTTACTTTAGCTAATTTTGTTAACTCACACAAATTTTCTTGCATAGTAGGAGACACGTTACGAAATTGTTCGACAATTTCCATCCCTTTTTTGAGAATGATTTTCGCTTGGTCAGTATCTAATGAACTCACTTGGAATCGTGGATTATTCAATAGAGCGCAAGCTACATTTATATTAATCAAAGCGCAAGCTACATCTATATTAAGCCTGGGGTTGGCAAAATGTTGCATACAAATATTGGCAATTTGTGGTTTATCTATAGCAATATCTAAGATAGTATTTACGTAGAGGTCTGCGGCAATTAGAGCTTCTTTTTCGGGTTTTCCGGAAATGCAATTTTTCACAATACTGGTTCCGAAATTTTTTAAATACTCTTTAATATCACCAGCACTACCATTAGCTTCATTTACACTATTTTTTAATTTACTTATTTCCGTATTAAAATCAAAAAATATTTTGCCAATTGCCTTAGGTTCTTCTTTTGGATGAGCTTTATTTATTTGAGGAGGGGAATGATCTTTTTTTTCAGTTTGGGAAATCTGCTTTTTTATGTGCTTTTTAGAAGTAAATGAATAATTACTGATGGCATTTTTTACGTTATCTACTTTTTTGTTAATAACAGAACCTATACTTGCGGCTACATGTCCTATCCCGGTTGAAGGTTCCATAATAGCTCCTTCTATTTTTTTATTTTGAGATACTCCAGTGCTTCTTGAATCTTCTCTTTAAAAAGTTCATTTTTTTTCGCATTTTCAAGAAAATCTTCGATACCTCTATAATCATGGATTGCTTCTGAGCATCGAATGAAACCGTAATAAGGGCCAAAGTCGTTGGGTTCAACCTTAATAGCTGCTTTAAAGCTATCAATAGCATTGTAATAGTCATGTTTTTTCTCATATCCTAAAGCAAGACCGATCCAAAATGCTTGGACTTCAGGGTTTATTGTCGTTAAAAAAATGAAAGCATCAATCGATTTTTCATAATTAGCTTGTTCGTAAAAAGAGAGGGCTATTTCATAGAAAAGTAATTGAACTTCAGTAGAAAAATTACATAAAGCATGGATAGATCTGTTAAAAATGGGCTTACTAGACAAAATGTTCTTTATAGTTTCCATCTTATTCAGAGCAATTTTAAACTTCTCTATAGGAATTGGCTGGATCTCCGGGTCGTTCGAATAAAAGCCTTCAACAGAAGTGCGCGTAATTTCTTCTGTCAAAACCTGATATCCATGTTCGAAGGATTTGATGCGATTGATAATCAGTTGGATGTTGTGATGATCTTCTTCTCCGCTTTTTCTATTTGTGTCAGCACTAGTCATTTTGACATGCATAGGCAGACACCTGTGAGCTAACATAGATTTTTTAATATATTCAAAGTCTTCATTCCAAATATGATGAATATGAATATCTTTATGGGAATTATGAACCATATTTATACCGTAGTTTTTAAAATTTCTTTAAATAACCTATGTATCTATAATAAATTAAAATTCCTTAATTATATTATTACACTTTTACATTTTCACCAGCAAATGAAATAAATTTCGACAGTTTTAATGCTATATCAAAATAATTTTGGATATTTAATATAATTAGTGACAAGAAAACGTGTATGATTATCGATTGAATTAGTGAAGCAGAAAAATATCAATGATGTGGGAATTGTGTTAGTAGCTTGCAACTTGTAGCCTGCTACGTCTCGCAGTATGTAGCAGATAAAGATGGAGTTGTGATTTTTGAAAAGATTAAGACAACTTAAAAATTGCTAGGAGCAAAGAAATTTAGTAGAAAGTTTACTTAAGTTTATCGTAGGCACCCCAAAATGCGTCACTAACAGCTGGATCTGGACAAATTTCGACAAATGCCTGTAAGGGGAGTGTCTCAGTAAGTGCTGTTCCATTAAAGCAAAAGTAAGGTATTTTCCAGCTTTTGGCAAAATGTTCAAAGTCAAAATTGTGCAAATGCTGGAAAATGGGATCTTTGTAGATTCTTGCGAAAATTTTACCACCGCCATTATTGACTACAATTATTTTAATCGGCATTTCAGGGAGACTTTGCAGGATCCAAAGTGCTGGAAAGTCGTACAAAGCTGTTAGATCTCCAACAATCGTCCAATTTTCTCTTCCTGGTTCACAAAGCCCTAAAAATGTGGATAGTTGCCCATCAATTCCGTTTACACCTCTGCTTGATTGAATTTCAATATGACGAAGGTTTTCTGAAGCTGCTAAATCCCACTCACGAATAGGTAAACTATTCCCTAAATAGACTAAGGAGTGCTCAGGAATTTGTTTTGACAACGCATGGAAAAGTGCCGGTTCGGAAGAGGGGAATTGTTCAAATAACGCGAGAATTTTGAGAGCCTTTTGTCGATCAGCTTTTTGCCACTTCATAAAATTTGCATTTTTCCATTTGAAAGGAATTGCATAATTAGGGAGAAATTCGTTTAAACGGCATTGGATATGACGTCCCCAGCTTAGACCACTGAAAGGGACATTGCTTAGAGAACATTCTGCTAGTTGATCAGCGCGATCTTCCAGATCTCGCCAAAGTCGCGTGACAGGAACATCGCCAATTCTCAGAATCCCGTCAATTACATACCCATTACGCTCAGAAAGCTTCCAGATTGCTGACTCAGTTCTTATTTGGAGATGTTTAACTCTAGGATCTTCGCGCAAACCGGATCCACTTTCACAATAAATTGGGGCGTTAAGCCGAAGTAAAAATTCTGTGACAGCGGCTTGTTCTTCCTTTAAAATCGAACTCACAATAACAAGAGGTTGTTTTGAGTCTCTAAAAAAGGAATTTAAACTTTCGGAGTCGGCGACGGGTAAAGGATTTCGGTTTACTTTGTTTTGGGAGATGAAAGAAGTAAGGCTCTGATAACCTCCAGGGTATAATTGGGGGTCTTCAATACAGATGTTGAGGTGGGCAGGCCCTGACCAATCCCACTGATGAATTTTGCACCTTTCGTCACCTTCAAGATCCTGAGAAAAATGAGCATAGATTCCAAATAGATTTTCTTGTTCAGCGGTTTGGGGGGCCCCCGTTCCGCGGAATCGACGCGGTCGGTCTGCGGTTATCAAAAGGATAGGTGTTCCTGTATAATGTGCCTCCATTGCTGCAGGTAAAAGTTCTCCAGCGGCAGTGCCTGATGTCGTGATGATGGCTACCGGTTTTCTTGTGGACCTTGCACGTCCCAGAGCAAAAAAAGCAGCTGAACGCTCTTCATACCAAAAGTGTTTTTTAAGTAAGGGAGACTGCATTAAGCAGTTAATGAGGGGGCTATTTCGTGAACCTGGGCAGAGGCAAAATTCTGTAATACCGGCCTTAACGACCTCTTCTAAAACATGTTGGTAGATATGAGGAATCATAAATTTAACCTAGTAGTTGGTGAGGAGTGTGGAAAGTAGATAGTTGTATTCGAAAAGTCACTTTTAATGCAACCAGCAAGAGTTCTCCGCCATTTGCTATCCTTGCCAGCTTTCCAGAACCTCAATGCAATACGATAGATCAACTAATAAAAAATAAAACTTGTTTTTGTTATTTTATAGTGTTATATTGATTCTTCATTCATTACAAAAAAGAGGTGCTCATATGGACGTTTCAAGACATAATATCAAGGATGATGGGGGAATTCCCACTTTTCAAAGACAGACAAATGAGAAAATTATCCCTAATGAAAAGTTAGAAATCAAATATATAGTATTTAATGTTTTTATTGAAATAGCTAACTTTTTTAAACGGTTGTTATGCTGTAGCGAACCATTTCAATTGTACACAACAGAAAATACTCAAAGTAGAATATCGAAATTAACGCTAACACCAGATTCAGATCATGAAGGTTTTTTTAATGAATATGGAAAAGAGAATAGTAGATTAGAAAGCGAGTCTGAAAGTGAAAGCGAAAGCAATAGTTTAAGTAGAAGTAGTTTCAGTTCAGACTCAGCGAGTGAAATAATAAATGAGGGTATTGAAAGCGAAAGCAATAGTTCAAGTAGCAGTAGCCCCAGTTCAGACTCAGCCCTCGTTCAATGTGATACGTCCCACATAAATCAGCAAAAAAAAGTTAATGACATTGGAATTAACAAACTTGCTGAAAATAACCCTACTATTAGCGAAAATCCCCTTAACATTAATTCCGCATCTTCTAACACAATAACGCTTTGTACGCCTAAGCAACCTCATTTGCTCAAATTAGAAATGGCTTCAAATAACTTTTTAGCGAAGCCACTTATACGGACCTTCCATATTAGAGAGTTATCCATTCAGGTAGATGTGGATTATGCAGAAATCAATAGCACAGATATGACAAAATTTGTAGAGTCTTTAGCTTCCGTATTAGTAAAAGATAATGAAGATATTTATTCAATTCAAAGATTTCAACATTACATTAGAGAACTAATGTCAGTCCCTCTCCATGTTTTTATCGCAAATGACCCTTCAAGCAATATCCTGGGAAGGATACATGATTATAGACTTACTCCTTTTGAAGGTAGTGGATTAATAGAATTAATTTTAAAACGTGTTAAAAGCCTTGAAGATTCAATTCAGTTCAAAGAGCGTTTTATTCTTTTAGGGAAACCTAGCTCTTTACAGGTAAAAGATCTTCTGCCCTCATGGAATAAATCTCCATTGAAATACAAAATGATGATGGATGATGAATTTGCTGAGCTCAAAATCGTAGATGTTCAAGGCAAAAATATTCAGCTTTTCCCAGAGGTGTGGATAAAGAAATTTGCGAACGAGATTCGTCCTTCCGGTGTAATAAAACTTGCAGAGGATACGATCAGTACATTACGCCTAGTAGATGTTCGTAAATTAACGGCTGAGCAAATCAATGATTATGCAAAACTTTTGCCTCCAATTGCATTTTATTTAATTGCCCCTGAAGAAATCAGCAAACTCAATGTTGAAAATCTTTCTGGCAATCAAATAGATGTCCTTTTTAGCGTGAAAAAAAATGTAAGGAATCTTTTGCCTGCGCAAGTAAATGCATGCATTTCAAAAATAAATAATAAAAGTCTTTTTGCAAATTTAGACGATAATCAGGCACTTTTATTAGATTATTCAAAAGTTGATAAAACGATTTTTAATGCCATTTTCGAAGGAGCCCGCAGGATTAAACTTATTCCTAAGTTAAATCTTAAAAATATTTATAAAGTCAGCAATCTATTTTCTTACGAACATTGGCGTTGCCTAAATAAGTCGCAAATTGTTGGCGACAACGAAGTTTCAGGTGTTGATTTTTCTAAGATAGATGAAAAAAAGAGAAAAGAAGCTTTCACTTATACTTTTGATCAGAAAATGAAACTCATAGGAAAACTTCCGCTTGCTACAATATATCAAAATAGTGATTTTTTTACTTACGAACATTGGCGTTGTCTAGACGAAATGCAAATTGTGGGTGATAAGGAAAATGCAGCCCTTGACTTTTCTAAAATAAATGAAAATAAGAGAAGAGAAGCTTTCACTTATACTTTTGATCAGAAGTTGAAAGTTATTGGAAAGCTCCCGCTTAAGGCAGTGTATGAAATAAGCAAGTATTTTGGTTACCAACATTGGCGCGAATTGGATGAAAAACAAATTATTTGTATGGATTTTTCTGAAATTGATAAAGACAAACAAAAAGAAGCTGTAGAATACATTTTTGATCAGAAGTTGAAAGTTGTTGAAAAACTTCCGCTTAAGAGTGTATATGAAATGAGCAAATATTTTGATTTCAAGCATTGGCGCGAATTGGATGAAAAACAAATTATTTGTATGGATTTTTCTAAGATTGATAAAGACAAACAAAAAGAAGCTGTAGAATACATTTTTGATCAGAAGTTGAAAGTTGTTGGAAAACTTCCGCTTAAGACGGTGTATGAAATAAGCAAGTATTTTGGTTACCAACAGTGGCGCCACTTTGACGAGAAACAAATTCTTGGGGATAAGAACAATGAAGCCCTTGACTTTTCTAAAATTGATAAAGATAAAAGAAAAGAAGCTGTCCAGTACATGTTCGAAAATGATACGCAAAGAAAAGTAATTGGGAAGCTTCAGCTAGAGACATTATATGCAATAAGCGAGTTTTTTTCTTACAATCAGTGGCCTTATTTGATTCCAGAACAACTCATCATATGTGATTTTGACAAAATTGATAAAAGTAGTCTAAAGGTGATGATTGAGTATGTATTTAAATCAGATAAAACGGCAAAAATGGTCCTTCCGAATTTACCTACGAAGCAGTTCGACATAATCAAAAAGTTATTGCCTTATACAGCGGAAAAATATCTTCCAAAACAGTGAACTCCTTTTTTTTGTTCGAGTTAAGTAAATTGTTAACCTGAAACGTGGCGTGATCCTAAAATTAGTTATCATATAAAATTTGGTAACGCCACGCCTTGAGTAGTACCCTGTAAGCTCATTCATCAAACGACAATCTTAAATCGTAACACTTAAGTTTGTCTAATTGAACGAGCAATCTTTATTTATATTCATTCAATTGATAAAGTCCTTGAACATCTATTTTTTTGGTTAATCTTTACATTAAGAATATAAAAAAAAGAACAAATTAGGAATATTATTTATGTTTGGAATGTTGGCTCTGATTATTGTTATTTTGACTTCATTTGTAATATTAGGTGTATTTATTTATAGCTTATTATTTAGAAGAAAAAAAACGGCGGCATCGGAAAAATCCATTAACAACCAATCAACAAGAAAGCTATTTACAGAAGATCAAGAACAAGAAATCAAATACCTTTTGCAAGAGATTGAAAATGCCTCTAGGAGTGAACTAAAAGTCATCATGGAACGAGGAGTTTCTCTATTACCTTATGAATGTAAACATCTCTTAAAAGTTGCCTGTGATGAACGACTCATTCGACTTAATCATAAAGGCAGAAGTGATACGTTCGAAATGAGAGAGACATCTGTACGTAGGCAATGGTTAATTATGTTTGTGGTCTATTTTCTTTTATTTCCATTGTTACCTTTTTCAGGCGCAATGGTTTTGTGGGCGGTTGAGGGAATTAAAACATTTACAATTAATTACTTACTGCTTTCTCTTTTAGGGACGTTTTCTAAAGCCATTATTCTATATTACTTTGCATACTTAAAAAAGGGCACATTCATTCTCACATGGACTTTGACGGGATATATACTTTTAACTGTGTATCATTTATTGATTATAATTAAATTATCACTTACCGAAGACGTGGTAAATAATTTAATTTTGGGTGATTTTCTTATAGGTTTTGCTATGAATCTTATCCCTATTTGGTTTTGCTATCGTTTATACAAAATCAATTGTGAATTTAAAGGAAGGGAACTGTTTAGATCTGTCAATATTTAATGTACTAATTCTACCTACTGGTTGGAAAGAGAATTTTATGAAGAGGTTTGAATATAACTGTTCCGTGAAGTAGATTGTTTTTTTAGCGCAAAGCGAGGAAGCCCTATCGGAAAATAACATATGTTTTCGCAAAACAGAGGCACGGAGGGCACAAGACAGAAGAGAATTTAAATTTTTCCTACCTAACTTTGCCTTTTTGTTTTGGCTTTTTGGATTTAGTAGAAAATATGACAGAATCAAGATAGCAATGTACTAGATTGATTTTTTAACACAAAGAAGCGGCAAAAGACACAAAAACACAAAGAAAATGGTAGAGACATTAATAAATAAAGTGGACCCTATTGTCTAGACAAAATTTAATTCACTTTACGTCATAATGCCTTTTTTACCTTAAAATTTTTTTGTTCAATAATCTTTGTGCTTTTGTGTCTTTTGCTGCTTCTCTGTGTTTAAAAAAAAATTAGCTTAACAACATGTATGTTAGTTAGGAAAAAATTTCATCCTTTACTTGTTGTTGTACCAAGTGGCTGTCGTAAAACAGCTCGATCTTTGTAATAAGACCCTTTTGGAAAGTCATTAACGAAGCTCCGCGAACACTTCCTATAGGTTCTGGAAAGTCGGCATTATATACGACCATTGTTTGGTCATCAAAACTAAATTTTGCACGAATTTTGAAAGCCTCAATTATAGCAGTGAAATTCTTTGTTGCCTCTAGTACTGCTTGCTTTCCCATCATTTTTTCAAATGGTCCGATGAACTGAACATCTGCATGCAGATATTTTTCAAGGGCCTCTATATTTTTTTCTCCAACCGATGTATAATATGCTTCGGCAATGGACATGTTATTCTTATTCATAAGGTAACTCCTTTGTGGTTTTGTGGACTCTTAACATTCATTATAGTGAACTATATCCATTATGTCAAATAGAAAAAAAAGAAGCTACAATTCCGAGGGTAGACATTTGCAAGCTGAGCAAACAAGAAATCGCATTTTAGAGAGAGCTAGAGGGCTTTTTCAAGCCGAAGGTTTTGAATGCGTTACAATAGAAAAAATAGCTCAGGTCGCAGAAGTTTCGGGGCCTACGATTTATGCATTATTTCAATCCAAGAGAGGCTTGCTTCGCGCTCTAATGGATGAGGCTCTGCCCTCAGATCAATACAAAGCCCTTATGGAAGAGGTAGAGAAGGATAAAGCGCCTAAAGAGCATCTCATGCTGGCAGCTAAAATTGCACGCCAGATGTACGATGCCGAAAGGGCGCAAATGGATATTTTTCATGGAGCTTCTGTTTTAGCTCCAGAGTTTAAAGAGCTTGAAAAAGAAAGAGAAAAGCGGCGTTATCAGCGCTTAGAAGAGACGATCAAAATGATAGCAAAAGAAAAAGCTTTTATCGACGGTCTAACCATATCAAAAGCCCACGATATTTTATGGGCGTTTACCGGCCGCGATTTGTACCGCATGTTAGTCATTGAGCAGGGTTGGTTTTCAGAAGAATATGAAAAATGGCTGGCTCAGCATCTAATCAAGTCACTGATTCGGTAAGAGCCAATTGCGTTTTGCGTTTTCCTAAAGATCATACAGCTTAGTTAAAGCAATTCGTTATTGCAAAATCAATGATCTAACAAAACAATTTTTTGCTGGATAAAATCACAATTCTTAACACTATGAGCATTATAAATAAAAAGTTTTGAACAAATTTCTTCAGATTCAATTTTTTTAGATGTATTTTTTTTATGCGACGGTTTTAAGGGATAATTAACCTCTGCTAAATCCAGGCACAATCTTGCGTGCATTTCCAAATCCTCTAGAGACACGAGGTCTCGATCATGCATTGTCGGATAAAGATTGTCAAAAAACATTTTCGTTTCTTCAAGATTCTTTTCTTCGTTTAAAGAGGGGTCAATGGTACTTCCGGAAAAAATTAAATTTCTTTTAACGATTGTCTCATAAGGTTGCCATTTAGATGGAACGGTCGTTTCAAAGCCTACCCCTACTGCAGTAGGCGGAATTGTATTAGCTCCTTTTATAAGATTGAAAAAAGTTGCAACGATTGGAATGGTTTCAATGATACCTGACAGCATATTTCCAATACCATGCTTCATATGTTCCCAGCAATGTTGCTCAAGTTCAGTATCCTCTGTGGCTTTTGCAATAGAAAAAAATAAAGATGCAGCTATCAATTGAATTGTTCCCATAAGAATCTTTAAAGGCCCTGCAACCAAGGCAAAAATTACGGTATTAGAACTTATATTCGAAAGAGTATTTTCGATACTATCTAGAGACACTTCAAGTTCTGTCCAAGTCGACCTATTAATCAAACTATTAACCATAATGACCTTTTTATTGATGCGATGGCTTTCATGATGTAAACATGATACCATAAATGTTTCAACAAAAGCGAGTTAAATTATTCCCTAAAAATAATTTTTACTTATTAATTAGTTTTTTTTGAACGTCAATGTACCATACTCCATAGCCATCGCTTGTTAAGTGAAACTTATCTTGCGCATAATGCTTTTCAGGATATTTAAAGAATGGATCATCTTTGCAATCTTTAAAAAGATCTACGTATGAGACTGCTTTGTTTTTTGCCACTTCATCGATAAAAATTGACCGCACATTCAATGTACGACCTGTCATAATTGTTGATAAAGGCCAACGAAAAATTGGCGCGGTTCCGATATTTCCGGCAGTAAGTATAATTGTTTTTGGGCTAAGCTTACTGCTTAGTGATATCACTTTAGCTAACTCAGACCGAATTGTTTCATAGGGTGTAAAATGCGTAATGTCATTGCCACCAATTTGTAGGACAATCAAATCATAATGCTTTTCAGGTTGCTGTTGTAATACATGTAACAAATCTTTTAGCCTCGCACCACTCACTCCCAAATTAGTGATGTCCCAATTTGAAAACTGCTGTCCAATTCTTCCAGAAACTGTTTCTTTTGGATTGGTAGCACCTAATCCGACTGCAGCACTATCACCAGCAACCAAAACGCGCTTTATTGGATTCATGGGGTGTTGTTCAAAAGGGATTGTGTTAGCAATCATGGATTTGGATAAACTGAAAGCTTGATAAATGGGGTATGCAAGATAACCAAGGAAAAGAACCCAGATGAAAAATGTTAAGATCAACATTTTCAAATATATGTTCATCGTGATCCTTGTGATTACAAATGTCCAGTTACGGGTTCATCAGGCATCTTCTCCATATCATCCAAGGACCTATTTAACAAAAAGACGTTCACACAAGGTCTCCCGAAAATATAAAGAAAGCGCTGCTCTGTCATTTCGCTAATTAATTGAATTACACGGTCTTTCTGCTCCCCCAAATTCCGAGCTTTTATAACTCGATCCACCTGAAAATAAGCTGCAGCAGGGGAGATATGCGGATCTAGTCCGCTAGCGGAGGCAAAAAGAAGTTCGCTCGGTATTGAGTCAGCTTGTTCTGGATGCGCTTTTGAAAGAATTTGCCGCCTCTCTTCAACAACTTGTTTCAAAATGCTGCTTGTAGGGCCAAGATTGCTTCCTCCAGAAGGTAGAGGACGGTAATCAATAGCAGATGGGCGAGGCCAAAAATATCGCTCACTCATGAACTTTTGCGCAATAAGCGGTGTTCCAATTATTTTTCCTTCTTCTACTAAAAAACTGCCATTAGCTTGCTTTGACATCGTCAGTTGCGCAATAAACGTAATGAACAAAGGGTAGATCACTCCCGTCAAAACGGTCAGCCATAGGAACATCTTAAGGGCATTATAGAAATTTTTCATTGTTTTCTCACCTGACAAGTCCTATAGAGTAAATGAGCATATCGATAACCTTGATTGCAATAAATGGGGTGATTAGCCCTCCTAGTCCATAAATCAGGATGTTTTTTCTTAAAAGTGCTTGCGCAGGCTGAGCGCTATATTTTACCCCGCGTAAAGCTAAAGGGATAAGCATAATAATGGTCAAGGCATTGACGATAATTGCGCTTAAGATCGCACTTTTTGGAGAATGTAAGTGCATAATATTGAGCATAGAAAGAGGGCCCTCACTTTCTCCAGGATTGGCATAAAGGGCTCCAAAAATAGCTGGAATAATTGCAAAATATTTTGCAATATCATTAGCGATGCTAAAGGTGGTTAAAGCTCCTCTAGTCATCAGCATCTGCTTTCCAATTTCTACAATGTCAATCAGTTTTGTGGGGCTACTATCCAGGTCGATCATGTTTCCAGCTTCGCGGGAAGCTTGAGTTCCAGTATTCATTGCTACGCCTACATCAGCCTGTGCCAAAGCAGGGGCGTCATTTGTTCCATCTCCTGTCATCGCAACAAGACGACCAGAAGCTTGTTCTTTTCGAATTTTGTCAAGTTTCATTTCCGGAGTCGCTTCGGCAATATACTCATCAACGCCAGATTCTGCAGCAATAGCAGCAGCAGTAAGTGGATTGTCGCCGGTGACCATAACAGTTTTAATTCCCATCTTTCGCATTTCAGCAAATCGATCTTTAATCCCCCCTTTAATGATATCCTTTAAATGAATAATTCCCATAACGACTGCGTTATCGGAAACGAGAAGGGGAGTTCCTCCTCTACGTGCAATCGATTCAATTGGATCAATTAAATCTTTAGGGAATGTTCCACCCGAGTTTTCAATATGTTTACGTATAGCATCTGCAGCACCTTTGCGAATGTAGCGAGTAACTTTGCCATTAACATCCCTGAAGTCAACTCCGCTCATGCGTGTTTTGGCTGTAAAAGGGACGAATGAGGTATTAGTTGTCTCTAGGGATTCTGCGCGAAGCCCAAATTGAGATTTCGCTAAAACAACAACTGAGCGACCTTCCGGTGTTTCATCTGAAAGGGAAGCTAATTGGGCGATTTTAGCGAATTGTTCTTCAGTGACCCCCTGAGCAGGTATAAACGCTGACGCCATGCGGTTTCCAATTGTAATGGTCCCCGTTTTATCGAGAATTAAGAGATCCACATCTCCAGCTGCTTCAACAGAGCGACCACTCATGGCACATACGTTACAACTTAGCAGGCGATCAATACCTGCGATTCCAACAGCACTTAAAAGAGCACTAATCGTGGTTGGGATAAGGCAAATGAGAAGTGCGGTCAATATAGGAATTGTTAAAAGGTTTGAAAGATCTTGCCCAGAAGCAATGCTACTATAATCTCCAAAAGGTTTAAGAGTAACTGTAACAAGGAGAAAAATAATGGAAAGGGCGGAAAGAACGATATGTAAGGCAATTTCATTTGGCGTTTTTTGTCGTTTTGCAGCCTCGATTAGATTAATCATCTTGTCCAAAAAACTGTGCCCTGCTTCCGAAGTTACACGAATTTTTAGACGGTCACTTAAGACCTTCGTGCCTGCTGTTACGGCGCTTCTATCGCCTCCACTCTCGCGTATGACAGGAGCTGACTCCCCAGTAATAGCAGATTCATCGATTGTGGCTAGTCCTTCTACGATTTCTCCATCTGCGGGAATAATATCTCCGGCCTCACAAATAATAATGTTACCTTTCTCGAGGTTTTCTGAAGAAACCTTTACTTCAACACCATTAACTTCTTGGAGCGCATAAGCGCTTATCTTTGATTTTCTTAAACTATCTGTATGGGCTTTGCCTTGACTTTCTGCAATAGATTGAGCGAAGTTTCCAAAAAAGACTGTAAACCACAACCAGAGGGCTATTTGGATATTAAATCCAGAAACCGTATTTGTTAAAATCTCCTTCAACACATAAAAAGTTGTTAAGACCGCTCCCATATAGGTCACGAACATGATGGGATTTCCAAACTGCTCACTTGGAGTAAGTTTCCAAAAAGCATTCTTAATGGAGTTAAATAGCATCTCCTTATTAAGAAAAGATTCCTGTCTATATTTCATAAGAATATTTTGCTCGTTACAAATTTGTTAAAAAGCTCGCCCCTTAAGCATGAGAAGATGTTCTATAACAGGGCCAAGTATAAGAGCTGGGACAAAGGTTAAAGCTCCAATCATCAAGATTACACTGATCAATAAAATAGCGAATAGAGGTGTGTTTGTAGATAATGTCCCGATTGAAAGAGGAGCGATATTTTTTTTGGCAAGTGAACCTGCAATCGCCAGACTTGGCAACAATATAGAAGCGCGTCCAATCAGCATGACAAAACCTAAAGTTAGATTAAAAAAGTTTGTGTCTGTATTGAGACCTTTAAAAGCACTTCCATTGTTTCCGGCACAAGAAGCAAAGGCATATAAAATTTCCGTAAATCCATGTGGGCCTTGATTTATCATACTTGCGTGTACATCTTTCATCATGCATGCGTTGCCGGCACCTGCCAAACATAAGGCTGTGGGCAGTAATACGGCCAAAGTGACAAGTTGAATTTCGCGTTTTTCAATTTTTTTCCCTAAATATTCCGGTGTTCGACCAACCATCAGTCCAGAAAGAAAAACAGTTAAAAGTGTAAACATCAGCATACCGCATAGACCAACCCCAATACCCCCAAAAAATATCTCTCCAAGCTCAATGTTGAGTAAAGCAATGCCACCTGTAAGGGGAGAAAGGCTTGTGAGGGTACTATTGACTGAGCCGTTGCTAGTAGAAGTTGTGATTGCTGTCCAAAGAAGAGTATTTTCAATTCCAAAGCGTGTTTCTTTACCCTCAAGAAGAGGATAGGCATCAAAGACTGGATTATAAAGATGTCCGGAGTAAAATATTACCCCCACGCCGATTGCTAAGAGAAGGAACATGACACCGAGAAGAACTTTTACATGATTTGTTGAGCCAATCATAAATCCATACATGTATACAGAAGCAGCCGGTATTAACATAATAGCTAACATTTCAAGTAAATTTGTCAAACCATTCGGGTTTTCAAATGGATGAGCACTATTTGCACTGAAAAATCCACCGCCATTGGATCCAAGTTGTTTAATAGCAACTTGTGAAGCCACAGGACCAAGAGGAATGATCTGTGCTCCTTCTTCAAGGGATATTACCTCAAGATACTGCGAAAAAGTTTGTATCACACCTTGACTGATTAAAGCCAATGATAAAAGAATTGAAAGGGGGAGGAACAAATAAACAATCGACCGAACGATATCAACCCAGAAATTGCCAATCGTTGAGATCATTCTTCTGTTTATGCCACGGATAAAAACCACAAGAACCGAGAGCCCTGTAGCGGCACTTAAAAAATTTTGCGATGTTAAACTAACCATTTGCGTGAAGTAACTCAATGAAGTTTCACCAGAATAGGATTGCCAATTCGTATTTGTCATAAAACTTGCAGCTGTATTGAATGCTAATGTCCAGGGAACAGATTGGAAATTTTGGGGATTTAGCGGAAGAGAGCCTTGAAGAAGCTGAATAGTAAAAACGAAAATGAATCCCAATACATTGAAGTACAAAAGAGCTTTGGCATAGTCTTGCCATTTCATTTCTTCAAAATAATCAATTCCGGTTATGCGATAACAAAATGTTTCTAACCAATTTAAGTAGGGGTAAAGAAATGTTTTTTCTCCTGTAAAAACAGCAGCCATATACTTGCCTAAGGGCACTACAAGAAATGAGAGTATAACGAAAAATAAAATAAATTCTATAACATTAATATATTGCATGGTCATCCTTCATTAAAATTTCTCTGGATAGATGACAGAGTAGACTAGATAGAAAAAGATGAAGAGCGCTACAGCCCCTGTAAGAAAAAATTCGTTCTGCATAGGCGTCTATAACCTCTCGGATTGAATAACCACTTCATGCCAGTTTAAATTTATGTTGTCTATGTTTTTTTACAAGTTGGGATGTGTAGGTTTATGGAAAACATTAAAGTAGGACTCGTAACTGGACATTCCGATGCATTTCGATGCCGAGTTCGTTAGGGTGCCTTACCTCATGGAATGCGTGGCACGGGTTGTTAAGGCTAGTTAGTTTGGATGACGCAACGTTCTTCATGAGGCTTAACACCATAGCTAGCTCGGCATCGGAATGCATCGGAATGTCCAGTTACGGGTTACGGGTTACGGGTAGCTAAGCAATTCTACAAAGGCCTATTAGTCAGATTTTCATAACCAACAGAAGTGATGACAATAGTATCTTCTAGTCGTACACCACCAATA
>JACCRY010000163.1 GCA_013813265.1 Parachlamydiaceae bacterium
GTCAAGATCTGTATATTTGTTTTCACGGGATTTTGAGGTCATATTTGCTCCTTTGGTATCGATTACCAAAAGAGTTAACAAAATATGAAATTTTTTATCAAGTATTTCTAATTAAAAGCCCCTGGGAAATGATTAGTCAAAAGATTGCAGATATAAATTCTCATTTCTAAAAATGCAATCCCTTATCTTTCAAGTACTAGCAAATGACTTGCGATTCACAATAAAGTCCTTGAAATGTTATTCATGATATGGTAATTTTTGTAATGAACAGATATTTTAAGAGAATCAAATTTAAAATATCACAAAAAATAATTTGACCAAGAAATTTGGGTTCTAAAATATCACGAAGTAACTCTATTGAGGCCTTTTATTATGCATCCTCCTATAAGCCCCCTAGATCATCAGCCTCAAATTTTACCTAACTACTTTGGGTGTCAGACAGTCTTTACTGAGGTTCAAGCAAAAGTTACTTCTGCAGTGGTTGGAACCCTAGCCGCCATTGGGTTAGCTTTTTTATTATCAGCAACGACAGCAATTTTGCCTTTCACTTGTGCAGTTTTGGGAATAATGTCAGGGATCATTTTGGGAGTTGCACTTTGTTATCTTATTAAGCCAGATACCGCGCGATACATAAACGAATTAAAAAAAGACCCACTCATCTATATAACAGGCGATTGCTACAACTAATGCTACGCAATAGCTGTACCGTCTTTTATCCTCCTCGGCTGTGATTATCGCCTACCTAACCTCATGCTTCGTTCATATCTACCCGGCCTTGGTTTCACTGATTCAAGTGAAAGAATATCCTCATTTTGAACAAAATGAACCCAACCATGGCCGCCCTTCCTGTCGTATCTTTAAATCGTTGTAGACTTATGTAATTATCCCATCCATAGCTAAATAAGGGTCTTATCCTTAAGGCAATTCTTTTTTTTCTAGTTAAAAGACAACAACTAAAGAGATAGCTACATGCCTACTTGACAATCTGCTGCAAAAAGGTCATGTTCAAAAATACAAATGTATTATTTTTATTTTAATCGAACTGGAGCTATAGCAGATGAAAAATTGGAGCACAGCACTTGGTTTTTATCAAGAGATCTCGACAGTTCAAGGCGTTTTAACAAAACTACAAGAGAAAAATTTCTCTCGAGTCGCTACCATTCACCATCGCCACGACAACCAGTTTGAGGTCAAACGCTACTTCCCTTTGCCTGTCTTAATCTATCCTGCCCTGGCATTATTTACCGCAGGGTGTTTAACTCTTTTAAAATATCTTTCACTTGTTAACCTCTCTTGGCCGGTACTTTTAATCCCCATTATTTTATTAGTAGCGGCAGCAGGAATTTACACATTTTCCCGTTTTTCAGGTTTATTGGACTCAAATATTTTAGACCGTTTTAAAAATCGGGTGATGATCGATGAGATTTTAGTGCTTGTACAAGTGCATCAATCTGATGTACGCGAAGTACTTGAAATATTACGTCAGGTGAGCAGTGGTCACCCTGTAACGTTTTTACTGCGACCTGCGATGTTTGAAGAAGGAAATATGGATATTCCTTCCGAACCCTTAACCCTCGAGCAATTACGCGAAGAAGCTGAAAAACTTGCGTCTACTTTGAATGCCACGAAGGAGAGTAAAAAACACAATTTGTCCATTTTGAACAATCTTAAAAAGAGTAGTCATACCCTGCAGCTCCTTCGGGGAGATATTGCAGATGCTGAATACATAGAACAGACATTACCGTCCTCTGCCGAGTGGTTGCTGGATAACATGTACGTCCTTGAGGGAAGCATCGAAGATGTAAAAAGAAATCTGTCTAAAAAATATTACAAAGAACTTCCTAAAATCGATTCAGGTCCACTGGCAAATCTCCCTAGAATTTATGCCCTTGCTGTAGAGCTGGTAAAAAATTGTGTGGGAGGTCTGACTCGAGAAAATATTGTAGCTTTTCTTGAGAGCTATCAACAGCACGATCCATTGACCATTGGTGAACTTTGGGCATTCCCCCTTATGTTGCGCTACCGCTTGATTGAATGGATTGAATTTCTGGCAATTCGTGTTGACAATCGCATGCGAGAAGGTGAACTAGCTAGTTTTTGGGGAAATAGGCTTTTGTCTGCTGTACATCATGAGCCTAGTCGCTTACCGATTATTTTGTCAGATTTATCTAATCAATCCCTTACTATTTCAGAGCATTTTGCTGAGGAATTGCTAGAACATCTATTTGACGAAGAAATTGTACTTCCGCTGGTTAGAGAATGGCTTGAGAAATATTTTACAATTCCGATTGCTGATGTTATACATCAAGAACAAATGCATGAAAGCGCAGAACAAGTTGTATTTTCCAATTCCATCCGCAGCTTAATCGTACTTGCTCAACTTTCATGGACGACAATTTTCGAACTTGTCAGCCCGGTTGATGCTGTTTTAAGAGAAGATCCTGCAAAAGTTTATTCTGGCATGGATTTTACTACAAGAAATTGCTATCGCAAAGCAATAGAACAAATTGCTGTTCGCACGAACATGTCTGAACTGCAAGTTTCCAAAAAAGCTCTTTCAATGTGTCAAGAAGGCAATGAAAAATTTAAAAGACACATAGGATACTATCTAGTTGACGAGGGTCGCTCAAACCTTGAGCAACAGGTCGCCTATAGTCCTACCTTCTTTCAGTTGGCACACCGTTGGATGCTTAACCATCCTAAAGGAGTCTACTTAGGTGGCATCGCTCTATTAACTTTAATGATGGAGGGCGCTGCTTACTATCTTCTTGATAAAGCGAACATTAGTTTCCCCCTTATATTTACATTTTTGATTCTCTCTTTATTGCCCGCTTTTGAAATCAGCGTCCAATTCATTCACATGCTATTAGCCAAAATATTACCGGTTACTTTAAGACCAAAAATGCTGTTTGAAACTGGCATCCCAGCCGAAAATAAGACTTTAGTGGTCATTCCTGTAATGCTGACGACCCCTGAAGCAATACGCAAAGAAGTCGACGCTTTAGAAATCCGTTATTTAGCTAATTCAGATCCATCCTTGCAATTTGGCCTTTTTAGCGACTTTTTAGATGCACCACGACAAAATATGGAAAATGATACAGCGCTTCTTGCTGTAGCTATCGGAGGCATTGAAGCCTTAGAAAGTAAATATGGCATTGGCAATTTTTATCTTTTTCATCGACAGCGAGTTTGGTCTAAAAGTGAAGATGCCTGGATTGGATATGAGCGTAAACGCGGGAAATTAGAGTATCTTAATAGGCTTTTAATGGGGGACACATTACCTGAAAACATTGTCTACGCTGGATTGTCTGAAGCACTTAGAGGAATTCGATATGTCATCACGCTTGATTCCGATACTCAACTCCCTAAAGATCAGGCTAAAGCTTTGATAGAAGTGATCTCTCATCCTTTGAATATTCCCTATCTAAGTTCTGACAAAAAAAAAGTGGAACGCGGCTACACGATCATTCAGCCTCGCGTTGCAACAGATTTTATTCATGCAAAAGTTTCATGGTTTTGCAAAATTTTTTCAGAACCCTCTGTGGTTGATCCTTATTCACAGGCGGTTTCCAATGTGTATCAGGATCTTGTCGGAGAAGGATCCTATCATGGAAAAGGCATTTACGATGTCGAATCATTCCACACGATTTTATCACAACGATTTCCTGAAGAACATATTCTTAGCCACGACTTACTAGAAGGTGCGTTTGTTAAGACAGGATTTGCTAGCAATATCTGTTTATTAGATAGACACCCTCAAACCTATATGTCGTGGAGTCAACGGCAGCATCGATGGATACGCGGTGATTGGCAAATTATCGACTGGTTGCTTACAACAGTCCCCACAAAGATGGAGAAAAAGGAACAAAATCCTTTATGCTGGTACAGTCAATGGAAAATTTTCGATAATTTACGCAGAGCTTTGTTACCTATAGCCCTTTTATTACTTTTAGTAATCGGCTGGATCATTTCTCCTCTTTCCTTAATGTGGACGGGATTAGCGTTACTCGCTATGACTTTGCCTTGTATTATCTTATGTATCAATCGAATGTTCACCTCATTTTTTACAAACTCAAAGACATTTTTCACTGAACTAAAGATCGTGTTCTTACGTTCACTTATCACGGTGGCTTTGCTCCCTTTTGATGCCTTTAATTCTCTTGATGCAATGATTCGCGTCACTTTCCGACGATGGATCTCACAAAGGAATTTATTGCAGTGGACTTCCTCTGAAAGTGCAGAGAATGGCTATGCCACAGGCCACAAAAAGTTCATTTTTCATTTGGGATGGGTATCCTTATTCGGAATAGCAGTTTTAGGTGCAGTAGCTCTTTATAACCCACAAGTGACCATGCTTGCACTCCCATTTTGTATACTTTGGATACTGGCGCCCTACATTGTCTATGTCATTGATCAGCCGTTGGAGAAGAAAAGGGCTGAACATATTCCTAAAGCAGATCAACAATTATTAAGAAAAATTGCACGTAAAACATGGCGCTATTTTGATGAATTAGTGGGACCTAAAACACATTGGCTCCCACCTGACAATTATCAGACATCTCTAAATGTTGAAGTGGCACAGCGAACATCTCCAACAAATATCGGGATGTGGTTACTCGCAGTCATGAGTGCTTACGACTTCAAGTATGTGACTTGCGATCAGTTAATAGACAAAACTTTAGCTACTGTTCAGCAGCTTAAATTGCTTGAGCAATATGAAGGGCATCTTCTCAATTGGTATGATATTCGAACTTTAGAACCTCTTTTTCCGCGCTACGTCTCCACAGTCGATAGCGGAAATATGTTGGCTTGTTTTTGGACTTTGAAGCAAGGCCTTGATGAAATGTTCTCCTCTTCAATCATTCCGGAGGATGCACTAGAAGGACTTAAGGACACATATGAAATTTATCAGGAAAATAGCCACGCGCATAAAATTGAAGGAATCCATCGATTATTCAATCGTAGGCTACCTGGAAATCTACCGCTCTTCATAAAAACTGTTAAGGAAGTTTTAGGAACAATAGAAGCAATGCTTGCGGAAGAAGGTGTGAACTATTGGTTACATCAGATTGAAGAACAATTGAAAAATTGGGATTTCATTATATCACGCTATTTCAATTGGGTTAACCTTTTGGTTGATTTACCTTTAGAAACGCTTGATCCTGAAACTCACGCATGGAAAAATCAACTCTTACAGCAAAAGATATCTTTAGAAACTTTATCAGATAAAAACTTCTTAATCTCATTTGAAAAATTAATCAATGCCTCTCAAAAATCCGATCTCTCACCTGAAATTCAAGGTCAGGGAAAAAAACTGCAAGAAGAGCTCTCAAGGGCGCAATGGTTGGCAGGAGAAAAAGCCGGGCTTATTGCAGAACTGGTTAAGGAACTGGATCATTTATCCGAAGGAATGAGTTTAAAATTTCTTTATGAAGGAACAAGGAAGCTCTTTGCTATCGGCTATAACGTTGACGACAAAAGACTGGATAATTCTTATTATGATCTACTGGCAAGCGAAGCTAGAATCTCAAGCCTTGTAGCCATCGCGAAAGGTGATGCTCCATTAGAGCATTGGTGGGCCCTAGGCAGAGTCTACAGCACAGTTCAGCATAGAAGCGTCCTTCTTTCATGGGGCGGCACGATGTTCGAATATCTGATGCCACTGATCTTTAATAAGCATTATCCCGACTCCTTACTTGGAGCAGCTTGTGATGCGGCTGTGGCTTGTCAAATCGAGTATGGAAATAAACGCGGAATTCCATGGGGAATCTCAGAGTCAGCTTTTAGTGGAATCGATTCGCATAAAATTTATCAGTATAAAAGCTTTGGAATCCCCGGACTTGGCCTCAAAAGAGGTTTAGAAGAGGACCTAGTTGTTAGCCCCTATTCAACGGCCCTGGCTTTAGCAGTCGATTCAAAATCAGCCATCGAAAATTTGAAACGTATGGCTGAAAGAGATTCACTTAACCTTACAGGACCCTATGGCTACTTTGAAGCAATGGATTTTACAAGGCAACGAAGCCCTAAAGGAGAACGCGGTGTCATTGTGTATGTTTATATGGCGCACCATCAAGGGATGATCATTACAGCCATTAACAATGCCTTAAATAGTGACATTTTAATTAAACGGTTTCACAAAGATTTACGCATTTGCGGAGTTGATTCTCTCCTATATGAGCGCATTCCTCTATCTCCTCCCCTAAAGACTACCGGAATTAGAAAAGAGCCCTCACTTAGAAGATTGGAACCTTTTTCCCAAAGTCCTGTCATGGGAGTTGTCGAAACTCCTCAAAGTGTGACACCTAAAATCATCCTTCTATCTAACGAAAGGTACTCGATGATGATTAGTAACACAGGAGGCGGATACGCACGTTGGCGAGATATAGATCTTTATAGATGGCGTGCAGATACAACCCGAGATTCATGGGGAAGCTTTTGCTATATCAAAGATGTAAAATCTGGACACATTTGGTCGACGACTTATCAACCCACTATAAATAATGAAAAAGAGTATTCAGTCAATTTTAAAGGGGATAAGGCAGAATTTAGACGCAAAGATCACCAGATAGAAACGTTAACGGAAATTGTTGTCTCACCTGAAGATGATGCCGAAATACGGTTAATTACTTTAATAAATCATTCAAAGGAAACTTGTCATCTTGAGCTTACAAGCTATCTAGAGCTAGTATTAGCACCGCATCTTGCAGATCGTTCTCATCCAGCCTTTAACAAATTGTTTATTGAAACGGAAGCATTACCACAACTTTCCGCATTGTTGGCATTCCGACGCCTACGATCACCTGAAGATCAGCCGATTTGGGCTGCTCATAGCGTTTCAACGAGCTTATCAACGACAGAAGCTGTCCAATACGAAACAGATCGAGAACGTTTTATTGGAAGAGGTAACAGCGTCAGATACCCGGCTGCTATGAATAAAGACTTATCGAACACAATAGGAACTGTTCTCGATCCTATTTTCAGTCTACGTCGTGGAGTTGTAATAGAAGCAGGGAGAAGAGTCCAAATTTCTTTCGTCACTGCCATTGCTGATAACCGAGATTCGGCTGTCGCATTAATAGAAAAGTATAAGGACATTGGAGCTAGCCATCGTGCCATAGAGCTTGCGTGGACTTACGCCCAACTAGAATTGCGTCATTTACGCATACACCAAGAAGAAGTTCAACTGTACCAAAAGTTGGCAAGCCGTATTCTCTATCCCCATGCTCAATTACGTACGATTGAAGAGCGCCTACGCAAAAATCAATTAGGACAGTCGGCTTTATGGAGTCAAGGAATTTCCGGTGATCTCCCGATTGTTGTAGTAGCTGTAGGTGACATCTACGACACAGACCTCGTAAAACAACTGCTTATAGCTCATGCCTTCTGGAGTTTAAGAGGCCTCAAAGTAGATTTAATTGTATTCAATGAAGAAGTCATTGGATATCAACAACCCTTGCACGAGCACTTGCAAAGTTTGGTGCAAGCCTATTCTTATCGCAATCAAATTGACACTCCTGGAGGTGTCTATTTAAGAAATATTAACCTCATGCCCCCTGAAGAACTTAATTTAATTTTAAGTCTTGCAAGAGCGGTATTAATTGGAGCAAGAGGTTCTCTTAGACAGCAACTCGTATCACCAAAAGCCAAACAGATCTATTCGCATAAACTGTTTATTAATGAAAGAATCAAAGAAGAACCTTCTACCCCTTTACCCTTTATGGAGCTTCCTTATTTCAACGGGCTTGGAGGTTACAGCCAAGATGGACGTTCTTATGTAATCTATTTAGGACCTGATAAAAATACGCCTGCTCCTTGGTGTAATGTTTTGGCAAATCCTCAATTTGGTACGTTAGTTTCTGAAGCAGGATTAGGAATGACTTGGTTTGGAAACAGCCAAACAAATCGATTAACACCTTGGAGCAATGACGCTTTATTAGATCCAATTTCCGATACTCTTTATATCCGAGATGAAGAACTTGGAACATTTTGGACGCCAACGCCCGCACCTATCCGAGAATTAGACCCTTATCGTATTTCACATAGTCAAGGATTCTCGCGTTTTGAACATCACAGCCACGGGATAGAACAAGAATTACTCATATTCGTTCCTATAGATGATGAAGGAGGCGTCCCGCTGCGTATTCAGCGCCTATCTCTAAAAAATCGCTCATCTCGGCGACGTCGTTTGACTGTGACAGCATATACCGAGTGGGTTTTAGGTTCTGATAAAGAAGATACACAAATGAATTTGGTCACTGAGTGGGATTTAGAGAGTCAGGCTCTTTTTGCCTTCAATCGCTATAATTCTGACTTTGGCAGCTATGTAGCATTCGCCTTTTCAATTAAGCCCACTTCTTCATTTTCAGGGGACCGCACAGAATTTCTAGGACGTAATCGCTCTACCGCTTCTCCGCAAGCGCTTGAGCGAAAAGGTTTATCAGGGAAAACAGGGGCAGCTTTGGATGCATGCGCGGCCCTTCAAGTTCTGGTGGATATTGAACCGAACAAAGAAACTGAAGTTGTGTTTATCCTTGGATACGCTCCTAATATCGAAAAAGCTCGAGAATTGATTTTGCAATGTCGAAACCAAGGCCAAATTGAACAGCTTTTTACAGAAACGAAATCTTGGTGGGATAAAACACTTGAAACAATTCAAGTCGAAGTTCCCGATTTGCAGACAAATTTTGCTATGAATCGCTGGTTAAATTACCAAGCTCTCAGCTGTCGTTTTTGGGGAAGATCCGGATTTTATCAATCTAGTGGAGCCTATGGCTTTCGGGATCAACTACAAGATACGATGTCGCTTGTCTATTCACTTCCGCATATTGCAAGAGAATATATCCTTAAAGCGGCGTCCAGACAATTTTTAGAGGGCGATGTTCAACATTGGTGGCATCAACAAACAGGCGCTGGAGTTCGAACTCGTTGTTCAGATGATCTTCTTTGGCTTCCTTATGTAACTGCACACTATATACGAATTACGGGTGACACCTCAATTCTGAATGAAAAAGTCACGTTTTTAGAAAGCCCTGTATTAGAAGCTGATCAGCATGAGGTTTTTCAAATTCCTACAATTTCTAAAGAATCTGAATCTTTGCTAGAACATTGCCGTAGATCAATTAAAAAAGGAACCACGTCCGGACCACACGGGCTACCCTTAATCGGTACATGCGATTGGAATGATGGGATGAGCCGTGTGGGCATTCACGGCGAGGGCGAAAGCGTATGGCTTGCCTGGTTTTTAACACATGCGCTGAACGATTATGCAGATTTATTAGCTTTTAGTGGGGACGAGTCATCTGGGAAAGGATTCCGAGAGGAAGCGAAGCGTATCGCAGAAGTTGTGGAAGCTACAGCATGGGACGGAGCATGGTATCATCGAGCCTATTTTGACGATGGCACTCCAATCGGTTCCAAAACCAACCTTGAAGCTGCGATTGACTCTATAGCCCAATCATGGGCGGTAATATCCGGTCTTGCGAAGCCTGAAAGATGCGCGATAGCGCTTACTTCTGTATACGAGTATCTAGTTAAATCTGAAGAAAATGTGGTTTTGTTGCTCACTCCTCCATTTGACAAAACCCCGTTAGATCCAGGTTATATTAAGGGATATCCTCCCGGAGTTAGAGAAAACGGAGGACAATACACACATGGATCTTCTTGGCTCGCCATGGCGTATGCAAGAAGTGGGGATGGAAATAGGGCAGCAAAAATTCTGCAAATGATCTCTCCGACATCTCACACACCAAATCAAGAAGCCAATGATCTTTACCGAGTTGAACCCTATGTCATTGCAGCAGATATTTATGACCTGAAGAATCAAGTCGGCCGCGGAGGCTGGACTTGGTACACTGGGTCGGCCAGCTGGATTTATCGAATTTGGTTGGAGGAGATTCTGGGCTTTAAGCTGCGTGGGGAGACATTCTTAATAAACTGTGTCATTCCAAAGGAATGGGATGGATTTAAGCTGAAGTACCGTTATAAATCTTCAAGTTATGCGATTTCTTTGACAAATCCTGATCACATCAGTTCAGGAATCAACGAAACCACGCTAGATGGAATTTTAATATCGTCGACAGAAATTCCTTTAGTTGACGATGGTAAACAACATGCAGTGGACATTGTTCTCAAGAAAAAATGAGAAGGAAATTTGCAGAAGGGCGAAAAATAAGAATTAAGGCTATTTTATGATAAATAAATTTGGGAATGTTTTTTGATTAATTGGATTGACATCCGATTTTGACATCGTTAGAATCCGGCCTTCACCCTTCTAACAAGGATTAAGATGTCAAAATTGTTCTACTTAGTTACCTATTTCTTATGCGTTCTAATTCCTGTTGTGGCTGAGGAAACTTGGGTTAATCTAGATACTTTAGACATTGAATTTTCAGAAAACGATGCCGATTATCCGATCGCATATGATGACTTTCCCGATAACTCTACCCCAGATTTAGAAGAAATTTTTTGGGATGAGGATGCAACATATTCAGATACAGACGAAAACTGCATTGCGAAAGGTTTTAATGAAAAAGATGAAATAATTGGAACGGATATCTACAGCTTTCCAAGCGCTATCGTCAATGGGTGCGTCAATATTCTTAACGGCGAATTTCAAGAATCAGCATCGGACTTTTCCATGCCGGGAGCTATACCGTTTAACCTCCAACGTTTCTATTGCGGA
>JACCRY010000133.1 GCA_013813265.1 Parachlamydiaceae bacterium
CCAACACACTTTGCTGGCTAACTCCCGATCCAATTGGAGATGGCGATGGCCCTAATTATTATGCGTATGTGCATAATAATCCTTTGCTATATAATGATCCCGATGGGCGATTAGCATTTCTAATACCGCTTCTCACCATTACATGGGGTGCAGCAGAAACTACAATTGCAGTCGTAACCCTAGAATACTTAGCTGCTGCTGCCGTTGGCGTTGGGTTAAGTGTAGTTGTGTATGAAGGAGTAAAAACACTTGATGCTTCGGCAAATGGTGTAAGACGAAGTAATAATCCATTTGACGGCTCGGTTGATGAAGATATAATGGTTGGAGATTCGAGTGGAAATATCATTCCTGTTCCTACAGGACATCAACTAGGTGGGTCAAAAGATGGAAAATGCATCCAACTAAAAGATAAGGATGGAAAACCAACGGGCTTAAGGAAAGACAGCAGAGGCCATCCACCCAGTCCAGTACATCAAGATCCTCGTTCTCAAAAACCACATGGACATGTTCCTGGCATAACAAATCCTGATGGAACACCATGGCTACCAATTCATTAAAGGCAAAAAAATGTTAAATAGCGAAACAAATTTATATACTTGGAATGACCTTGTAGTCATTAAACCCAATGCGCCATCTTCTTATTTTCCTGGGCAAATAGCGGTTGTCTGTGGAATAGAACAAGTGAAATCTGAGAAATTATCTAGAGATTATGATATCGATATTGGAGATTGGTTATATACAGTAGAATTTGGAGATGGTAGCTCAACCGAGGTTCCTGAGCACTATCTAGATAGACATCAAGAAATATTGTAATTTGATTGCCTATCAAGATCATTTTATCTCGCTTGTTCCAATATTAGGCCTCATCAAACAATTTTACATGCACTCAATCTACGTAACTCGATCATTCCAATGTCAAGTATAACGCTATAAAGTCAAACTCGTTCATGGTGATACTTTTCAGTAGAAGCGACCATTGGTTGTTGACACCCTTTTTAGAAATCGTTAATAATTCATTTTTTCTCTTCCAGATAGTTCTAAAACAAAAATTTAGAAGTCTGAAAATAAATTAGGAAAAAATTTAATTTAACTCATAAGGCTATGTTAAGTATGAAACTTTACCGCAATCGGTTTTGAACAATCTATTTACTTGACTTACGTAGCCACATGCGACCGTGTGGCCAAATATTAAATTGTTTGAGCTGCTGAAGGGACAAAAAGTAGAACATTTATCTGGATGGAATTATTGATGAAAGCGAAAGGAATAAGAATATTAGATAAAATAAATAGAGTTGTAAGTGTAAAACTTCAAGATATTTTAAAAGAAATTTCTAATGGCAACTTACTTTATTGGTCAATTTTACATTTTTATGGAAGTGGGGTACTAAAAAATGAGAAATCAATAGAAGTTTTAGAGGAAGAAGCTAATAAATCTGAGAAAGGCTTTTTCCTAACATGGGATGATCTTAATGAGTTAGCTAACGATTTATGGGAAATAGAGGATATGCTTGTGATTGGGAGTAAAAAACAAGAAAAAATTATTCGTCACAAAATTGATCAAGATATGTATGAGTCTTGCGATATTGTCATCGAAATGTTTGACAGTTGTTATTGGGAAGTCTTTTCAAGTGATGAAGCTCTAATTAACCGGCTTGCGACCAAATTTAAGCATACAATTTTTTTAAAACCTAATTTCGAAAAATGAAGGTTCGTTGAATGGCAAATAAAATCTAAAACTGAGTTAAGTAATTTCCTTCCAGACTAAGAGGCTATCTTTTTTGAAGACAAAATAAGACAAGTTCATGATGAAATTTCAGGACAAAATAATAGCTATAAAGAGATAAAAGAAATTGCGGATGGGCTTAAATGATACTAGATTCAGAAAAAATTTTATAGCAGGCTCTGAAAATCCCTGTTTGGCAAGTGAAAAAAGGGCATGGAAGTTTTCTTACATTTGATATGGGGGAAAAAATTTCTGGCAATAAAAAAGATGGCACTATTTTTTATTCTGGAAGTATTCGTCTCTGGATATATATGTGTGATTGGAAAGTTATAAGTAATGATGAAGAAATTTTGGCATGGTTCAGAAATGACCAAAATTAGGTAACAGAAGACGATCACGAGCCTGCCCACTTTTAGGCCGGTTTCTTAAAAAAATGATTATCTGGATTTAAAGGATTCTCTAAGCGGCTTGT
>JACCRY010000007.1 GCA_013813265.1 Parachlamydiaceae bacterium
TTGTGCGAGCGTTGAATACTCTCACATCATACCAGAAAAGGTTTTTTCAAGTCTTTTGTTTTTTTAAAATTTTAGTATTATTTTAGAAAATCACTTCGTTCTTGAGTTTTGCAATTCCCTCAAAGGATAGATTATTGGAGAAAACAGTATGGAGAAAACACGGTTGAGAAGAGAAAGGGTGGGATCTGACCATGAATCAAAGATTACTTTAGCCATATGTTCGTTAAAAGAATGCAAAGGTTGATGGAAAGGGTCAAAAGTATTCCAATCATATGAAACTTGAGGAAGATTAACTTGGGAGGCGATCATTGAATTAGCCTAAACTTCTAGGTTTTTATTTTGAATGGTAAAGTAACTAAATATAAGTGAACATTTTTTTTGTGTCAATGAAAAATGTGCTTTATGACAAATGTCGGTTATTTAATTTATTATCTGGTTTACTTTTGTGGTTTAGAGCAATTATACAAATGGTTTGTCGGCTAAAAAATGAAGGGCAAGGAACAAGGGGCCAACATCGGCTATAGGGTTGTTTGCCGATGCCCTAGCTAGTGAAAGGTGTCAAGGTTCCCTCCAGGGCCTTATAGGTATGTATATAGGCCCATCAGGGAGTAAGAGGTTTAGAAGCACCCTTAGCTAAATCGGCAGCAGCGAAATCGGCCTTTTTGGTCCTTTGCCCTTTCGCTCAGCTTTTAGCTAGAGGGGTATAAGCGTACCATCCTCATTCCATATCTCATCTACAATGGTAAATAGCTTAAAAGTATCAAGGATCTTCATAAAATTGTCTATAGAGTCCATTGAGTTGGTGTCAGGGTGGATATAGGTACGTTTAGTGCATTTAGTACCTACGTAAGATTGTCTAAATGACTGATATTCAATACTCGGGAAATTATATTTTGTTTCTAAGTCTCCGATTATCAAAAATTCAATATCAACAGGAGATTGGCCATCACCGTTATCAATGCAATCCTGAATGTATGTGAGTGAGTAGTTTATAAAATCTTTAAATTCTTCAGAATTTTTATTGATAAGAGTAGGTGCTAATTCAACGTCACTGATTTCGGAATTTTCTGCATTAGCACCGAAATAAATTTTAAGGTGATCCCCTTTAAAATTTTGGACATCAATAGATTCTGACCATAATTGTAGATCCCAAAAAATTTGTTCTTTGATCTCACTTGTATCATCTTTTTTTGTTTCATTAGTTTTAATTACATCTTCGGTATTAATGAAGCATGCTTGAACAGCTCTTACGCTACATTCTACAACTTTTATGGCACCCCAGACTGGATAGACTATGACGGATGCAAATAAAGTTGCTATTTTTGTAAGAAGGTCAGAAATCCAGTTTTCTCCCAAAGGGTTTAACAAATTTACCATTCGACCATGAAACGATTGGAACTGTATTTCTATATTTTTAAAAGAATAAGATGAAGTGGCAATATTATTTGATTGATCTGCCTGTGAGCTTATCATTTTGTTCCTTAAATTAATTTTATTTTAGGTTTTATAAACGATCATAAAGTTTTTAGTATTTATAGTCAAGGAAAAGAACCCTTAATGGTGAAACAAAAATAAAAGATTTTTACTAATGCACTGTGATTGAATAATTTTTTTTTGTATTGTGTTTCAAGTATCCCAGAACAACTTTAGAAGCATCAAGCTATGTCTAAGATTGATATATTTTAAATGTAGTCTATGATCTAGGTTAAAAAAAAGGGCAACGGAGGCCTTAATTGACGTAGCATTATGTCTAAATGGCTAAGAGTCTTATTTTGCCCCTCCGGGGCTTTGACAGTTGTGTGCGGCCTCTCAAGGGGTGCGCTAATCGCTCACCCTGGCTTCCATATATAGCCCATTCGGACCTAAGAAGAAGTAAAGAAACCTTAGCTAGAGTGGTATTAAAACGGTCTTTTGGCCACCTTATGTATAGCCAATAGACCATTTATGTCCCTTGAGTCCTTTAGATGCTTTGTGGACTATCTAAATGAACCATCTTCATTCCATATTTCGTCTAACATGGTGAATAGTTTAAAAATTTTCTTCCCTTCAATGAAGGAGTCTTTTAAGTCCCTGTCGTGCATACCTGAGTGGCCATTACCCTTGGTACCTATGTATGACTGTCTAAAAGATTGAAAATCAACAAGTTGGATATCTTCCTCTTTTGATAATTCCCCGATGATCAAAAGTTCAATGTCAATTGTTGATCGATCACTATATTTGTTACTAATTTTGTCTTGCAGATTTGGGATAATAACGTTTGTTATGAACTTGCTAAATTCTTCGGAGTTTCTTTGAACCGTAAAAGGTCCGACTTGATTGATTCCACCCTCGCGAATGCTCCCATCGTTTCTAATACGGTCTCCGTAAAAAATTTGTATGTATTCTCCTTGGAAGTTATCCAAATTTACAGCCTTCAACCATGAATTGAAATCTAATGCAATTTTACTCTTAATAAATTCACTTTGTATTTTTGATTGTATTAAATCTTCTGCCTGGACACCAGCATTAGAATTTTTTTCGTTTTTAGTAAAACATGCATTTAAAACATTCGCCCCTACTTCTATGACTTTAAGGACTCCCCAGGCAGGATAGGCTACGATGGACGCAACGAGAGTTGCTATTCTTGTAAGGACATCACTTATCCAGTTTTCTTCTAAAGGACTCAGTACAGTGACCATGCGACCGTGAAAGGATTGGAATTTTGCTTCGACATCTTCAAAAAATGAAGTAGGGGAATTTACTAATTGTGTGTTTTGAGGATCAATCATTTTAATACCTTTATGTTTTGTTTGTTAATCTAAATTTGTTAATTTAAACTTTACAAAAGTTCACATTAATTGTCGATGGTAAAAGTAGAATTTAGACAATTTAGAAATAGTGAATAGTGCAAAAAAATCTACAATGTATTTTCCGACAATGTTCAAAAAAGACCATTATTGTTTGTCCACTCTGCTCTAAATCACCTCACCCCACTTATTACAGATACCCATAATCCGCATCAAGCTTAGCCTTAGCTTTTGTAGCCCATTTTCCGCCTTTTTTGGAGGTTGCTTCTAGTTGTTTGCGGGCAAGGTCATGGCGACCTTGAGCAGAATAAATCTCAGCCCTTAAGTACATTGCTTTGATGCGTAAACTTGAAATTGTATGGGCATTAATGACTTTTGACAAAATCAACATGGAGTTATCCATTTGATTTAAAGCCTTATACGCTAAACTTTGTTGAATCCACAAGTCGAGCTTCTGGTCAGCATTTAAATAACGTTCTTCGTCACTGACCTCAGCTAGCATAAAATCTTGCAAAGCAAGATCATATTTTTCTTGTCGCATTTCGATCATCGCTTTCTCATAATAAATGCGCGAAAGATAATAACCTTTAGAGACACTAAGATTTTTGTATTTAGTAATCATTCCATCAATGGTCTGCTCAGCAGCTGTATCCTCCTCAAATTTCAGATAATTTTGGGCAAGCAAGTAGAGGCTTTCTTCCTGAATACGTGGAAAGGCTTGCCCTTGTATTAAATACATACCAAATACGGAATTGGGATCCGCAAGCTCCCTGTTGATTTTTAGAAATAGCTCCCGAGCGTATTGTGCATAGATGGCACGTTTTGTTGCCTGAGATTCCTCTGCGATCAATTGATTAGCCAAGGCTCTTTCAAGCATCGCCCTATATTGAAGCATCGCATAGTGTTCAATTTTATCAGGGGAGATTTTTTGCTCTTGATTAAGAGTATCAAATTGCGTCTCAGCTTGAAAAAATGCTTGAATTGCATGCATAAGATTTTTCTTTCGTAGGGTTCGTCCTTGGTTACTCTTGCGTTCACGTGTGCAGTCAAGTCCTATAAGATAATTAGCATTAATTTGTAGCGGGCTTTCAGGAAATTTATCGCTGAAGGACTGTAAGTGTTTAAGAGAAATCCTGTCGCCTTGCAAGTAGTCGCGATAAGAGTAATAGTGAAAGTAAGCATCGGGTGCAAATGAAGAAGAAGGGTATTTTTCAAAGAGTTGACTTCGGTACTCTTTGATTATAGCTGGTTCCTTTTTTAGTTTTTCGGCGCAAATTGCAGCCCAGTAAAGAGCTCCGCCTGCATTTATGGAGTTGGGATACTCTTTTGCAAGTAAAGCAAAGCTTTCTTCAGCCTTTAAAAAATCTTCATTTCTGATGTAAAAGGTTGCTAATAAGTTTAGGCAAAGATCTGCGAAATATCCGCTAGGGTAATCAACCAAAGATTTTCGTAAAATTTGTTCAGCAGTTTCGGCAAATTCTAAGTACTCTTTATTTTTTTCTGCTAGATTGCACGCAACCATCCCAGCTAAGTAATAAAGTTCTTGAGGTTCCTGCAGTTCCGTTAAAATATTTGTAAGCGTGCCCCCGTCTTGGTTTTCCTTAAAAAGATTTTTTGTGAGAGCATAGGCCGTCAGAAGGCTATCATCTGAATTGTCATGATAGTACGCCTCAATTTGATATTTGAATGCCAGAGCTGACCCCACGGGATCTTTGATCTGAAGAAGGCTGAATGCCTTTTCAAGCGCTTTTGCAGCCTCTAAAAATATCTTTGAACGATTTTCAAAGCTCAGAGTAAGTCCTTCTTCATAGTCATTAATTCCTCTGAGATACCAACCGTTGGTATAAAAGGGACTAGTTGCATTTGATTCGTGCGTAAGCTCACCGTAGTATTTTTTCCGCTCTTCGTAGGTTGAAGCAGCCTCCGCACGCAAAAGAAGGGCGTGGGTTTTGGCTTCCAGGGTTTTAAAATTTTCGGTGTTGGATAGAATGGCTTCGGCAGCACTATAAGCTTCTTTTTCTTTAAGGATTGAAGCTTTCATTAAGTGACATTGGGCAAGAGCAAGGTACACTTTTTCATCCGGTTGCTCGTTTACAAGCTTGGTAAAGTGGTCTTCAGCTTTTTCAAAATACAGTTTCTGCTCTTCAACTTTTGCAGAAGGGCTATTTGCAGCTTTTAGAAGGCTCCAGCCTAAATAATAGAGTGTTTCGCAATTCCAATCTGCCCTATTACGGTTGCGCTGGGGAAGCGTCATCTCAAAAAAACGAATGGCCTTTGGGTAATCCTGAAGATAAAAAGCAGTTTCGCCTTGTAAATAGGTAAGCTCGAAATACAATAGATTGTTAGGAAGAATTTTTTTTTCCATAGCTTCAAGTCGATTTGAAGCCTCTAATAAAGCACCTTCTGCAAGGAGGATTCGACTTAAATAAAGATTAGAAAGATAGCCAAGTTGCTTTTTTGAATATTTTTCATGAAGAAAGGTAAATTGTTGTTTTGCAAGAGAAAGTTCTCCTGCCAGAAAATAGTTAAGCCCTAATTCAAAGCGTAGTTCGGGCTGATTTGACGCAGGAGCAATAGGTAATGCTTCTTTCAGGAGGGCAATAGCTTGTTGATGTCGGCTCAGATAACGGCAGCTTTTGGCATATAAATAAATGGGTAAGTCTAGTGGAGTTTGAGGAAAGGGAGAAGTGAAAGTACTAGAAACTTGCATTTTTTCGAAATGATCCAGAGCCTCAGTAAACTTATCTTCAAAGAAATAAGATTGGCCGATGCGGCAATTTACGAGTTTAATCATTTCAGCAGCTTCCTGCGGATCAGATAGCTTTTCTTGAGATATTATTAATTCTTCCAAAATAGTTGTGTATAGAGGGATCGCTTTTGAATAAAGTGTCGCTTGATAGAATTCTTCAGCATTTGAGAGAGATTGTGGGTTGGCTACCTTTTGAGCTTCCATTAAGGCAAAGACAAAAATGAATGCCAGTGAAAAAAGCCTAAAAGGTATACCAAAAAGGAGAGATCTGGTAACTTTCATCCAATCCTTCATAATGTAGGGGCCTATATATATCAACTGTACCGTAAAGGGGTGAATATGATCGATGTAAAAAAGATGCAACAGCTAGATTTCGCTTTTCAGCGTATTTTGACTTTACCTGTTTCAAAAAGCTCATTCAGACAAATGCAAAATGCGATTCTTTTTTGTGTTGAAGGTGATCGCGAAGCAGCTTCTAAGCTTTTGGACGCACTACTACGTGGAGACCAAGAGAATCAGAATGGCGCAAAAACAGCAAACGATCCTGCGCTCCAAAAGTTGATTGAACGTTATTCATTGCCTATCGGAGTGGCCAGAGAAGTTTCTGAAAGAGGGGATTTCCTTAGCATCGTCACTTCTGATGTGATTAATCATCCAGAGATGCCACTTTTTGGAAATCGTATCCGACGTATTGATGGACAAGAATTTGAGTTTATTACAAATGCTGAAAGTGCTGTTCAATTGCTTCACCATTTTTCTGCACGTCTCCAAGAGATGGAAGGGCTAGAAAAAGAACGAAAGGTGCTGAATGGTCTTAAAAGGGAGCTTGTTGCCCTTAAAGAACGTATTGATCAGCTTATCCAAAAATCGACTGACGAGTAATTATCTTTTGCGCTAATTTAAGTTTTGAAACACAGAGGCACAGAGGACACAGAGAGAGGAAAGAGGAATTAAACTTTGTTTCTCTGTATTCCTCTCTGTGCTCTCTGTGCATGTTTAAAATGCATGCGAAATTTACATAATAATGAGGAAAGGACTTTCTTTTTAGATTTCTTGCTTGGCTGTGAGGCTTTTCTGTTGAAGGATGCTTTCTGCGGAAATAAGAGGTGCCTCTGGATGGTTAATTCCTTCACAATCTTTTCCAGCTTCGTTCCACTGAGCTTCAGATTGCAAATTGTAAGGCCACCAAGGGAATGTTTGACATTGGCTAGGGCGAACAGGATAAATTTTACATTTCTTGTCTTTTAAAAAAATACAATCAAAAGTGCGAGAGTCTTCTAAAAGCGATTCTCTGTCACCAACGAGGCGTAGATATTTCATGCGAAATTCATCAATCGTCATTTTTAAATAATCAGCAATAGATGCAATTTCATCGTCTGTAACCCAAACGTGTCCAGGTGCTCCAGTACAACATTGACCGCACCCGGTGCATTTAAAGCGTAAGCCAGAAGAAAACCAGGGCTGAGGTTCTTTAACGTGTAAAACATTAAGGCGATCGGACATTCGTATTTAATCTCTTTCATTTTTCATAATTTGGCGGATACCCGCAACCACAAAAAGGATGAGAAAAATGATACAAACAATGCCGATAACAGATGCTTCGACAAATAAACTCGCGAAAAGTGTGCACATGTAACCCTCCATTACGAATGAATATATATGAATCTTGGAGGTTTGTCTAGTAATTGCACACTTTCTGGGGGATTATCGAATTGGGATCCACTGTTGGGCACTACGAAGTTCGCTATATTTCTTTTTTGTGTCTAAGGGGTCTTTAATTTGATTAAGTTCAGCTAGCGTCTGCTGCTCAAGCTGTTTTCGCAATGCTTCCATAGTACCCCAAGTTTCAGAATCAAAATTATCTGAATTTGCTAAAAATGCTAGGAGCTCTCCGCTTGAAGTCTTGTGTTCGTTAAAAAGTTTTTCAAACTGAGACTCTTGATGATTAGAGCGGTCTAATAGTTCTTTTAACTTTTTTTCATTATTTGAGTAGGCATCTTCGTGAAGTCCGAACATTTTTTCACTCCTTATTAAGGATATCTATCATAATTATATATTAGTAATTCTTTTTTTGCAAGAGAAACTTAGATACCTGTCTATCTGGGCATTCGAATCATGCTATTTATATAGGGAAGGGCTTTTAATCACGGACCCCACGTTCGCTATCGCTCCACGCGAGACGATTGCATAAGTGCCAATAAAATATTTTAAAACTGTTGTCATAGCATTGTCAGCCCGATTTATTTTTTTAAGACAAGTTTCCAGTTTAGGGCCTTAACTTTCTGAAAATCAGATAGT
>JACCRY010000008.1 GCA_013813265.1 Parachlamydiaceae bacterium
CCTGAAAAAGCAGCAAGAACTTTTGATAAGTTGGGCGAGAAAAAAGTGGCAAAAAAATAGATAAGACTGCAAGAATGGGGGATGGCAAATTTGGCATTGTAACCTTTTGATCGTGATGGAAAAAAAATTTACTATGCCAGATTTGTCATTTTTTTTTCTAAAAAAATCCCCAAAGTCGAGTCTGAGATCTCTGTGCTAGAAAAAAATGAACGTTTAAGAATGCTTCTTTTCCACCTCTGACTTTTTCGGTTCAATTGAAAGTGACAAATTCTCGAGATCTTCCTCTGATTTCAATTCCAGTCCAATCGTTTCAAGTCTTCTATCAAATATGTTTTGTTTTTGAAACTTTGCTGCAGATAAGCTCAATTTTATATTTTGAAACGGGATAATAACAGAACGTGATAAAAGGCGGAATTTAAATTGATTAATCAATCCATTAACCTCATTTGGATTTTCATCAATTGCCTTAATGTCTTTACTAAATAAGAAAGGCGGTTGAATCAAGAAATCTCCTTTGAAGTTTCGCATCATTTCTTTGAGGTTTTTAAAATTATAAAAAGGATTAAACAACTCATTTAATTCCATGAGTCTTGCATTCTGATTTTCGAATTTTTCTGAAAATAGTTTCCAAGTCTTTTTAAGGCGGGTTATGATAGACAAGTCTAAGCCTCTTTCTAACGCAAGAGCTGATGCAAAATCCCCTTTCTTAAGGCACTCATTTATCACTTCAATGTAAAAGGCAATCATTTCACACCGCTTTTTTTCTGTTTTTGATCGTAAAATGTCTTGAGCCACAAGCCATGTTAATGAATTGATAAAAACGGTATATTGATAAAACCTTGGGCAGAGTTTTGGGTTATCAAGCTCCTCAGATAACAATTCATCTAAGGCCACGCTACTGAAATCGGCAAATGTTTTTTTAGTGATGCTGGCTGCGCATGCTTTCACATTCAAGTAATTCCAAAGACCTTCTTCAATCGTTTGATACCAACTCGTAATTCGAGGTTTTTCTTCAGAATTCAATTTCTCAATTTCAGTAGGTTTTGCATTCTTTCTATTATCCGTCAAAAGGACAATCTGGTCATAGGCTTCAATAAGTGCTCTCTTCTTATTGACAGGTAAGTATTTACTGATTTCAATTAACTTAGCCTCAATCAATTCATCGGGATAGTAACTGCACGCGACTTCATTCGAAAGACATTTTACGCAAAAATCAGTCAGACGTTTGTCATTAGCGGGTAAAAGTTTTTGATCCAATGCTTTTATAACACGCTCGAAAAGATTTAATGGTGTAATAAATTTAGGAAAAATAAAACTTAAATCATTTAACGTGAGATTATGAAGTGGCATAATTTTGTCAATTTCTATTTTCCCACTCAGAAGAAGTTCGACAAGTATAATCGATGGAAATTCCTCCCTTTGTAAACGCGAAAGTTCTGCCTCTTTAATAGTCAATGCAGCATTTTGTATGGCTTGTTTTGTCAACTGAAGAACTTCTGTAGATGCTTCACTATTTTTGAATACAGATTTTGACCATTTAGCTTTTTCCAAATAATTAACCATGTGAACGAACGAAATATGTTTTTCTCGGGTTTGTATTTCGATTAGCCCAACCTCTGTTCCGATTCTGATGATTTTTAAAATTTCTTGCACACATTCCTGACGATCTTTGAGTTTTGCTTCGTTAAGTTTTACTTTGCAAAAAACATGACGTCCAGTAATTGCCTGTTTTTCGTTTAATTCATCGATCATGGAAGAAACTAATATAATACGGTCCAACGTACATGATAATGAGTTGGCCTCAGGAAGAATTACTTCAGTCGATGAACTTTTTTTTATGGATAACCTTGAAACCATAGAACTTTTACGTTTTTCTGATTTTTCTTTTGGGCCAGTCGAAATAGTTTTTTCAGAGGAATCCAAGATATCTGTAGGGCTTGGAGTCGGCGAATCTGATTCACTATTACGCCGCGGTCGACTCTTAATTCCTAATGGTTTAACTTCTTCGATGATTATTTTTTTTCCTTTCAACTGATAGGTTGACCGGCGATCTTTTGTAGAAAATGTTTTTTTCGTGTGATTATTAAGTGTTTTTTCATCAAAAAGCAGTATGTCTGATTTTTGTTCTAGAAATACAAGTTCATTTTGTATTTCATTTATAGAGGATACTGTCGATTTAGGTTCTAACTCCTGAGTATCCTTCTTTTTAGTTTGCTTACATTCCTCAAGGAGGCAATTCGCTGCTGTTTGATCATTAAACGGATAACTTCTGGTTTCAATTAAATTCATAATTTGCTTCCTAATTCTTTTTATTGATCTTTGAGGAGAGAATACGCTTCCAGGCTTATATTTTTAGCCTGAGAAAACGTGAGATGTGCTGGAGCGTCAAGCAAAGCCATCCATTTGCAAGCTACAACTTCTTTAGCTTGTAAAACGATCTGACCTTCGACAAGGGCCAAAAAATAACTGACTGTCTTGAAAATTGGAATGCCACGAAAGACAAAATGATAATGTTCAATTAGTGGATAAGAGTTCAACAATTTGACAAAGGATAAACCTGTTTCTTCTGAAAGCTCTCGACAGGCTGTTGATAAGGGATCTTCACCTAATTCAGCATGCCCCTTAGGAAAACTCCAATGCAAACTATACCGATGTTGAATGAGAAGAACCTCCCACACACCAGCAGCGCTTTTTCGCATCGGAATAATTCCATACGAGTATTCATCCACACTTATAACCTTTATAACGCAAGTTGCTAGCAAGTAATAGGTTATTTTTTCAATGCACCCGAATGATAACGATAAACCCTTGAAGGTTTCTTTATTCAGCGCATAGGGGATAGAACAATTGTTGCATTATGTCCCCCAAAACCAAAGGAATTGGAGAGTGCAGCAGTAACTTTATATTTTTCAGCCACTACAGGCACATGGAAATCAAGAATACCCTCTTCAGGCGTTTCAAGATTGATTGTAGGATGGATAATTCCAGTTCTTATTGCTTCAACAACAGCAATTGCCTCCAATCCACCTGCAGCCCCTAAACCATGTCCCGTCATAGACTTCGTTGCACTGATAGCAACTTTACCTTTATTTGGGAGAACCTTTTTCAAAGCATTGATCTCTGCCATATCCCCAGCTTGAGTCGAAGTAGCGTGAGCATTGACGTAATTGACTACGTCCGCACTGATACCTGCATCAGCCAAAGCCTTGCGCAAACATAAAGCAACCCCTTCGCCATCAGGACGAGGTTCTGTCATGTGATGCGCATCACAAGAAATGCCGCCACCTAAATACTCAGCTAAAATAGGAGCACCCCGAGCTAAAGCATGTTCTAAAGATTCTAGGACAAGTACACCCGCACCTTCGCCAATGACAAAGCCATCCCGATTTTTGTCCCAAGGTCTTGAAGCCTTTTGTGGTTCGTCATTGCGTTGTGAAAGAGCTTTGCAGGCACAAAATCCAGATACGCCTAAAGGAGTAATAGCAGCCTCCGCACCTCCTGCAATCATAAGGTCAGCGTCACCATTTCGTATATGGTTAGCCGCTGCGATGATCGCATTATTTGCAGTAGCACAAGCCGTTGAAACTGAATAGCAAGGACCCATGAAGCCCGTATCGATTGCCAGAAGTCCACCAGCCATATTTGTTATGATGAAAGGGACAAGAAACGGGTTTACGCGTTTGCAACCCTTCGTATTAAGGGTCTCAACACCTTCGGCAAAAACACCCATTCCTCCCATTCCGGAACCAACAAGTACTCCACAGCGGTCTTTTTGAAGAGAATCCATCTTTTCTTTTCCTAATCCCGCTTGTTCAAGAGCTTTTTTTCCTGCAACAAGAGCGTATGCGATGAACTCATCAATGCGACGAGCCTGTTTTTTGTCAATGTACTCACCTGGATCGAAATCAGAGATAATTCCGGCAAACCGTGTCGGGTAGTCCTCACAAGGAAATCTCGTAATTGGCTTAATCCCACTTTTACCTTCCAAAAGGCTTTTATAAAAGAGATCGACATCGCTCCCAAAGCAAGAAACGACTCCCATTCCAGTTATAACAATGCGCTTTTTCATAATTTCCTTCCTTTTTACCTAGTGCACTGACTCGTTCAACAAATTGTTTTTTCAATATTTGCAGTCAAAGGAGGTTCAACAATAATATGAAGATCCACAATTTTTCCTTCTTTCCACAAGCTTTCTAACGAGTACTTTTCGCGCAGTTCTGGAATAAATAGGTGGATCACAATGTCACCAAAATCCATAACTACCCAGTCACCCTCGCGGACACCTTCAACATGTAAAGCACTTTGTCCTTTCTGCTTCATAGCATCCAACACTGTCGTGTGAATAGCCTTTACATGCCGTTCAACAGTACCTTCTGCAATAATCACATAGTCTGTCATAGTTGAAATTCCACGTACGTCAAGCGCTATAATATTTGATCCTTTCTTATCAAAAATTGCTTGGCTGATAACATCGAGAAATTTATTCGAATCATTTTGTTCTTTCACGGAAACACTCGGAATCTTAAGTTTAATTGACTTTTCTAAGTTTTGATACTGTCAAGTGTAATTTGCGGTTTAAAACCATAAATCTTAACTTAACAGAAGACTATAACTAGAACCAGTATAGTCGATTTGAATAGATGTAGTCCAATACTTTCGTTGGCAAAAGATGGCTGCAATATTTTTTCTCACCAATTCTTACGCGCAATTCTGTGCTGCTGATCTCAAGCACACGCGTTAGAGTTACCCCTTTCTTAACAGCTTCTTGAATCAAATGATCCTTGTTAAAGGCAATAGTATTTGGACGCATACCAGTTAAGGGAGATGCTAAAGCAAGGATTTCATCAATTCTATGCCAACGATGAAGATCCAAAATAGCATCTCCACCTAAAATAAGAAAATAGCGTGGTTTAATTTTTTTGTTTTTATCCAAAACCAGTAGTTCTTCCAAGGTGTCAATCATATACGATGGAGGCGGTCGCAATAATTCGTTTTCAAGAATAGAAAATTGGGGAATTCCCTCGATTGCCATCTTGACCATTGTTAAACGATGATGCGGTTCGATAGCTGGTTCATTTTGTTTGAAGGGACTCAAAGCTGCTGGGCAGAAATACACCTTTGTCAAATTATGTTTTTCCAGCATCTCAATTGCTAAATTAAGATGGCCAAAATGAATGGGGTTAAAGCTTCCTCCATAAATTCCTATGCGTTCTTCTGTCATCTAGCCTCTTAGCTCTTTAAATAATTTGTGATAATTGAGAGCGGCATAGTTAAAATCTACCTCAGAGCCACAGGGAACGCAGAGGAAGCGCAGAGATTTTTTCTTACAATACATTGCATAAAAGTTCCTCCGAGGTTCCCTGTGTTCCCTGTAGCTCTGCAGTAAACTAGTTACATTTTCTAGAATCTCTTGGTACATTATTACTCTTTTATAAAATTCGATAATATAGTATTACCTAGTAAGGATTTGCCTTTTAGGAGATATTTATGCCCGAGAAAATGAGTGATAAGGCAAAAAGCCCTGAAATAGTAAAAATGTTCCGCCAGTCGATTGCACCTTACAGCAAAAAACTTGTGGCCTTACATCCTCATCTCTATGGAAGCCTGTACCGCAGGGCTTCTGAGATCCAGGCTCTAAATAAAATCCTAGTCCACTTGCAAGCTGCATCCGAGGATGCAAAACGGCAGAACTACTCTCAACTTCCCTCAATTCTTGCTGCAATTAAAGATGCCCTCCAAGGTCACCCACCCCTTTCCTGGTGGAATTTATTCACCGCAACAGTGGGATATGCATTCGTCGGCTCGAATGATGAGGCAAAAAATATTGAAGAAAACCAATATTTGCAGGCCATTTCTGAAATACTAACAGAGATGATTCGCCACTATCAATCCCCAAATACAAAACTTCTTTTAGAGATCCGTTTAACAGCTTTGGATGTAGACGCCCGCCTTGTTGAGCTCGATAAAATTCCAACGGGTGTCCAAGAGATCAATGAAACTCTAGAGTATTTAACATCAGAATTTCAACTACTTATAAAAGAACTGAAACAAGTAGTTTCGTTCCCGAAGGAAAGTTGGAGTCAGAATAACCGAACTTTTTTGCTCTACACTGAAAAAGCGAATCGTTTAATGGGTATTGCAAAGAATGTCAAAGAGACTGATTTAGGAACATTTATCCAATTTTCTAAGCAGGGAGAACCGGAAAAACTGAAAAATAGTATTCGAAACTTCCTCAGGAAATTTACCCTGGAAGATAACAATTCGACCTTAGACTTTTGGAAAATGGAGAAATTGAACTGCTTCTTTGAGCTTTTTGCACATTTTCCTGATTTATTGATTGAGTTGCCTCCAAAAGAACTATACTGCTTCCTTCGCCAAACAGACCGCTTATTTATTGCGGAGACGAATCTTGATAAGAAACGACCTGCTATTTTCTTCTCCGAAACACTTCAAAACTATGCCAATCACTATGCAGAAGAGGGCAAGAAGCGCTTTAAGGAATTGTGCACGGTTACAAAAGATGTTAAGTCAAATGCTGGTGCCCCTAAAAACCTTGTCACTCCTTACAAAGTCTACTTTATTTCAGAAAACGACCTTCATCATATTTGTTCGCTCATTCATTTTAGGGATAAAAGAACGTCTACATTGAAATGTGATCCAGCCCAAATCCAAAAAGATATTCTAAGTCGTTTAATCTCCCTGACCAACTTATCACAGCCAAATGATTTAGATGCCCTTCTCAAAAGCTTTTCTGAAGAAGAAAAAGAGGGACGCTATTTCCTAATCCAAGAAATTATTTTAGAGCAGTTTATCCGCTGGCGCAAATTGGGAATTTATTAACTTCAACCCCTGAAAGGTCATGTGCATCAAGATAAGCAAGTTTGATAGGGTCTCCAGGAGGCTTTATATCGCCCCTCCCAGGTAAGCGTAAATTTGGTCCATCTTTATTTTCTTTGCGCTCTTTGCGCCTTTTGCTACTTCTTTGCGTTAAAAAAATTAATCTAGTAAGCTGTCCGTTAAACCTGAATCAAATAAAACTTATTCAACGCAGTTTGACTTTTAATTCTATCTATGTGGAAAACTAGATTGTTTTTTAACCAATAGCGATGCAGTGCCCATGACACCTTTATCGGAAAATAACGTGTCATTTTTTGACCCCCTGCCCCTCTATGTGTTCTCTGTGACTCTGTGTTTTCAAAAAAACAATTGGCGCAAAAAACATGTTAAAAGCAGCAAAAGGCGCAAAGGGCGCAAAGATCATTGAGAGCTCGGACGGGTAAAATTGACGTTTGCCCTCCCTGGGCTGAGTCATTTGGTTGTACTTATCCAGGCTTTGCTTCGCTATAGTCTGAGCTAATATGTATTAGCCTCCGGGACTAGGATGCAAAAAACTGCGAATAAAGCTCTCTTTAGACATTTCCCGAAACTGGGAATAAAGAACTCTCTAGACATTTCACGGAGGGATTTCACGTATTAGCCCAGGCTGTAGCGGAGCAAAGCCTGGGTAAAGCACCCCACCGACAAATCCCCGGCAGGGGTGACACATGGTTCTTAGCCTTAAGGCATTTTTCCTTAAGGTATAAGCCCCGCGTAAAACGATAGCAAAACGTAGTGTTAGACTCATAATAGCAGAGCCGAGGTAGCCGGCAAAAAAAATGATTCAGAAAACTTATACCTGAAAAATGTTTCCTGTGTAACCATGAAGTGTTATAATGCACTCTCAATTGATAAATTCATAAAGAAAGGGCAATCTCATTAAGTGCTTCACTGATTCCAAGTTTTTCTTTTTCTTCATATTTTTTGCGAATAATTGAGCAATATTTTGTAGCATCAGTGCTTAGAAACTTATTTAAAAAAGCTTCCTTAGCTTCACGTTTGCTCATATCTTCGATTAAATCTGAAGATTCTATTGCGCCTAACATAAATTTTTCTATTGAAATCTTTGACCAGCTCTCTTTACATGAGTCGATTGCATATGCTCTCACAATATCTATGATCGCTTCATCATGACCCTCTCCTTCCGGACAATACTCTTGGATTAGGTCAAGATAGAATTTTTGACTTTCGAACATGGCTTTTTCGACATTTCCCATTATTTGAAGTGCTTTTGCTAATTGGTCTTTTACAAATGTATTCGCAATTTTTACGGTAAACTCTATTTTTTTGCTTTTATTAACAGACAGGCTGACGTTTTCAACAACTTTTATAGCTTCATCCATTTGGCCAAGATCAAAATGCGATTGAGCCATTTCAAAGATAAGTACATCTTTTTTACTTACATATTTTGAAGAAGGGGATCTAATTTGACTTAATAAATTGAGAGCTTCTTTTATATTCTCTTGTCCATGCTGGAAATGCTTTTCTGCTAGCGTAAAATAAATCTCATCTTTCCTTTGAGAAAAATTAGAATCGTAAATTTTTCCTATAAGATCAAGCCCGCCTTTCTCATCACCGGTCGCTATATGCTCAACCCCCAATTTAAAAAGGATTTCATTTTTTCTGTCATTATATTCAGATGCATAAATTTTCCCCAATAACTCAAGACCACCTTTCTCATCACCGTTCATTAAATGTTCAACTCCCAACTCAAATATGATCTCATTTTTTCCGTTATTACATTCAGATGAATAAATTTTCCCCAATAACTCAAGTCCACCTTTTTCATCACCAACAGCTATATGCTCTTGCGCCATTCTAAGAATGATTGCATTTTTTCTGTCATTATAATCAGATGCGTAAATTTTCCCCAATAACTCAAGACCGCCTTTCTCATCACCGTCAGCTAAATGGCCTTTGCCCATTTTAAAAATGATCGCATTTTTTCTGGGGCCATTATCAGAAGAGTGAATTGAGTCCAAAAACTCAAGGGCTTTTTCTTCATCCTCTAATTGAATACATCTGTGAACTAACTTAAAAATGAACTTTTCTTTTTTGTCTGTAGGAGTATTAATTTCTTTGATGACCTTAAGACCCATGTCTAATTCGTCCCAACGAAGACATTCTTCAGCAAGACGTTCAAAAGCTTCATTTTTAATTTTATTGTTCTTGCCAGACTTAATGTTATACAACTTTTCAGCAAAATCAGGTTTTTGCGAAAAATTAAGTGGTTTTGTAATGACGTTTACAGAACTTGTCAATTGCGAATTTCCAATGCTTTGTGAACTTTTACTTTTCTTAGACAGGGGATCGTTAGAAAGAGGGTCGAAATTTTTATCCAAGGCATCAGGGACATTGTCAAAATTGGGAAGTTCAGGTTTTTGGTTTAAGTTCGATTTTGATTTCTCTGATTTTTTCATATCTCCGTTAATAAGTTCACTTACTTCATCAGATCTCTTAGCTTTTTTAGCCTTTTCAGCAAAAAAAAGATCGTAACATTTTTCGTGAAATTGGCTTTCTTCAATTAAGTATTGACCATGCTCAGGATCATAAAGAGAATAAATTCTTCCAGCAACCTCTATGAAATTTCTGCCAGCGTAAAAAGCGTAAGCTTTCGCAGTATCTATATCGCCTTTACAAGCATCCCACCCCCCAACAAATATAGCACAAGCCAGATGATAAATTGTCTTTATGGCGGCCCAAAGAGCACACGGAATGGATTTTATCCGTATATCGGACTCCACATCGTTTCTTTCTTTATTGATTAAGTAAGTCATCTTATTATCGCCATACTTCCGATCGAATCTTTCAGAAAATTCAATGTGCGTGACAGTACCGTATGTAAACTGAAGTCCTTCTTTAACTTCTTTCTTAAGTGATTTTTCAGGAGAATAGGCTGTATGCCGAGATACAGCATCATAGTAAGTATTTTTATCAAATTTGAAAGACATAAAGGACCTCATTAATAATATTGTTTTAATCTTAATTCTTAAAAAAAGCTATGCGGTAATGCTCCAAAAAAAATTTAATTTTAGATTCAATAACGCTACTTTATAATAATTTTATATAGAAAACAATAAAAAAGTATTTTTTCTGTGGTATTCTGATGCAAGCTGGGTGTCGTGCTATCCTTGTGGGAAGCCGTGACGTCACCTTAACTAGCAAGTGTTAGCAACTTGTAGCTGAACATTGGATTCCGAGCGGGCTAAGGTGCTTGGCGAGAGATGGAAGGCGTGGCGTCACTTACAAAAGCTAGTGTCAAAGGACCGTAACTGGACATTCCGATGCCAGCTAGCGAAGGTGCATGGCCAGATGGAAAGCGTGGCGTCACTTTTAAAAGCTAGATTATTAGGGAACACTTACAGTTTGTTTGAAATTATTTTTTCAGGACTATTTAGCAAGTAATCCTGTAATCATGTAATCAAGTAGTAAAGCTATCTAAAACAAGCAAAAAAAACGAGTTAGTCAAATTAACGCCATGCTTCCCAATAGGCTAGCACCTTAGCCAGCTCGGCATCGAAATGTCTAATAACAGGTAGCTCCAATGCAACCCCCTTTTTTCCTTTTTAATTAAAGAAAAAACCGATAGCATTAGGCTCCGAGGGATTCATTCATTTGTGACTATGTCCCTTACTTTTTGCTAACCTTCGATTTTCACCAACTGCCATGCCATATCCTTTGAGGGATTACTATGCATATAATTCATATCGCCTCCGAGCTTGCGCCAATAGCCAAAGTTGGTGGTTTGGCTGACGTCACCCTGGGTCTTTGTAGGGAGCTTTCCTGGAAAGGTCATGATGTCGACATCGTCCTCCCCTTTTATGATTGTATGGATAGCAGCCAAATTCGTGATCTCTCAATCCTTACCACTAAATTGATGTCGTATTATCAAGGTGAGGAAGTCTTAAATACGATTTGGATGGGGTGGGTTGAAAATCTAAGAGTTTATTTTATAGAACCCCACCACTCTCGCTACTTTTTCAATCGGGGTTGCTTTTATGGCTGTGAAGATGATATCGAACGCTATCTCTATTTTTCACGCGCTGCCCTTGAATTCCTCTACAAATTTGAAATGGCTCCTGACATCATTCACCTACATGAATGGCAAACAGCCGTTATTGCTCCTCTTTACTACACCATGTATCAGAAAATAGGTTTCAACAAATCTAAAATTGTTTTTACAATTCATAACATCGAATACCAAGGCAACTGTGCTGTAGAAAATCTAGACTTCATTGGGATGGATGGCGAGAAAGAGCTCACTCCTGAAAAACTCCAAGATCCCCTTTATAAAGACTCGATCAATTTGCTTAAAGGGGCTTTGGTTTATTCTGACTATATAACCACAGTATCTCCAAGCTACGCAAATGAAGTGCTTACCAAGGAAGGTGGCAGAGGCCTTGAGCATTTTCTTAATAAATATAAAAACAAATTTTCAGGCATTTTAAACGGTATCGATTACTCCTATTGGAATCCGGAAATCGACAGATACTTGCCAACGCACTTTTCCTCTCGCGAATTGCCCCTCAACAAAAAAGATTATAACACATTAAATAAAAAAGCATTTATCAAACATTTAGTGCGGGAAAAATTTGAACTTGATGAAGTACATCGACCTATTGTTGGGTGTATCGCAAGGCTTGTCCCGCAAAAGGGAATCGACCTAATTGAACACGCAATAAAGTATGCTGTTACTCACAATGGTCAGTTTCTTTTACTAGGCTCCAGCCCAATACCTGCCATACAAGAAAGATTCCATGATCTTCAACAACATTATGACAATAATCCTCATGTTCACTTGACACTCCATCATCAAGAAGATCTTGCGCATCTCATTTATGCAGCCTCAGACATGTTTGTGGTGCCCTCTTTATTTGAACCTTGTGGCTTAACACAAATGATTGCTTTAAAATATGGTGCTATCCCTATTGTACGGAAGACTGGCGGCCTCGCTGACACCATCTTTGACATTGATTCTGCTCCAGAACTACCTATAGTAGGTAATGGATATACTTTTATTGCTCCTACTTCCGCTGCTATTGAATCTGCTCTGAGTCGAGCTTTTGATTGCTGGTTCCATAATCCTGAAAAGTGGAGAAGTCTGCTTATCCATGGAATGAGTATTGACTTCAGTTGGAATCAACCTTCGGATCGTTATCTTGAAATTTATACTAAACTCTGTGGAAACAGTAAGGAATCCTAATGAGCCTTGCCAATTATATTACCTTTATCCGCATCTTTGTAAGCCCAATTTTTTTAATTGTATACATTTTACACAATTCTTTTGGGATCAGTGAACTGCTTTTGCCTTATGTTTTGCTTTTTTTACTTGGTGTTTCTGAACTTTCAGATGCTTTTGATGGCTACATTGCACGTAAATATGATCAAGTTTCTGACTTTGGTAAAATCTTTGATCCTATGGCTGATAGCATTGCCAGGATTTCAGTTATGCTGACTTTCACTCAACCACCTGTGAGCTTACCTCTGCCCCTCATTTTTGTATTCTTGTATCGTGATTCAGTCATAAGCACTTTGCGGACAATCTGCGCCCTCAAAGGCTTCGCTTTAGCAGCTCGAATGAGCGGAAAAATCAAAGCTGTCATTCAGGCCATCGCTGCATTTTGCATCATATTTCTTATGATCCCAGAATCAATGGGTGTCATTTCACAAACCACCTTGCAATTTTATAGCACTCTTGTCATCTCGTTTGCGGCTATTTATGCCATTTTTTCAGGGGCTGATTATCTCTACGCAAACCGTTCATACATTTCACGATTGCTACAAATGAAGCCTAAGACCAAATCAAAAAAAATCAACCGCCCGAAAATAAATCTTCTTAAGTCGTCTCGTGAAACGAACTAAGCCACTTGATGTTTTAGGTGTTGGAGCTCTCCTAGCCGATCAAATCGTCAATGTTACTGATGAGCTAATTTCACAGCTCCCTGGGAAGAAAGGTGGTATGGAAACCGTCGAATATCAAGGAATGGAAGAGCTTCTTCGTTTAACAAATTCTACTTCTCCATTAATTCCTGGAGGAAGCTGTGCAAATGTCATCCGTAGCCTAGCACATCTTGGACGTAAATGTGCTTTAATGGGAAAAATAGGTGATGACAAGATCGGCAATTCCCTTTTAAACAATTTGGAGACTCTAGGCATTGAAACCCTATATTCAAAAAGTTCTACCCCCACAGGCCAAGTGGTATCCCTTGTCACCCCCGACGGAGAACGCACTTGCCGCTCCTACCTTGGAGCCCATAAAGAAATTTCCCCCACTGACTTAATTCCTGATCAATTTGAAAATGTTAAATTTGTACATATTGAAGGCTATACCCTGCTCTATCCTGGGCTAACAGAATGTGCTATGCAATATGCAAAAGAGGCCGGAGCCAAAATTTCCTTCGATTTATCGAGTTTTGAAATTGTTGAAGCACATAAAGACAACATTTTGAAACTCCTTTCACAATTTATTGATATTTGTTTTGCCAATAAATTAGAAGCTCACCTTATAACAGGAAAAACTTCGGAAGAAGGATGCACTGCGCTTAAGAATCTCTGCCCTTTGGCAGTTGTTTCCCTAGGGAAAGAAGGCTGTTTTGTTGGCCATAAGGAATCTGTAGTTCACTACCCTGCCTACCCTGTAGATCACCCTGTAGACACCACAGGTGCCGGAGACCTATTTGCAGCTGGATTTCTACATGGACACCTTTCTGGGAAATCTTTTGATGTTTGTGCAGATTATGGGGCTCTTTTAGGCGCTGCGATTGTGCAAGTGCAAGGGACGGTTCTTTCTGATGCGCAATGGAAGCTTCTGCTGAAGCGATTAGCCTATAAAAGTTAAGCTGAAGACAACCTGTAACTGGGGATTCCGGATCATGCTATCTATGTAAACGTTTTTTGAATCGCGTTCTTTCACTGCTGCCGCAGCTCTGTCGTTCATATTGCCTTCACCCCGTGTGCGGTGAAGGGCCGGCAGGCCTAAACGGAACGTAGGGTTATCGCAAATTAAAAGTCTGAGCCGCGCAGCAGTGAAAGAAAATTGCTTTAACCTGATACTGCTTTAAGGTGAACCTTTCGGATAGTTTAATTTCAAAAAAATGCATAAAAAAATCAGCTTTCTATTTAATATTTTTTATGATATAAATTAACTAAAACTCTCAAATTCCAAAAAAATTAAAGGTATAATATGGACAGTACAACGCACATTTACACTAGTGATTATCAATCTCCTTTGGTTTCTTTCGCTCTTTTCGATACAGAGATCAAAAATAGTTCATTTAACTATGATGCTTTTTTTGCCAAAAATAATATCGAGCAATTAATGCCTCTCTCAAAAGAAATTAAATCATTGCTCATTCAGAAGTATCTAGAATTACCCTACGGCTTAATGAAAAAATATTCTGGACACCGAATCGTTCATCTTTTAAATATTTCTGAAATCGATGTGACAAATGCTTTAAAAAACCGTTGGCAATCGATGGTCGTACAGCAGATTTGTGTAGATGAAGCAGAAGACTTTTTAGCATGTTTTGAAGATGGGTTATTCAATTCTGCAGATGGAGCTGCTATGATAAAAAATGCAAGGGGGAACATTGCAATTTACACACGCAACTTCCATACTTGCACTCATAACAATAACCATCATTTCAAGACAATATTTGGAGAAATGAAAGCATCTAAAGAAAAGTCTATTTCAGAGGCTACCCAGTATTATGCAGTGGATGCAAAACTGTTTAACAAAAATACGCATGAAAAAAATGTACAAGATTTAGAAGATTCCTTAGCTGAGCTTAGAAAGAAAATACAGCCCCTAAATCCATCTGCAAATCCGCCAAACATATTCGCAGAAATATTTCAAAAAGAAAAAAATCTTAATATAATCTTTCCTCTATATGTCGATGCCAAAGATAAATATGATCAAAGCAAAAGATCTTGCGAGGTATTGCAAAAAAATATTGAACTTGAATACCAAAATTCCATCCAAAAATTGAAAATCCAACAAATGCACCAAACCACCTTAGCTATAAGAGCTTATCAAGCGAAAGTCAGATTGGTTGAAAATGAATTTAAACAGCAACTTTCCTCAATATAGAGATCAATTAAGTTGAAAGTAGGGTTTTGGCCACTACAGAAACCCACCTCAGTGGCTCCAGGCTCACAAAAAATTTGCAGCGTTAGTTGTGGAGCGATTGGCGTCTGACCTGACATAGGGGGTCGATTGAGGCATAATTGTTGTAGGTGTACAGTGACAATTTTAGTCATCAGAACAAAGTACCTAATGGACTGTCTTAGCAAGCTGAAGGCATGCCTTCAGTCGCTAAGACAGCCCCTTTACTAAGTTAAAGCAGTCTCTCTTTGCCCATGTGTTTCAAGGACTACTTCACTTTGCGCCTTTGCGTGGAATTTGTGCTATATTCTCTATCTTTCAAGCCACTCCCAATCACTCTTAACCCGATCTACTAAGTTCCTGCCTTTACTACAGCCTTCACTTTTGACTTTGCTTTATCCTTCTTAGGGATGCACAGTGCCACGACTTCAGCAGATGAACCTACTGTTAGGGCTTGATTTGCTAGAGCGCAAGCTTCAAGTTGATTTGTTGCAGCTATAGCAGATCTGATTGAAGGAATATGAATCATTGAAACGGAAAGTTCATGAACACCAAGGCCCATTAATAGAGCCGTAAACTCAGGATTAGCAGCCATCTCACCACATACTGAAACAGGAATTCCTACTGCATCTGCTTCTTCTACGATGTTTTTTATTAAACGAATAATACTAGGATGTATCGGTGTATAAAGATCATTTGAGATATGATTACTTCGATCTATTGCCAACGTGTATTGCACAAGATCATTTGTACCGATAGAGAAAAAATCGCATTCTTTAGCGAGTACATCTGCGAGCACAGCTGCAGATGGAACTTCAATCATGCAACCAACTCGAATCTTCTGAAAAATAGCCCCTTGTGCACTTTCCAGCTCATCTTGTGAGCATTTTAACAATTCCTTAGTTTCAAGCAGTTCATCAAGTGAAGATATCATTGGCAATAGAATGCTAAGATTTCCATATGCACTTGCACGGATTATAGCTTTTAATTGAGTTTTAAAAAGCTCTCTTTCACGCAACAAAAGGCGAATCCCTCGGCACCCAAGAAAGGGATTACTTTCGAAGGACATTTTCTGTCCTAAAAGATACTTATCACCACCCAAATCAAAAACCCGTATGACAACTGGAAGCCCTTGCATAGCCTCCACAACATTCTTATAATTCTGAAATTGCTCTTCTTCCCCCGGAAAATCAGCATGAGATAAAAACGCATATTCCGAACGAAAAAGGCCAATACTCCCTACACCATCCGCATAAAGCTGTTTAGCCTCATGGGCAGTTTCAGCATTAGCAGAAAGGCGTATATTGCCAGCATTGTATGGAATGGGAGTTTCAGCAAGCACCATTTTCTTTTTTTTAACTCTATGCATATCTTCGGTATTCTCACAGCTATATGCCCTTGGCGCATATCGCAAAAGAGTTTCTTCTCTGGGATTAATGAACAAATCCCCAGTGAAACCATCGACAATGACTACAGTTTCAGGAGTTACTAAGCGTTCAATAACATCATTTGCAATAGAAGTAATAAACGGGATGCCCTTGGCCTTAATGGTAATGGCGGCATGTGAAGTTGCCCCATTAACCTCAGTGATAAATGCCTGTGCACGGTCAATATTGACTTCAATAAAATCTACGACGGATAATTCCCTTGCGTAAACAATGGAACCTCCAATTTCATTACATGAAACTTTAACTTCACCTTTTAAGCAATCTAGAATTCGACGTACAATTGCTTGCAAATCAGAAAATCGTTCGCGAAAAAAGGCGTCCGAAATTGCATTAAATTTTTTTCTATAAGTGCGAACAGTTTTTTGCAAAACGAACTCTGCATTTTTCTTCAATTTTCGAATTTCACTTTCAATATCATCAATGATGACAGGATCTTCCAAAAGCTGTAAATGCGCTTCTAAAATCAAAGTATTTTCGTCACTTTGCCCTTTCTGTAAAAGATATTTTAAGCTTTCAAGTTTTTTGCGAGCCTGAATAATGGCTACTCGATAACGATGCAGCTCAGCCTCAATTTCGTTTGTCTGGATCGCACGTTCGACAATAGAGTCATTCGTAAAACGACAAAAAAAAAGGGTACCCATGGCGATACCTGGAGAAATTGGAGATCCCTTTAGGTAAATCTCTTCTAGATTTACCTTCATGAGGGCTGCTCCCCAAAGTGATTATCAAAAGCTTCTATCAGCTTTGCTGAGGCCTCATCTGCGTCAACACCATCTGCAATAATCGTGATTTTTGAATCTTTTTGAGCAGCAAGTATCAATATGTTTAAAATACTTTTTGCGTTGATTGTTTCTTTTCGACACTTAAAGTGAACATCACACTTATAGTTTTGTAAAATCTTTACGATTGTAGTTGCAGGTCTTGTGTGAAGACCCATGCTATTCTTTACTTGCACCGTACAGATGACTTTTTTCAAAATATTTTTCCTTTGAGGGAATTGCAAAACTCAAGAACGAAGTGATTTTCTAAAATAATACTAAAATTTTAAAAAAACAAAAGACTTGAAAAAACCTTTTCTGGTATGATGTGAGAGTATTCAACGCTCGCACAA
>JACCRY010000249.1 GCA_013813265.1 Parachlamydiaceae bacterium
GAGTTTCTCAATACATTGCAACTTTCATTGTCTATATCATTTTCAGTCATACCATACTCCTAGGTTAGACTGAAATACTACATATAGAGAAATTAATTTATCAATAAATTTTCATGAAATTGCCCTGAGTGTCCTATAAACCTGGTGATTATTCATCTATCATAAATCCCTCTCAAAATCAACTTGATCCTATTTTGAATCACGATACTTTAAATATAGTAATTTCCTGTTTAAATAGACGTAATCTTCGATCTGTATCATTAGTGAGTACAATATGGTATAAAGCTGTTGCAATTAGTATTTTACATAAAGATTTTGCTATAACAAAAAAAGTAATTTCTATTTTTTCGAGAAATTTAAAAAAAGACTTGTATGGAGAGCAGAAACAAAAAATTAAAAATTTGGTAAACCAAAAAATTATCGACTTGAATTTGCCGATTTTACAGTTAAAAGAAAATTATTTAATTTCTAAGAAAGACATCAAAGAAAATGTCATTAAGGTTCTATCTTCTTTACCAAATGATGAGTTTGCGCTTATTTACAAGTCATTTTTTACTGAGTTTTATAAAGTTCAAAAGCCTCAAGTGTTCTATGATTTAATTTTTTCTTCAGAAAAATATAAAAATTTGCATAAACAACTCAATAATTTCATTTAGAACTCAGTGTTATTAGATATTTGTGAGATTGAGTCTTTAATGTGCGAAGGAGCTCTTCCCACAGCAGAGACATTAGAAATTGTGATGAGTAGAAAGAATTTTTATCCAATAAAATTTCTGTTGGAGTTTTTAATAAAATTTGGTGCGGTTGCATCGACTGAAACATTAAACTTTGCAATTATTGATTGTCGTAATGAATGTGATTTTGAAGACATTATAAGAATATTATTAAAATCTGGGGGAATACCAACTACAGAAACCTTAAACCTAGCATGTGATGAATTACCTTTGGAAGCTATAAAATGTTTGTTAGAATTTGGGGCTGAAGCTACTTTAGAAACGTTAAATATTTTAATAATGTTGCCAAATTCTACTGATAAAGTTGATTTTATTTTGAAAAAAGGTGTTACTCCAACAGAAATAACTTTAAATTTATCTCTAAACTATTCTTCAAAAGTCATCATTCAAAAAATTTTAGATCTGGGTGTTATTCCTACAAAAGAAACCTTAAAAATTGCAAAACAATTAGCAATCAAAAAAAATAAGAAAAAAGATAAATTAATATATTATGATAGAAAAAGAAGAGCAACAAGAAATTTACAATTTAATTAAAACATTCATGAAAAATCATGTGAAAAAAATAAATAATTTAAAAAAATAATTTTTTTGGTTATACCTTTCAAAGGGACACAATGGGCTCATTCGTAACGATTTAAACGATATAAAACATGGCGTCTTAATATATGGCCTTCTGGAAGCATGGGATGGTCAAAGTCATCAACAGGATCGTGATGTAGCCCTATTCTCTTCATGACTTGTATTGAACGATGATTATGAACAGATGTAAAAGAGACAATTTGAGGGAGATTGAGAGTGTCAAATCCATATTTAAGAACTTCTAAAGCACCTTCTGTGACATATCCTTTCCCCCAAAAGTCATAAGCTAAACGCCATCCAATTTCAACAGCAGGTGTAAAATGAGCACTAAATGACGGCTCTGATAAACCTATGAAACCGATGAAATCAGAAAGCCCTGGGACAGATACTGCCCACAATCCCCATCCTTGTTTTTGTAATTTGGCAGAAAGGCGCTTAGCAAAGTCATCGCTTTCCTGATGGCTTAGTAATGACGGAAAATATTCCATGACCCGCGGATCCGAATTCATCTGAGCAAATGGCTCAAAATCTTCTTCATGCCATGGTCTAAGAACCAAGCGTTTTGTACTTATCTTCATTAGGGGTCTCTCTTTTCATTAGTCATATAAACTTAAACCTCTACTCCCTATAGTGATCAGTAAATTTTTCTAAGGCTGTGTACCTTCAAGTATTCTTTCGAATACAGAAAGAATTTACACAACATTTTATAGCATTGCCATTTTAAAAGAAATTCGAAAAAGGGTGAAAAAAAGGTTGATTCACAGGGCAGCCCCTCTAAACACAAAAAGTAATTTTCCGAGTCAACAGAATATTTTCGCAGAGCTAAAACGATCTACCCACAATCCATTCTTAAAGGAATTGGGCAAAATGAATTGAAAATTGTGAGCGAATGGCCTTTGCCTATAGCTGTTATTGCAGGAGAGCAGGATGCGGGAATTAATAATGATTATATCATTCAAGAAGTGAAGTTTAAAAATCTATGGAGAGAAAAAGTACATGTAATTTCTAATGCAGGTCATGCAGTATTTATAGATCAGTCTGTTGAATTTAACAACATGAGCAATTCTTTCAAGAAGTTTTTTGAATCGAAATGTAAGACAAATGTTCCTTTCAACTCGATGAAAAATAATGCTTTAGACTAAAATCCATGTGTCGCCCCTGCCGGGTAAGCGTAAATTTTATCTACCGACTTTTCTTTGGGTCCTTTGTGTCTTTTGCTGTTTCTTTGCGTTAAAATTAATCTAGTGCACTGTTAAATCTTTGAATAAAACTTCTTTAGCGTAGTTTAAACCTTTAGTTCTATCTATTTGATGATCTAGATTGTTTTTTTTAACGCAAAGAAGCAGCAAAAGTCGCAAAGGGCGCAAAGATCATTGAAAACTCGGATGGGTTGAAATGACGCTTACCCTGCCAGGGCTTAGTTGTGTGGGCATCACAACTAAACCCTGGCAGGGGTGACACAATGAAGCTTAGCTGTAAGACAATTTCCTTAAGTTGACGGCATTGGCATATAGCCATAGCGGCACAAATACGTTGCTCCAACCTGAAGTTTATAGGTTGTATTTTAAGCACCTCCGGTAAAATTTTATAATCATCAATTCGATTACATTTTGGAAATGCATTTTGGGCAATAGCAAGAAGTTGCCTTTTCTACTTCATATAGCTTCTTGTGTTGATAATTTTGCTACTTCTTGTGCAAGAGGGAAACTCCCATATACGCGTCGTCCTTTTTCTTGAAGCAACTGGTCTAAAGGAATGTCAAAAATTAATAGTTGCTCTTTCCCTTCTTTACTACGAGCGACTTCTCTTCCATCGGGATCATAGATTACGCTATGACCCGGGCAAACCGAAACATCATCTTGTGGCCATATCCAATCAGCTGAAACAAGCCAGCAACGGTTTTCAAAAGAACGTGCAACGAAATGGCTGTAGTAAGGAGGTCTTTTTGCATAGGGATGGTTTAATGAGACTCGGTTACACATTGGTGAAAAAAGAATTGTAGAACCTTGCAGTGCAAGTATGCGGGCAGGTTCAAAATAAATAGTATCAAGACAGATTACTACACCGAAAAAGATGTTTTTGCTTTTAAAAGACGAAAAAGAGTTGCCCGAAGTAAAATAGTCATGGTAGAGATAGTGCTTTCTTTGGACTCCAAGAAGTTTGCCATTTTCCACAATTGCGGCAGAATCAAAAAGGTGACTACCCAGTCGTTCGTTAAATCCGACGATAATTGTAGCGCTGGAATTTTTTAATACATCAAGCCATTCCAAAAAATCTCTTTTCCCTACCTCTAATGAGTTTTTAATCGCAAGATTTCCTGTTGCATAGTAACCAGTCAAACAGCCTTCAGGAAAACAAAGAAAGTCAACATGATCTGCTTCAGCATTCATCAGGATGGTTCTTATCTGAACCATTCTTGCTGCGGCATCAGAAGCTGGTGTCAGCTGGCATGTCGCAATTTTAACCATTAACTTTCTCTTGTAAGTCTTTTCTTAAATAGTGAAAGGAAGTTCCATGTGCATATCCAAAGCGTGTGAGCTCTAACTGAAAACCTAGTTTTGTATAGAATTCGAGTGCTTGAAAACTCATAGTTTCAACAAAGGCAAAGGGACATTTGTTTGCGTATCCATACGCAATCACCTGTTCCATCAGGCGAGAACCTAAGCCTTTGCCACGGTAATGATCATGAACAAAGAGATACTTTACATGCAAAGCACCCCAAAAAAGTTGTCCCACAACTATTCCAACCATGCGATTTTCTTCTAGGGCCACAAAAGCCACAGGTTCAAATTTTTCATCGTGCCCTACAATGGAAATAGCATGATGAGTAAATCCTTCATCAACTTGGCTTTTCAAGTCTTGGGTTAAGGGTTGCTGCTTAATCTCTATCATTTTTTTCATGTTTAATCGCATTTATGGGGAAGTGATCTTTAGTTCTGTTTATTTATATTCTTCTTTCTTTAGGCACGCGTTTAAATTGTCTGTTTGGAAGACGCCAAAGCCCGGGGGTCGAAATCTCAAAAGGCACCCTTTTCCTAAACTTACAATTTAAATGACATGGCGTACTAATTCTTTCAGCGTTTCTTCAACTGTAAGATGGGTATTATCAATTATTGGATAATCCCGTTTTTGACTCTCTTGTTTTAAATATCTAGCCCAATTCATCATCTGTGCATTCGCAAGGTCTGAATGTCCCCGAGCAACAAGACGCTTTGTTCTTTCTTTATCCGAGCAATCAATTAAAATCACTGCGTAAGCCGTTATCTCGTTTTCAATACATGCTTCCTCAATAAAAAGTGGCCGTGTCTGGCCGTCCAAAATTACATGAGTATCGAACGTAAATGTTTCCTAATTATTTTGACCCATTCAGCTGTTTTTACTCTTTGCCATTCCTCAGGACCGTTGTACTTTGCGTTCATTTCCTCCAACGAAGGTGCTCCAATACTATCAAAATAAACTGTCTTAAAGTTAGGAAGACCTGCTTTATCTAAAGCTTCTATAACTGTCGTTTTCCCTGAGCCAGAAGCACCGATAACAAAAGATATTTTATTCATAGCTCTCCTTAAATTTTCCCATTCATCGCGATAAAGACGGTAAAAAAACGTGATTTTTCAATGGATATCCCTCCTGCAATTTTGGATGATCGAAATCTTCTTTTGGACTCCGGTGCATTCCAATTTTTTCCTTCATTGCTTTTGATCTCATCTCTTTTTTAATAACAATAATCCAAATAGCACTTCTATTACCACTGGATAAAAGTTAATGCGATGACGTATTGCACGAAAGTAAAAAAAATTAAAAAATTACTTATTTGTTATACATGGAAAATGAGCGGTTTTTATCAAAAAATCCTTTTATTTGCAGGTCTCATCGTCATTTGGCATGCGAGTTATTTTGCCTTCAAAAGTGCGGCTGGGATCTCTCTTGTCTTTAGAAAAAACGGCATATTAAAATGACAAGCAATGAGGGTCTCATTGCTGAAGTAAAAGGCCAAAATCAAAGTATTTAAAAAAGGAGTCTTAGATGGAGCAAAATCCGCAAGAGACAGTAAAGCAAATCGAAAAAACGGCAATCAGAGAAATGCGTAATTGGGGTATTTGGCTTCTTAGAGTTGGGCTTGGAGTTGTATTTTTATGGTTTGGCCTTTTAAAAATATTTAATGTCAGCCCGGTTGTACACGTTATAGAGCAAACTTTTACTTTTACAAAAGATTACCCCGGGGTCATCATCTTTCTTGGGATATGGGAAGTTTTAGTAGGATTAGGACTACTATTTAAAATTTACCTTAAGATCACTCTCATTTTTTTGTGGTTACAAATAGGAGGGATCCTTATGAGTGTTTTTCTCAATCCACCGCTTTTTTTCACCGGCAATCCTTTTTTTCTGACATTAGAAGGGGAGTTTGTTGTAAAAAACCTTGTAATTTTGGCTGCCAGCATTGTGATTGGCGGCTATCGGACCAAACCAATGGAATGATAACCTAAATTCTCAAATTGAATTAGAGGGAGAATTTTAGTGTCATCTTTCAATTACCAACAAAGAGGAGCTTAAGAAGTGGCTTCCCGAAAGGAATTTTTTTTCTTGGATTGAAAAAATTAAATAACCTTTGTGCGCTATAGCATATTCCATCTTTTCTATTAATCCAATTCTTACGCCTTCTTGGGAAAGATTTCGTCATTTAGGCAACAAAATGAAAGCTGTATTTCGTAGCTTTGACAGTAATTTTTAATCATCATTTTGTTATGGGCGATTGACAGCGTCATTTAAAAAAGTTATCATAAAAAACCATCACAGGCCAATGCCGATCCAGCCCAAATCAAGAACAACTAAATCAGGGTGCCAAAAATTGGATGTGTAATTGAAGGTATATTTATATTTACGGCGGGAGAAGTGTCTTAGAAGTAGAAAAATTATAAATAGCAGAATCTTGTCGGTTACGAGATATGTGTAATTCTGCCTCAAGGTAGAGTGGTACCATGAATAGTGCCTAATGGTTCGATCCGCGTTTTGTCTCTATTCTTTTGCGAAGCCAAGCAGCCTGCCTGTACGAAGAAGTACAATGGGGAAAAGGAAACAAAAGCCGTCCTTCATGAAGTGGCATAAAACGATATTACTGCTATATACCAGTATGGGTATATCAGCATTTTATCCCTAACCAACAAGTGAAATTATTATGCATATTACTTCCCTAAAAAATTTTAAAAGTGAAAGCCACAACGAAATGCATCAGCATTTATATGATATGATTGTGTTTTGCCATTTAAGATGGGACTTTGTCTACCAGAGGCCACAACATATTATTAGTAGGATGGCAAAGCAATATAAGGTGCTATTTATTGAAGAGCCCTGGCGGCGTGAAAACGAAAAAGAAAGCAGGCTTGTAAAAGTAAGCGAAACACTACATGTTCTACAGCCAAATGTGAACAGCATAGCAGAAATTAAGTGCATCTTGCCACGGTATGTAAATAAAGGCTCAAATACGATAGGATGGTTTTACTCTCCGTCATTTATACCACTTATAGATTATTTTGATTTCAGCACGATCATCTATGATTGTATGGACGAGTTGTCCCTTTTTAAAGGGGCCCCTAAAAAACTTATAGAGCAGGAACAGTATCTTGTAGCTAACGCTGACCTTGTATTTACTGGGGGCAAATCTCTTTATGAATCAAAGGTAAAGCTACATAAAAATGTTCATTGTTTTCCCAGTTCTGTCGACCAGTTCCATTTTGCAAATGCACTAAACGGTATTGCTATACCTGCAGACATAGCCTCTATACCTTCGCCATTGGTCGGTTATTTTGGTGTGATTGATGAGAGAATTGACTTGGTATTATTGGATGAAATTGCGCGTCGTCGACCTGATGTTTCCTTTGTAATGATAGGTCCACTAGCCAAAATCAATGAGCATGATCTCCCTAAAAGTCACAACATTCATTACCTGGGAATGAAAGATTATAAAGATTTACCAGCGTATTTAAAAGCATTTGACCTGGCAATGATGCCATTTGCGCTTAATGATGCTACAAAATATATAAGCCCTACAAAAACACTTGAATACATGGCAGCACATAAGCCTATTGCTTCCACAGCAATTACAGATGTGGTCCGTGACTATGCACACTGTGTATCTATTGTACATAATGCACAGGAATTTGAGGAGGCAATTGATGATGCTTTGCACGCCACTCCGGACACATTTATGAAACATGAATATGATGTTATCCTCGAAAAGACCTCTTGGGATAACACGGTAACTTCTATGCAAATACATCTTAAAGCGGCTAAACATTGAAAAATGCAGAAATAATTATAATTGGCGCAGGAATATCTGGTTCCGTTTTGGCTGAACGCTACGCGAATTCAGGGAAGAAAGTCTTGATCATTGAAAAACGCAATCATATTGCGGGCAATTGCTATGACTATATTGATGAGAACGGAATCATGGTATCCAAATATGGAGCACATCTTTTCCATACCAATTTTCCAGAGGTATGGGAATATGTTAACCGCTTTTCTGAATGGTATCCGTGGGAGCATAAAGTGTTGGCAAATGTCGAAGGGGAACTTGTGCCGATTCCTGTCAATATCACGACTGTTAATAAACTTTTCGGACTTTCCATGACTAGGGAAAAGGAAATGGAAGAATGGCTCAAGGATAACCGTAAGGAGATTGAGGAACCCGCTAATGGGGAAGAGGCCGCTTTGGCAAAAGTTGGGCCTGTGCTGTATGAGAAAATGTTTAAGCACTATACAAAAAAACAATGGGATAAGTATCCCCATGAATTGGATGCTTCGGTGCTAAATCGAATTCCGGTAAGAACGAATTATGATGATCGGTATTTTACTGATACGTATCAGGCTTTACCCAAGAAGGGATATACAGAGATATTTCGCAATATGCTAGACCACCCTAATATTGAAGTAATGCTTAACGTGGATTATTTTGATATTAAAGAACAGATCGAAGGGTATAAAAAATTATTTTACACAGGACCTATTGATAGGTTTTTTGATTTTAAGCACAGTTTAAAAGACAAACTGGAATATAGATCGATCAATTTTGTTTCAGAAACAATCAATCAAGTAATTTACCAAGAGAACTCTGTGATAAACTATGCGGGAACGGAAGTTGACTTTACTCGGATTATCGAATACAAACATTTTGGCAACCAGCAGTCAGAAAAGACGACGATAGTGCGCGAATATTCAACAGATGAGGGAGAGCCTTATTATCCGGTGCCCACCCAGAAGAACCAACTGATTTACGAACGGTACAAAGAAGAAGCAGATAAGCTTCTTGATGTTTACTTTGTGGGCAGATTGGCTAATTATAAATATTTTAACATGGACCAGGCCATCAAAAATGCACTAGATCTTTTTGGATCACTTAACCAAGAGTGTATGGCGCTAACAAATTCAAAGGCATTATGAATACTTTCAAAACTTTTTTTATGGGGGGCTATGAATGTGCCGACCATATTAACCGTTCGGGCGAACGTATAAATTTACTGAAAGTAACAGAGCATGATATTCGTTTAATGGAGGATTACAGGGATCTTGTCACCCTCGGAATACATGTTGCTCGTGAGGGAATTTGCTGGAGTGAAGTAGAAAAGGCTCCTTTTTTATTTGATTTTTCTGAAGTTGAGGCCAGAATTAAAGCTGCAAATGCTACTGGTATGCAGATATTATGGGACCTTTGCCACTTTGGCTATCCTGAAGGCATTTACCCAACGCATCCCCATTTCTGTGCCCGCTTTGAGGCCCTCTGCACGGCTTTTGCCGAATTTCATAAGGCTGCTACGCAGCATCAGCTTTACGTAGTCCCAATTAATGAGATAAGCTTCCTTTCCTGGCATTCAGGGGATGTACGCGGTACAGTCCCGTTTGCTGTCAACAGTGGTTTTGATATTAAATATCACCTTTGCAAGGCTGCAATACTAGGAATTGAAAAGCTTAAAAATGCGGATCCTGATTGCAGAATAGTACTTGTTGAACCATTAATCAGCATCCATGGCCCTGAAGATGCGGACTGGACACGCATAAATACTATAAATGAGCATCAATATCAGGCAATGGATATAATAGCAGGAAGGATGTGTCCAGAGCTGGGAGGAAAAGAAAGTTATCTGGATATACTTGGTTTCAATTATTATTGTAATGGCCAGTGGGAAGACGGAATAGGAACACTGCCTTGGCCGGAAACTGTGCCTAGACGAACTAAAGTCTCTACGATGCTTAAAGATGCATACTTACGCTATAACAGACCTTTAATTCTTTCTGAAACAGGACACTACGGTCAAGGTAGGGCTGCATGGATCCAAGAGATTGCACAGGAGTGTTGCATCGCGATAATGGAAGGAATTCCTCTTTTGGGTGCTTGTATTTATCCGGTGATCGACCGTCCGGACTGGGACGACTTGTCTTGTTACAGTGACTGTGGAATTTTTGACCTAGATGAGCAAAATAACAGAATACCCCATACTGATAGTATTAAAGCAATCGTCGCTGCACAAATGTTAGTGGATGATGCATTAGCGCTCCGAGAAGTCCGATGATTCCTATGAGAATTTAAAAGTGCAGGCGCTTGGATGCTTCAAAACTTTGGCTGAAAAGGTTTCTTAGAGAAAATTTTCTTAGTTCGGATGTGAATTAATTCACTATTTATTCTTGGAAAGAGACTGACTGATTTTATTTGAGACATTATGGCGACCAAATTAAAGGGTAGTTTTTAAGAGTGTCGGTCACTTTTTCGGTTTATAAATACTCTAGAATCTTTCTTTATCTTCATAAAGATATAAACTAATATTTTTTCCATAATATAGGTTAATTTGTAATGAAAAGAACTATACATCTTTTTCCAGAATTTAGTAATATTCAGAACATAGAAATCTTGCGAATTCAATACGATCCTCTATTTAAGTTAATTCTGCCTCATATTACTTTAGTTTTTCCCTTTGAAAGTACTATTTCAACACAAGCTCTTTATGAACATATTCAATGGGTTTTGAAAGATATCAACCCATTTTTGATTAAATTACACGATTTTACCGGTACTTTTGATCAATATATATTTTTGAATGTAAAAAAAGGTAATGATCAAATTATTGAATTACATGATCGTTTATACTCTGGCTTATTATCGAATTTTAGAGATTTCCGTTTTTCATTTCATCCTCATTTGACTATAGGCAAATTTCGTGATGAGAAAATGCTTGTGACGGCCTTAGCAAAAATGAGCTTAGACAGAACTCAATTTGAAACAGAAATTTCAAAAATTTATGTAACTGCTATTAATGGATTAGAGCGTACAACTGAATTTATTTTTAATTTTTAAAATTATTTTCTCTGGCTTAAGGTCGCATGTTTAATGAATCTCAATTATCTTTCATTCAAAATTCGCCTCAACTGTATTTTTAGCCAATCAAAAGATTGATCAATAACATCGGGTCTTTTTCTGAGCCAGTGATCCATGCCTTCGATGCGGAAATAGGTGATTGGAGCTCCGGCTTCTATAGCCTTATGAACAAACTGGTCGTAGGAAGCTATGTCGCTATCTGCTGTTCCCTTTACGACTAAAAATGGAGACCGGATTTTGCTATAGTCGATAGGAGATTTCAAGAATGCGTCTGCGTGATAAAGGTAGGTCATGCCCCCCATCGATTCATTGGGAGTAGGGTTCCTTATGATATGTTCTACAAGGGCATCAAATTCTTGACGAGTTGGAGGGATATCCCAAGAAAAAGGAAAACATCTTGGAATTGAATCGTATAATCGTATCCAAAATGATCGCTGTTTCCAGCTTTCAAAAAACTGCCATAGTTCGTCAGCCCACCCCCAATCTCCAGCTCCAACCCAGTTGATTGTTGCAATAGTATTAGAGTACATTGTAGAGAGGTCTGTAACTAGTGGACCGCCTTCTGACACTCCTATAAAAATGAATTTACCGTTCCAGCCTGTAGGAGGGTGTTCTTTAAGGTGTTCGATCACTTTTAAGTGATCTTCAAGTCGTTGAGAACGAGTGTAGTGGCCCCAGAATTCTTTCTCATCAATCTGATTGCCATCAACTCCCCATTTTTCAACTGTAAGGTATCCTGCTTGGAAAGATTGGATTCTTTCAGCGAAATATTCTCGAATGAAGTACACACTGTCCACATCTCCTTTGCTGGAAGACCCTTCACAAAGTAGAAGAATTGGATAATCTTGGGCGGTATCAGGGGGACTAAAATAATAGACAATTGGTAATGCATTCTCTTCACGCTCAATTGTAAAGCGAATTGAAGACGGAATATTGTATTCCTCAGCCTTTAAAGACGTAGAGAAAGACAGCAGAAGACTAAAACAAATTAAAATTTTCATAACATATGGAGAACTTTCTTTCATTTAAATTTATGCTCTTGAGCAGGCCCCTCTCAAATTCCTTCCTGTTTCTTATATCTATTTCCTTAGACAAGAGGGGAAATTAAGCGAAAGCAATGAGATAGGATTTGAGAGCCAAAACAATTGTTTTGACCCATGTTACGTGATTTATAATTATTGGGCCATTCTTTAAAACAAAAAGAAGTTAAAGGAAAAGCCAAGGTTACTTTATTAACCATTGTAAGCCTTCGTTGCAGCAAGAATAAACTAAAAATAAAGGGTTGTGAGTTTAACCTATGTAAAATTCGCCTTTTTAACAAGCTCTTATCATTTTTTAAAAGAGTTGCGAATATAATTTTCCTAGAGTAGCCAGCCGAAAATTTTCCTCTTTTCTACTTTCGTATCATTATAAACAAAGGTTCTCCCGACGAAAAAAACTATTTTTCGCGGATTAGGAATTGTTATTCGAGGATTTAATAAAGGATTTCAAAAAAAAAAAGTCGGCGTTATTTTGACTTCTAAAAACAATAAATTCGGTTGAGGATATTTCTGTCTAAGCTCTTCAATTCTAGTACCCTGTAAGGTAAATCTGTCCTCAGTTTGATGGGTACGGATTTACCTTACAGTGTACTAGCTCTTTTCTCCTTATCAAAATTCCACGTATATTTCAAAATTTCCCTTGTGACAGCTCTCAAGCTACCAAAGTCTTTTTCATAGTTAAATATCCTTTTGAAAAGCCTGAAAAAACAAACAAGACGAGAAAAATGGAAGTAGATCAAAACATCCGCCTTATCAAATCTCATTTCGAAAGTCGAAAAAGAGCAATCCTTCAACGAGCCATGCTTTTTCATCGAGCATGGCTTTTTGAATTTCTATGAATTCTTTCTTATCTTTCTTTTTTCCATCAGGCTCGAACATATGCTTATCTAAATGGTGGACAGGAAGGTTTAAAATCCTTCCTAACTTTGAAGCGAATGTAGATTTTCCGCTTCCTGGTAGACCAATCAGAGCAAATTTTTTGGCATGGGTTTTATTCATCATCTTCGGTGAATCCTCCTCCCTCCTCTGTCGTAGATCCTGTTTTTTGCATTGAAAAGATTATGCTTTCGACAATACAAATCAGCAAGATTATCCATTTTTTTCTCTCTTTAAAATACTTCCTCATCGGTTTTAAATGCTATTTCTACCACACCGTTTGCTACAAACATGCCCATAAATTGTTTATACATTTCTAACCTATCTTCTCCTCCATCGGATGTCAAAAGCAACGCTTGGCCGTACTCTACAATATCTTGTACAACTCTTTCATGTCGGTAATAAGCTAGGATTACCCTATTGATTTGTGTTTTTCCGTACCCTCCATAAAAAAATTCTTCTTCGTGCGCATTATTCCAAACATTAGAAACACCACCCCCAATAAACATGAGATCGCGCTCCTTGGGGGCCATAATTGGCTCGTCCCAATCCACTATGTAGATAGCACCATTTCTATCTATCAATATGTTGCCACCATGAATGTCAGAATGACAAAGCACGAATTCTGACGATTGTTCCTGAATTATTTGGCTTAGAGATTCAGCTCGATTTACCAAACGGTGAATGATCGCTTTTCGACCGCTCATAAATTCCTGTAGTTTTAACGACGTTTCATCACCTTCTATGCCTCCATCCATATAAGCATCAAGTGATCGGAAGGCTTCTCTCCACTTGGACGAATAGTTTTCTTTCCTAATCTGATCTTTGATTGATGGTGGGACATTGAATTCATGGATTTGCTTCAACGTTTTGCCTAAGATTTTCCATTGATCATCCGTTAGTTGAGTGCAAAACCCATTCTGTCCCTGAATAAATGGATACACAATAAGAGTAAAATCGTCGATGTACTGCATTTGTTTGCCATCGATTGCTTTGATAGGGGAAATAATCTGTTGAATTCCAGATGCCTGCAGCAATGCTAGTAGGGTAACGCTAATGTCAAAATGATGGCCACGTTTTAGCTTTACGAAATAAGATGCCTGATCATACGTTTTAGCTTTAAATACTGACGCATTCATATCCGCGCCCAGGGGAAGAAGTGTAAGCACAGCAATTTGAATACCATAATTGGCATTCAGACAATTAATAATGAACTCGGCATTTGAAAAAGACAATTTTAGTAACCTACAATGTGAAATGGCTATAATAATAAATTCACTTTTTTATTCTACCGAGGCCAAAAACGATTTCAAAACAGGTATCTTCATCTGTCATTAGATCCATTTTTAAGGCATCCTTAGGATTGACCCATGTAAATCCCTTATGCTCTTTTATGTTAATTTTTACATTACCTGGATTCTCAATCTCGTCTAGATAACTAGCCATATGATATTCAAAATCAAAATTAGGAACTTTAATATAGACTTTGCCGATGTAATGGATTTTTTCGTTATCTAATTGAAAGCCCGTTTCTTCAAAAACTTCACGCGCAATCGCATCTATCAGAGGTTCATTTTTGTTTAATTTGCCTCCTGGAATTCCCCATCGATTACCTTCAGCTTTACCATCTTGTCGATGCAAAAGCAGAATTTTATCTTGGTGGCGCAGAAAACAGCATCCCACGACTGCAGCTTTTGGATGAAAATCCTTCGGCATTTCAAGATAGATTCCCCCATTTGCAATATTTTGAAGAAAAAATACAAAATAGATGGACACAAGTTTTAAAGTTTTCATAAAAAAATTATTTTACCTTTGATAAGTTTAAAATGGTGATAGTTAAATAGACGGGTAATGAATAATGTCATATATAGTTGAGGTTTGTTCAGAAATGTTGCGGTAACCATGAGGTTGGCATGCGTCAAAGCGAAGGCCCTGGCCCTTAGATAATTGTGTCCAATGTGAATTCGAAAAGACTTCCATGGACCCTTCAACTACTAATACGTGTTCAATAACATTTGGTTGATGTGGAGAAGATATGTGTTCGCAACCTGGCAAAAGTTCAATTAAAAATATCTCACATTTGAGCTTCGCGTCAAAAGGAAAAATCGGACGAACCTTAATTTTGTTATCACTTTGATGAATGGTTTTTGTTTGGCTAGTCTCATAGCCTGATTCTTGGTCTGTTATAAAAAGAGAAAAAGGGACATTAAAGCCACTCGCAATCTTCCAAAGGGTAGAAATGGTTGGACTGGACTCTGCACGCTCAATCTGACCAAGCATTGCTTTACTTACACCTGTTTCTTGTGAAGCTTTATCTAAACTCCAATTACGATCCTTTCGCATTGTCTTTAACGTTGATGCGATACGATTTAATATTTCCATAACGAAGCCCTTAATCAAAAACTGCTTGTGCGTTATAACGCACAAGTGATATAATAGAACTTACTGTACATGATAGTACACAAAATTTATAGGAGAATATATGACAATACTTAGCAAGAGCGCAGAGATGGTACAACGAGCCCTTTATGAAAAAGGGTTAAAGTTTGAAGTCGTCGAACTTAAAGCCAGCACGCGCACCGCAAACGATGCTGCAATGACGATCGGTTGTCAAGTTGGGCAAATCATAAAATCATTGCTTTTTCGTACAAAAGAAACACAAAGACCTGTTCTTGTCCTTGTAAGCGGCAAAAACCGTGTAAATGAAGAATCTATCCAAAGATCTGTTGGTGAAAAGATTGCAAAGGCTGATGCCGACTTTACCCGAGAGATTACCGGTTTTGCAATAGGCGGCATTCCGCCATTAGGTCACAAAAATCCCATATCATTTGTCTTCATAGATGAAGATCTGCTCCACCACGAAACCTTATGGGCAGCAGCGGGTACACCCTATGCCGTGTTTAGCTTGCCAGCAAAAGAGCTACAAAAGTTAACGAGTGGAGAGATCGTTTCTGTAAAGGAGTCCTCATGAAAAAAATCTTTTGGGATAATCCTTACCAACAAAGCCTTGAAACAAAAGTTAGTCAAGTTGATGGGAATGAGATTGTTTTTGCTGAGACAATTGGCTTTTCAGAATGTGGAGGACAAGAAAACGATGTGGTGACAGTCAATGATATTAGAGCACTTTCATCACGTATGGATAGGTGTGCTCCTTTTCTTATTTACTATACTTTTCCCGAAGGACATGGTTTTGCATTAGGAACAAATGTTACCATGAAAATTGATTGGTTACGCCGCAATCGATTAATGCGTTTACCCCATAAGGTAAATGAGTTAAGCTCAGTGTTTGTGTAGAAGATCATTAAAATCGATAATCGAGGAAAAGAAATCACTTTCCAATACATATTCATCAACGCCATTCACGTGAATTAAAACAGGTCTTATGGACATGTTTCTAGGAAGAGCTAAACTTTTGATTTTCAGTTTAACTTCACTTATGACGTTTTTTGTAATTTCCTGAGCGTTAAATTTGATTTCGCATAGATAACAGGTGCCAAATTTTGTTTGGATCATGTAATCAATTTGGCATCCCCCTCGATCATTCGCTTTACGCTGAAAAAATGGATTGTCATTCACAATTTCAGAAGGATCGATACCAAGGATTTTTGTACTACTTTTCGGTTACTTAGGACAAGATTTTCAAACTGTAACCCCATCGCAGATTGCCATTGAGGTAATAGTTTCAGCCCTTGCTTTTCAATTTTCTTTTTGTTCGGTTCAATATATTTGAGATAAAATCTTAAATAATTATCCTTGAGCCGATAATGGCTCAATTTCGAATCTAGACCCGTCTTAAGATGCCAGGTAAAATCGCGAGAAACAAATCCAGCTGTGACTAGGTCTTCCATGTATTCAGAAACTAGATTGTTTTTTTCAACCTTCAAGGTAGTGTACACATCTTTAAGTTCACATGGCCCATCTGCAAGTCTTTCAACAATGGTCTTGTAAGTAGCGCTCCTGGTGGAGAATAAGTCTGAAAAAATTCGTTCAAACTCACTAAAGAGAAAGCCCTCTTTTCGAAAACATAATTTTTGGATATTTGTCTCAGCACTTTGATTTGGCAAAATTTCTTCAAGATAACGCGGAACACCTCCCATTACAAAAAGCACTTTAAGTTTATCAAAAGCTGATACTCGATTTTGCTCTGCGTTCCAAAACTCATTACATTCATATAATGGCAGCTCTTTCAGCACGATGTCTAAAGATATTCTTCCCATAAATCCTGTACTGCTAAGGATATTTTCTTCAATCCAGCTGGAAATAGATCCACATAGAATTAAAACTAATTGTGGGTTGTTTTTGAAGTAGAGATCCCAAGAGGTTTTGAGTTTTCCAAGAAATGTGGGGTCTTTTGAACCCATCCAGCTAATTTCATCTAAAACAAGAACAATTTTCCCCTTTTGAGTTTGCTGAGATAGATGCCAAAACAGATCACCCCAGTCGTCAGCTCTTGGAAGAGGGATTTTCATTTCTCGTTGTAGTTGACGAGCAAACTCTTCCTTTTGGTCCGCAGCTGAAATGCCCCTTGTCGGTGGAAGCCCAGAAAAAACATAATGAGGGGTTTTTTGAGCGAATTCTTGCGCTAGCCGGCTCTTTCCAATGCGGCGTCTCCCCCGAATGACCACAAGGCTAGCTGACTTCTTCTTAAAGAGTTCGCTGAGCATCTGAAGCTCTCTTTTCCGGCCTATAAATGTATGCTCCATTTTGAATCCTTATTTGGTGATTTATTTATGACATCAGTTGTAAGTCACCAAATCAAGAAAATATGGTTTAGTGATCGAGAGAATCACCCTTTTTTAAACTTCTTCTAATCGAACATAGAAAGTAATGGGACTCCCAAGCGATGGAACGAGCATCTTGGGAAAACAGAGGGGATATGCTCCTTAAATAGAAGCGATAACTGTTTATATTTATGAAAAACGTCCTAAGGAGAGATTTTGATTATCCATCAAAAGAATTAAAGCCCTATAATACTTTTGATTGAAAACATCTTAAGTGCTGATAGGATCCTTAAAACTCGACTTTGTACATTTTTTGCCATCGCCCTCGGAGAGAAGCTTCCTACAACTAAATGAATATCGAAGGAAGGGGTAGAAATACCCATTC
>JACCRY010000250.1 GCA_013813265.1 Parachlamydiaceae bacterium
GTGTTTCACGTAGTTAGTTACCCTTCTACGCCACGCGCAGCTAAATGTAGAACGTGTAATTTACATTTCAAACTCCTTTCAGTTTGATGGATTAATGTGATATGCCTGGCATATCCAAAGGCGCAAAGAAAATGCAGAAAAAAACGCTTACATACCCATTGGGCATTATGGTCAAACACCCAGGCAAAAATTTCTCCTCGATGTGCCTTTTGAACAGATGGAGATAAATATTTGCAAAATATTCTCATGCGAATAAAAACTATTTAAAAATGCACATGCAAATGCATAGCATCTGCTACACACATTGGCAATTAGGGGGAGGGGGCAAACAATCAATGCTGTTAACATAAGAAATAAAATTTACCACTTACCAATTGAGGTCAGCGAGAAATAAATCAGCGTTCAATAATATCGGCAGCAATTAAGGCATCACGTATAGCCATAAATATAGACGCATAATGATTTTCTGTGGCATGCAATGATGATAAGTGCGCAAATGGATTATATTGGTAAACGGGGATTTGATACAAAAATATCCTTTATTATTTTTTTTTAACATTCTCCGAATAAACTCCAAAGGTATTTAATTCGTTAAAAAGCCTTTTTAGCTTATTTGGTTTTTTTTCATTTATTAATTCCGCCAAAAGAGAATCAAACTCATCTGTACATAATTGATTTGGAAGTACTAATTTTAATTCCTTCTCTTCAGTCTCTCCTGTAGAAACTGTCTGCATATTTGTAATAGCGGGCCGCGTTTTTTTCTTTATGTTTGGTTGAGTAATGGGTTTATCGGGGAGCATAAAAATTATCTTCGAGTGAATGTTCAGGAATTTCATGTTTGAAAAATTCGATGTAAATCTCCTAAAATGTGTTTTTTCGAACGATAAAACATAATACAAATTATTTTGATGCTTATTTTTTTCTACTCGTGTGTCTTAGCATCAGAAGTAATTGGACAAGTGGCACTATTGAAAGTGTATACATTCAAAATATTTGAAGTATAATCACAATAATTATTTATTCCTTCAATATAACTCTTATCGTAATGACTTCTCCAAGATATGGAACGGAGCCAAATTCATTTAGGCATTTCAACTTTTTACGCTCTAACGAGTCTCATTCTTAAGGTGAAAAAGTATTTCCTGCTTCAACTGAATGCGATCTTGAATAATTGCACCACCAATATGAATATCCCTCCATTCTTCTAACATTTTTACTCAGGAAACTAAAAATTTCTTCTACTGCAGCAATTGGCTTAAAAATAAAGGTTGTCGATGCTATGAGACTGTACAATGAAATTAATAAATTCATATAACCTCTTAAATTAGTAATTTTTAACTACTAAAAAAAATCTCACCGAATTATATTCAGGCTTCATTGTAAATTTACATTTTGCATTATAAATAAATTTACCAATAGAAAAAACTAAAAATCAATTTAAAGGAAAAATATTGCACAGAAACAGCATTCATCCTATAATGAGTATATACCGATATATACCTAGGATTTTATGTTTTTAAATAAAGTATGTGACGCATTACAGACAGACCAGATCCCCTACGCCGTAGTGGGGGGGTATGCGGTAGCACTGCATGGCGCCCCACGAGGGACTTTAGATGTAGATTTTGTTATTCAATGGACTTTAGATAATTTGATCAAGACTGAGAAAGCATTGAAAGGATTGGGATTGGTCTCTAGAATTCCAGTGGATGCACAAAGCGTGTTCAATTTTCGTGATGAGTACATCTTACAACGCAACCTAATTGCGTGGAACTTTTATGATCCAATAAATCCTAGTCATCAGGTTGATATCATCATTAATTACGATCTTAAAGGCTCCAGCACAAAAACAGTTAAAACATCTTATGGCAGCCTTAAAGTGCTTTCTAAAAAAGACCTTATCACCATGAAAAAAGCCTCTGGACGCCCCCAAGATCTTGAAGATGTTAAATCACTGGAGTCTACATGAAAAATAAGCCCATTCAATATTTTAATAAGGAATATGTCGAACGATGTCGTGATCTCACTCCAGATCAAATCTTAGAATTTTTAGATGATTTTCAAAAACTTCTATCCGGAACACCTGAGAAATGTCACTTGATCAGCCTAAAAATAGAGCCTTCCTTGCTTAATGCCTTCAAATTTAAATCAAAACTTTCCGGAGTTGCGTACCAAACCCAAATCAAGAAATTAATGAAAGATTGGTTGGAAAAATAAAATTAGTTAAGGTGCTGTCGACTACTCATTTTGTAAAAGAGAACATTAACTATAGTATTAAGATGGTATCGTGAGAGAGTTGAAGGATTATGCTAAGTCGTTAAAGCGTACCCCTTTTTAACTCGGGAGCCCTCGACAAGTCGCATGTGCTTTAAGCTAAGGACTATAAGGCATAGGATACCGTCCTTACAGGACTCTTAACTGTATTTTTCGTAACCCAGGCCTATCGAGTAGGTGGGGCCCGAAGGCCCCGACCTCTCACAGAACCGTACGTACGGGTCCGTATACGGCTCTTCATGCTAACTTCACCCACTTTTCTGTGGAGAACCAGTGTTCCAGTCCGAGCTTGGA
>JACCRY010000024.1 GCA_013813265.1 Parachlamydiaceae bacterium
TTCTTATAGGGAGAAAGTTTTAAAAAATGTTCTACCCATGTGACTTGCAGATCAATATGAAATTTGCAAAAAGCTTAATTTTTTGTCGACTTTAAACGCAGAGACGCTGAGACGCGATGACGCAGAGAGCTACAAACCATTAACCACTCTAGTCAAGCCGTCTATGAGTCGTCCTTGCCCAAAATTGATCACTAACCCCAATTTGAGTTTAGTCAAGCGCAAATAGGTTAAAATCTGTGCTTTATATATAATGCTCTCCTTTTCTGTCGCCTTTACCTCTATAATTATTTTACCACCCACAAGCAAGTCAAGACGCATTGGTTCACGGAGAGAACGGCCCTTATAAACCACTGGGATTAAAACTTGTGATTCCACTGGTATATTGCGAAGCTTTAGCTCGTGGTAGAGAGCATCCTCATATAGGCTTTCTAAGAGCCCTGGACCACCCAATGTTCTATGCACTTCAATAGCTGCATCAATCACTTGCTCAGACAGGAGATTTTCAATTTTCTCTGCGTCCTTGCGTCTCAGCGTCTCTGCGTTAATCAACTCCAATTTCTAATCTCCCTCATAATAAATTCAAGACCATTCCATCCCTATCCATATATATATCGATCTCCCATGCTTTAATAGAACATAAAATTTTTTACAAAGAAGTGTTATCTCTGAGCTTAATGCCCTCGCAGCGGCGATGAAGGATTCTAGGCTTACGACTTACAATTAACTCTATAAATTTCAAGAAAAACTTAAATTTCAAAAAATTGTTCTGATTTCATGTGCCCTGGAATGTGAGCTATGTACTGTAACCTTAACCATTATCTTTGATAACAATTTGAATAGGTTGATGGATTGGATCGTAATATTCATTTACAAAACTAGCATTTACAAATTGTATGCCATTCGTTTCTTGATGTCCATATCCCTCATGGATATGTCCAAAGACATGGAGCTGTAATTTTGGCAATTTTTGAACTTTAGTTCTAAGGGAAGTAGAGCCTACGTTATCTGTACGAATAGCATCAAAGATTCCATTCGGTGGACTGTGGGTAATTAAAATATCGATGTCGCTCGGAACAAAGTCAAATTTTTCTTCTAATTGAATTTCAAGTCCAAGTCCAAACGCTTTACAAAGGGGGTTTTGCCCAACAAAATTTTTTGTCCAAGGAGAACCCCAAATTTTCAATCCATCAAATTCAGTGCCAGAGTCACAAAGGTAGGAAATATTGCTAGCATATTGTAAAGTGTTCTCATCCTTTAAAAAATCTTCATAAAGGAAATTGTCATGATTGCCAGCGATAAACACTTTCTTTGCGTAAGGCTGCACTTCAAGCCATTTAATAAATGCTTTGAAGTCTTCAGCCCTGTCACCATTTGTAACATCTCCCGCAACCAACAGAAGATCACCACCCTGTAGCTTTGGGGTGTAGCCATGTAGATCGCTTATACAGTCAATGATCATGAAGGCATTTCTCCTTAGGGAAATTGTTCATATCGATATAAGTAGAGTTTCGTGTGATACATATCATCCACAGGGTAAGCTTTGAGTGGATGCCACTCATTGATTGCAAATGTATTAGAAATCACGAAGCACCCTGAAGGCAGCTCTTCATTGAATTTGTCTTTCAGCAACTGCATGGCTTCAGGATACAGATAGCAAATTACAAGCGACGCTTCTTTTAAAGATTCATGGAAAAAGTCTAGTCGATGAAAATGCAAGTTAGGTTGAGGGTAAAAATACTGCTTTAAAATACAATAAAGGTAGGGAATTAAAGAAGTTTCATAGGCTACAACTTGATGGGAAGGATATTTTTTAGCTAAGGCAAAGGTGAGTGTTCCCCAGCCTGATCCAAGTTCATAAATAGGCCCTGGTATAAGGGTAAGTTCGATTTTTAGAAGTTCTGATTTAACTTTTGTAGCTGTCGGCATGGGGGAGATGCCATTTTTTAAAGTCCAAAAAATAATCGAAAAGGCACTTACTACAGCTAACATGAATAAAACCGCTACAAACAGGCTCATAAAAGTCCTTATTGGGAAATATCGCTCCAAAAAGTAGGCTGCCAATATGTGTCAGTCAACTTTTCAAGAGAAATACCGATTAATCTTAGAGGTAGCTCATTTGCATAGTTGTTCTCAAGGAGAACAGTTGCGGCTCGAGAGATCTCTTCCAAATCGTTCACATGAGAATCAAAAGTGTAAGAGCGTGTAATGGTATGAAAAGTTTCGCTGCGTAGTTTAATTGAAAGGCCTCGTGCGCGCATTCTATAGCGCTTGAGGCGCGTCCATACCTTTTGACAGAGCGCTTCTAGAGTCTCTTTAAGAATGATAAAGTCAATTTGATTTTCCGCATAGGTCGTCTCAGCTCCAATTGATTTGCAAGAAGATTCTTCCCATTGAACCTCCCGGTTGTCAAAACCCATCGCAGATTGGTGGCATTGATAGCCCCAATTCCCATACAGTCTCATAAGCAGGTCAATTCCTGCTGCCTGGAGCTGATGTATGTCGAAAAAGCCATCCGCTTCCATTCTTAAAGCCGTTTTCTTTCCAATGCCGGGGATTGTGCTAATTGGCAGTGGTGCGAGAAATTGCGCTTCTTCTCCTTCAGGGACAGCTAAAAGTCCGTTAGGTTTATAGGTGGACGAAGCAATTTTTGCTAACAATTTATTCGATGCAATTCCAACAGAACAAGTAAGCTTTGTTTGCATCAAGATTATTTTTTTTAATAATTCAGCTAAAGCGATTGCACCGTCATATAGTTGAAACACATCTGTAACATCTAAATAGGCTTCATCAATGCTGACCACTTCGACATAGGGAGTTGCAGCTAAAAAAATTTGCATAATTTGGTTAGAGTATTCTCGATACAAGGCATGATTTCCTTGCAAAAAAATGGCATGCGGACAACGTTTTCCTGCTTCTGTGAGGGACATGGCGGAGTGTACCCCAAAGCGACGAGCTTCATAAGAACAAGTTGAGACAACGCCTCTTTGTCCGGGTTGTCCTCCGATAATGACAGCTTTCCCCTTCAGCGTGGGGTTCTCAGCTTCTTCGACCGATGCAAAAAATGCATCCATATCAATATGAAAAATGGTGCGAGGTGACTTTTGATGATGATGGTTCATATTGGAATTATAACATGACGTGGCAATAACTGGTGTTATAATTGAATCTGATGAGACCCTTAACCGCGGGAACTTTCGCGCTGCCTAAACTGGCAATTTAAACGCGATGACATACTAGCATTTCAGCTAGTAATTGATTTATTACTAAAATGAAGTTTTGTTGCTTAGCTGTCATAATAGTTGGGTTGTTCAACAGTTCTCCAATTTGTCCCATTTCTTCCAGCCAAACATTTATTGAGAGTATTCTAGGTCTTAGGGAGCGTCTGGAAATGCCACCCATTATAGGATTCGTAGGTATACCCCAATTTCCAAAAGCCTGAATGGCCTCGTAAAATTTTGCTTTATACTCTGGCATTTCCAAGCGGCAATCTATAAAATCTAAGATTTTATCAATACATTTTAAAAGTAAATCATTTAGTTTAATTACTCTCAGGGAGATAAGTAGCCCATTGAGATCCTGTTCATTGGTGATGGATTGTTCGATTTGAATTCGTAAGTCTTCCCGGGCACGTTCACGGACATGCTTTGTCTTTGCAAAATTAAGTATCACAAGCCCATTTGTCTCTTGTATTGCTTCTTCAAAAATCTGAACAGCGTGCTGTTGATAATTTGGAAGACACGCAGCTGCTAACTTACATAATATTTTAATTTTATCTTTGGAGTTGTCGAAACTTCTGCCTTGTGCTAAGTAAAACTCAATTTTTTCTGCATTTATTGGCTCATCTATTCCTATTTGAATTCCAATGATTCTTGATGTGGCTTTTTGTTGACGGAATTTATGCATAACAACATCTATTCGCTCACTTGCAGCTATCGCAATATTAAGCATAGAATTTTTATCTTCACTTTGTCTCAAAATAGTGGCAATTCTACAGGCGGATTTAGCGATGGTAAGCAAAGAATAGTCTGGATAAACAAAACCGACATTATTTATTCTTGTAAATATAGCTAGAATTTGGTTAATCGGCGTCTCTTCGGTGCAAATTAAGTTTTTGCAAAAACCTTGAATAAAAGAAATGGTCGCATTAATATGTGTTTGTAGCTCCTCAATTATTAGAACTAAAACCCTCTCTTGTTTCTCTAAATTTATATCAGTTGAATTTTTTATAATAATTATAGCAAATTCATTGATGTGTACTACCAGATTCTCGATTTGTTCATAATTTTTAAGTTTTAAACGGTGAAAAAAAGTGATCATACTTTGAAGTCTAAGAAATCTATGTGTAAATCTTCTCTCACATTTACCTAGGTTAGATAAGGAAATGATAAGATGCTTTACTGTTTGATTCACTTTATCTGAATTTGCAGTGAAGTTTGTTTGAAGTAAATGAATTGCTATATTCACTGAAACAGTTGCAGCTAAATAAGGTGAGTCATTAGCGTTTGCAATTGCACGGGATACGCGCTCCGCACAAATACTCGCTAAATTCATTAACCTTCCCAGTCCTGTCTTGTTGATCCCTTGAATTTCATTTGCTATATTCAATGCACAACATGAGATTAATGGCCTTTCATATTTGCATTCATCTTCTGCTCGTTGTAATAAATAGTTGAACTTATCAACATTTTTCATATGCTGATTGTTATTCCAAATTGTGTTGCATTCCCTTCGAAGTGACTGCAAAGATTGACCATAATCTACTATTGCGGTAATGGGAGTTTGTTGTACGTTATGAAGAGGTTGAATTCTGTTATCCATTTTAATTCCTTTTTTGTTTTAAAAAGCCTTGTCAGTTGAGAAACACAGGATATGCATGATCGCAAGCGGCATGATGATCAGGATGATGAAGCCTTTTATACTTCTATGCTGAGCCCTTTTTCTTTTATTGCTATAAAGAGAGCATTTTTATAAATTGATTCAAGAAACCCCGAGCCAAGCTCTTTCATTACATCGAAGCAGCATCCTAATATTGTTTCCGTTAGCTGAAAATATAGAGGTTGATTATTATCAT
>JACCRY010000029.1 GCA_013813265.1 Parachlamydiaceae bacterium
GTTTGAATTTATCTAGATATTCTAAAGCTTTTCCTGTTCCCAAGCACACAGCAAGCAACGGATGCGGAGCGATGATAACAGGGAGACCTGTTTCTTTAATTAAGGCCTTGTCGATACCTTTGATCAATGCGCCACCACCTGCGATGACCATTCCTCTTTCAACAAGGTCTGCAGCAAGTTCTGGAGGCGATTTTTCAAGCGTTAATCTGACGTTTTCAATGATCTGTTGGAGCGGTTCAGCTAAGCATTCGCGAATTTCTACAGAGTTAATCCTTTTCGTTACAGGAAGACCGGCAACTTGATCGCGACCACGGACTTCCATTTCTAACTCGTTGCTACCTAGTGGGTATGCCGAGCCAATGGTCATCTTGATTTCTTCCGCTGTTCGCGGGCCAATCATCAAGTTATACGTACGACGCATGTAATTGATAATGCATTCGTCAAATTCGTCCCCTGCAATACGCAAAGAGCGCGATTCCACGATGCCGCCAAGGGAAATAATCGCAATTTCAGTTGTTCCACCACCAATATCAATGATCATGTTGGCAAATGGCTCGTGAACAGGCAGATCAACTCCAATTGCAGCAGCCATTGGCTCTTCAATCAGGATCACTTCTTGAGCTCCAGCATGAAGCGCAGAATCTTCAACAGCACGTTTTTCAACTCCTGTAATTCCTGATGGGACAGCAATGAGAATTTTAGGGCGGAAAAGACTGCGAGCGGGAGTGACACGGCTTATAATGACTTTGAGCATCCCTTCACAGATTTCGAAATCGGCAATGACCCCATCTTTCATCGGGCGAACAGCGTGGATCTTTCTGGGAGTTTTTCCAAGCATTGCTTTGGCTTTATGACCAACAGCTAAAACCTCGTTGGTGTTGGAATCAACAGCCACAACGGAAGGCTCTGCTAAAACGATCCCTTTTCCTCGGACAAACACAAGCGTGTTTGCAGTTCCCAAATCGATACCAATATCATTTGAAAATACACCTAGGAAGTTATTTACTTTGCCTAAGGTTGAGCGATAGAGGGAGCTCACGGCCCCTTTAAAATTTTTTGTAGTCATTATGTTTGCAGTAGTTCCAAAACTTCTTCCCAAGTTAGCTTTTCGATGACATCTTCATCGCAGCTGATAATCATTTGATTAATTCCTCTTTTCCTTTCCTGCAGCTCCATGATCTTCTCTTCGATAGTGTCCAGTGTAATCAGTTTGCAAGCTGAGACGGAGCGTTTTTGTCCTAGGCGATGTACTCGATCGGTTGCCTGATTTTCAACCGCCGGATTCCACCACATATCGTAGTGAATGACTGTGTCAGCCCCGGTAAGATTTAGTCCTGTACCCCCAGCTTTCAAAGAAACAAGGAATACAGAGATCTGATCATCTTCGTTGAATCTCTTAACAATGTCGATTCTGTTTTTACTTGAGCCATCTAGATATTCAAAACGAATGCCCAAATTTTGAAGGTCATTCACCATAATCTTCAGCATGCGTGTGTATTGGCTGAAGACAACAGTTTTGTGATTTCCTTCAATCAGAGTCTGCAAAAGCTCTAAAAGCATATCATACTTAATAGAATCGCCAGCTTCTGCTTTGTCTTTTGCAAATATGGCGGGATGGCAACAAATCTGCTTAAGACGTGTTAATGTTGCCAGAACATGAATTTGAATGCGATCAAAACCTTCTTTTTTCACGAGCTTTGAGAGTTCTTCACGTGCAGATTTGGCGCAAGACTGGTAAAGTTCACGCTGAAGTTCTGAAAGATGGCAGCGGTAAATAATTTCTGTAACAGGAGGAAGTTCTGCAAGTACATCTTTTTTCATCCGTCTCAAAATGAAAGGATTCACCTTTTTACGTAGAATTTCCATATTACTTGAATGGGCTGGTCCTGATGAACGAACATATTTTTCAATGAAGCGTTCATAGGAACTGAGTAAACCTGGCATTAAGAAATCAAATAAACTCCATAATTCATCTAAAGAGTTTTCTATCGGAGTTCCCGTTAAAATTAAACGGTGAGATGCTTGGATCATTTTGGCTGATTTTGCATTGCGTGTACTGCGATTTTTAATGTGCTGAGCTTCATCTAAAACGACATAGGCGAAATGAATTGTCTTGTAAAATTCGATGTCTTTTTGAAGGAGGCTATATGAAGTGATAATGACATCATAGTTTTGGTAAGAGGAAAGCAATTTCTTTCGCTGGGTTGGTGTTCCATCAACTGGCAAGATTTCCAAAGTAGGGTTGAATTTCCGGAATTCTTCTTTCCAGTTATAGACCAATGAAGTCGGACAGACGACTAGAGTTTTGGCGTCGGGGAAATTTAATTGATGTTGAGTAATGGCAATAATTGCTTGCAAAGTCTTTCCTAGGCCCATGTCATCTGCTAAAATTCCGCTAAGATGCATGGATCGAAGCCTTTCGAGCCAGTTAACTCCATCGACTTGGTATTCACGTAATTGCGCGTTAATATTCGTTGGAATCGAAGAGGGGACGATTGAGTGATTACCTAGCATCTGCTGTTGGATTTGCAGAAGTTTTTCAGTAATTGAGAATTTGATAGGCAGCTTTTCAAATTGATCTACATGGATGCTAGATAGGCTCCATAGAGGACGTCTTTCAGTATGGTTTGTTAGTTCTGTAATTCCAATTTCATCAAAAAGCTGAAGGATTTCTCCTAGAGTTTCAAGGTTAAGAGCAAGTATCTTATGTAATTTACCATGAGATCCATCTTGGATCCCTCTTTTCTTTGTAGGTTTGCTACGGGAAAGCTCAATGAAAGCACGTCTTGAGGATAGGCATTCCCACAGTAGGTTGAATGAAATGCCCTGAAGATGCCCTGTAACCTTGAGGTCAACTTCATAAAAGTCTATACGCTCAGTTTCACGCAGAGATAATTCGAATGTAGTGTCATCATATATAAACTGCTCAAGCAAATTTTGAGGGCAGTTAAATTTGATTTCGTTCTGATTGCGGGGGATAACTTCTGTCATGAACTCAACGATTTTTTTGTCAGACTTCGCCACGTAAGCTGCGCCTTTCGGATCGACCAAGAAATCTTGAAAGAGATCTTTGAGTATACGTTGTTCTTCAGTTAGATTACGAGCAAGGATCCCTTGAGGGGTGACAAATGGTGTGATGTGTGCAATTGTTAACTCTGAAACAGCCGCAGGGACTTTAATCGTATCATAAATGAACGTAAGCGAAGCTTCGAGTTCTCCATTTAGATAGTTAATATCGCATTCAGCAGAAAGTTTTCCTACATATGGCAAAGTAACAAATTGATCAATCGCTTCACGGTTGGAGACATCAGCATAATGACTAAGTTCAGGTAGAGAATTCTCTACAAAAGTACCAAATAAGGGCTCCGGAATTGTGATTTCACGGATTGCATGAATGTTTCGAAGATGTTTACGTCGGATAGATGGAGGAAAACGGTAATAGATACTGTTGTGAATCATACCCGGTTTCGCACACGCAAAGAATCTAGCTTCTTCCAACCCGATTTTTTGCGTGTTGTTTAGAATAATGGACGGAGTCAACAAAATTTTTGGAGCAATAGCAGTTAAAAATTCCAAATCAAAATTTAGACGGCTATGAATTGTGGAAAAGCGTAAAGGCTCTTCAAGTGTTAAATGGTATAAACACGGGAGTAGTTGAAAGCTGTTTTCTTGCTCTTCTTTTGCGATACGTGAAGCAGGTTGTGACAAGGAAATTTCGTATGCATGTGCGAGTATGGTGCCAAATGCCTCTGTGTCTAGCTGAGCTGTTCTTAAATTTCGTTCTTCTGTAGAATCGACAAAATATGCATTGTCTAGGATCATCTTTAATAGAGACCGGCTTTCTGGATTAAATGATTCCAAGGTGAAAAAATAGTGTTTATTGCCGATGTAGATAGGTTCGCAGTATCTAATAGCATCTAGGAACTCTTTTACATTTGGAATGTTAAGTGGCTTTGAGCGATAGGGTAGACGCAAAGCAATTTGAATTTCAGCAATGTACTGCGTGCTGTTATGCTGTAGCAACGGGTTTGTGAAAATAATTGCCAGCTCAGCAATGTCGCATGGAGGATCTTCTTCAAAATGAAAGAATGGGGATTGTCCTAGCACAGATGATGAGGAGATGTATTCTTGAAGCAATTCCTTTTGGCTTTTTTTACCGTGACGAACGCTTTCCTTTGTCTCAGCTTCTTGAATCGTTTTGCGTAGCTGCTCTTTTTCCACCTCATCAACACTCTCTTCGTTTTCGAGATCGCTCTCTTTCGAATAGGCGATTAAGAGTGCATCGAAATGTTCTTCCAAATGAAAAAGAACACTTGCAAGATGTTGACAATCATATTTATATGAGCAATCACAATCAGAATCAATCGCTGTAGATCCATGACGGTCAATCTCGATCTCGCATTGGTATGCATGATCGAAACTTCCCATAACACGAAAGCTTAAACGCACGTTTTGAGGGTTCAGCTTAACGATCTTTGCTGAAAGAATCGACCCTTTAGTATAGGCAACTTTACCCTCTTTAAGCACTGAGGATGAATAATCTTGCTTGAGCTTCCGAAAATTTAACATACTTTCCCCGTCTTATATTAGGAACAGTGAAACAAAAACCTGATCATTTGGCGCTAAAGCCCCGTGGTTGCGCGTCGAAAGTGTCCTTATTCATTTTATAGGTCACTTTCGATCGCTTGACCATGGGGACTTTCGCGTTCCCGGTTCGTCCAGGTTAGATGTTCACAGTCCCTTAGGAGCCATCAGGAATAGATTTACACGTCAAAAGTGAAAGCTATTCTGGTCCGGTCCTTTTGCGCGGAGTATACCTTTTGCTGATGACATTGTCATTCTTTTATTTTGATTTTTTCATTGTTGCTCAAAAATGGCAGATTTCATAAGATCTCCTTTTAAGATTGACTTTGATTTTCAAGGTCATGTACCATTCGCTGATAATTGAGCATAGAAGTAGTTTAAGATAAAGTCCTAGATGTCGATTTAGTGCGGGCGTAGCTCAGTGGTAGAGCATCACGTTGCCAACGTGAGGGTCGTGAGTTCGAGCCTCATCGCCCGCTATTTCAATAACTCATTTAAACGTCGTGAGGTTGTATTATGACTGACCAAATTCAAACAGCGCAAGAAGCCTCTACTCCACCTGTTAAAGAATTCAAAAATGATCATTTAAGTGTTCATGTGGAAGAATTGCCTGGCTGTATTGCAAAACTAAAAATTGTTATCAGTCCCACAGCCTCACAAGCAGTCTATGCCAAGGCTATAAAAACAGTAGGTAAAGAAGTTTCAATTCCTGGTTTTCGTAAAGGTAAAGCTCCTGTGGAGACAATTTTAAAAAAACATAGCAAGTTTGTCGAGCAAGAATGGGAAGATAAGCTTTTAAGAACATCTGTAGATGAGGCCTTAACTCTTGCCCATCTTTCCCCTTACGGAAAGGGAAGTGTCACTAAGATTGATTTCAAAGAAAAATCCAGAGATAAGGAAAGTAGAATTTCTTTGCAGGTCGAACATTCTCCAGTTGTGCCTCTCGTTAAGTTGACAGATGTTGTATTAAACAAAATCGAGCCGGAAGCTGTTACAGATGAAGCGATTGAAGCAGAAGTTAAGGCATTACAATTGCACTATGCAACATGGGAGCCAATTGAAGGACGTGGAGCAGAAAAAGGCGATTATATTATACTAGATATTCAATCTCTTGAAGATCCTAAAACGATGATCTGTGAAAATACACGGTTCCTTGTAGAGAAAGATCAGATGTCCCCATGGATGTATAAGCTAATTGTAGGCCTTAAGGAAGGTGATTCAATTGAAGGCGTGAGTGAGCAGGACGCGGATGCCAAAGCGAATTATGATGAAGAAGGCAACGAGAAGCCCTTTGTTCCAGCACATTTTAAATTAACTGCTAAAGGATTACATAAGCCAATTCTTCCGGAACTTAATGATGAATTTATAAAAAAACTTGGCGCTTCTTCTGAAGAAGATTTAAGAGGAAAAATTTCGAAAGAGCTCCAAAAGGCGAATAGTCTTAAAGCTTGGAAGAACTTAGAAGCTCAAGTTTTAAGTCAAATCGTGGAAAAATATCATTTTGAAATTCCTAACCGTGAATGCGAAGAAGAGAAAGCTTTTCAAACTACGCAAATGCAAGAACAATTAAAAGATCCAAAACTTAGTTCATCAGAAAAATTCAATATTATTCGTACTTTTGGACAAAATATTGAAGCTATTCCTGTAAGTTACCGTCTTTTCTTTATCGCTAAGCATTTTGCCGGTCATTATAATATTGGAGTGACAAAAAAGGAACTATCTGACGAGTTAAACCAATACTTTACTACAAATATGCATCTCTTGCAAGGAAACGAAGATCAGGCCGACACTGTAAAGAGGGTGCAAATTATGCTTTTCAATCAGTTGATTTTGCATAAAGTTGTCGCTTTTATTATTCAACATGCACGGTATGCATAGTACTTTGGCTTAACAGTGTATGTACTAGAAGTTTCTAAATTAGAAAATTAAAGCTGAGGGTCCTTATGTCAGAGCAAAATCATCAACGGAATAGATCTTCTTTAACGCCCTACGTGATTGAAGATACGGGGAGAGGTGAGCGTTCCATGGATATCTATTCTCGTCTTCTGAAAGACCGAATTGTTTTCATTGGGACAGATATTACGGATCATGTTGCTAACGTTGTCGTTGCACAGCTTTTATTTCTGAAAATGGAAGACCCCAAAAAAGATGTCCACATCTATATTAATTCGATGGGAGGCTACATCACGGCGGGTCTTGCGATTTATGACACTCTTCAATGGATGGGTTGTACAGTTCATACATACTGTATTGGACAAGCATCTTCAATGGGTGCCCTCTTGCTAATGGCAGGTTCCAAAGGTCATCGTTTTGCTCTTCCAAATAGCCGTATTATGATTCACCAACCTTGGGGCGGTGTGGGAGGTACTTCAGAAGATGTACGCATTCAGGCAGAAGAGATTTTAAAAATGCGTAAACGTTTAAATGAGATTATGTCTGAGTGTACCGGACAGCCTTTATCAAAAATTGAAATAGACTCCGATAGAGACTTCTATATGGATCCCCAACAGGCTAAAGCCTATGGAATCATTGATGAAGTCGTAGTCCCGAAAAAAAAGTAAATCGTCACTCTTACTAGGTCTTTATAAGTTATGTCAAAAAAGCAATCTTCGTCACAAGAAACTATCGCTTGTTCCTTTTGTGGGCGTACAGAAGAGTCTGTAGAAAAATTAGTTGCAGGCCCAACTGCGTATATTTGTGATAAGTGCATAAAATTATGTTCCGGAATTGTGGATAAGAAAAAGACATCGGTTTCGCGTGAATTTAAAATTTTAAAGCCTAAAGAAATCAAAGAACGTCTTGATGAGCATATCATCGGCCAAGAAAGTGCTAAACGCACAATTTCAGTAGCTGTTTATAACCATTATAAACGAATTCAAATGCAAGCATCTTCGAAAAAAGGTGCCGTTGAATTTAGCAAATCTAATGTCTTGCTTTTTGGGCCTACTGGCTCCGGCAAAACATTGATTGCAAAGACTTTGGCTCAAATTCTTGATGTTCCCTTTACCATCACTGATGCGACTACGCTTACAGAAGCTGGTTATGTTGGAGAAGATGTGGAAAATATCATTCTCAGACTTCTTCAGGCTGCTGATTTTGATGTCGCAAAAGCTGAAAAAGGCATAATTTATGTAGATGAAATTGACAAGATCAACCGAACGACTTCTAATGTGTCTATCACACGCGATGTTTCAGGAGAAGGTGTGCAGCAGGCTCTTCTAAAGATTGTTGAAGGAACCATTGCCAATGTTCCTCCCAAAGGTGGGCGCAAACACCCGAATCAAGATTACATTAAAGTCAACACCGAGAATATCTTGTTTATTGTTGGTGGTGCTTTCGTCAGCCTAGACAAAATCGTTGCTAAAAGATTGGGTCGTAGCATTATTGGATTTAATGCAGCTGAAGGCAGCAAGGAAGTGGTGGATGTCACACAGAAAAACGTACTTTTATCAAAAGCACGTGCAGAAGACTTTATCACGTTCGGCATGATCCCAGAATTTATTGGACGCTTTAACAGCATTGCGAATTGTAACGAATTAACCCTTGAAGATCTAACTGAAATCTTAACAGGCCCTAAGAATGCAGTCATCAAACAGTTCATTTCAATGTTCGAAATGGAAAACGTGAAACTCACCTTTGCTGATGATGCCCTTCATGCAATTGCAGCAAAGGCTAGAGATGCCGGTACTGGTGCTCGAGCCCTACGCATGATTCTTGAAGAAATAATGCGTGATTTAATGTATGAAATTCCATCTGATTCGACCTGTGAAGAGATTTTGATCGAAAAAGAATGCGTCACAGAAGGGCGTGCTGCCGTCATTAAACGAAGTGAACAGATCGCATAAGATGCGCATTAACCCATAACATGTCAAGGCCTTTGAGGTTTTATGAGCTTTAAGAGATGGATTGGCAAAGGTGGGAGTTTTTGTGCTGGGTGACCAATTTTTCCGGAAATTGGACCTCTTGGAACAGTTTGCTGGGCATAAAGCTTTTTGGTGGAGACTGTGTTAATTTTTGTTGCGGCCGGCAATGGCCTCGTTTCGATCTCTTCGATGTTTCCTTTTAGACCTTCAATTTCTTCGTTGAGGGATTGAAGTTTATTAGTTAACTCTTCAATATTTGTGGTATCCGCTGCAATTTCATCATTCAGTTTACTCGCTTTTAGATCCGCTTCTAACATTTTTTCAAAGGAATCTTCGCCAGATTTTCCTATGGGCCTTTTGGCTCGACCCTGCTGTATTTCGTCAACTGTGGCTTCAGCGATAGATGCCTCTTTTTTCTGAGCGGATTCGTTGTGTTTAATTTTTTCTTGCAAAAAAGTTATCTTTGTTTTGATTCTATTAAATTCTTTTTCGGTTGTTTCAAGTTTTGCAGTTTTTGCAGAAAGGAGAGCTTTTTGTGAAGTAACTAGACGTTGATTTAAGGGGGGGGGGCCTGTAATTTTTTCTGGTCTCCTAGATGAAGAGGGTTGTAACTTAGCAATTTCCTGTCGAACCGCAGCAGCTTTACCTTCTAATGTTTGTGTAGCTTCTGTATCCCCGGAACTTAGTGCTTGAGTATATGCTTTTCTTACCTCTTTTAACTCTATGCTGGCTTGCTTCAATTGATTAGCCGCGGATTTGTGAAGTAGGTGGGCTGCACCTATATTAACCATTTTTGCAGGAGCACTACTTTTGTTTGGCCTTCCTACTACCTCTTTTCCTTGGGGTGCTATGGAAGTAGGCACAGATCTTGTGGGACTAGTAACCGCGTCATTTTTTGTTTTATCGAGAGAAGCTTTAGCTTTAGTGTTTTCTTCAGAAAATGATGTTTTACGAGAGTGTCCTATTTCAATACTACGGGGAATGCCCCGAGGGTTTTCAATTCCCATTTTTACCTCCTTTATCGCTTAGGCAGAGAGTAAAGTTTCAAGATCAATGACATTTTTTTTCCATTTTTCTTCAATAGTCGTTTCAGCTAATGTTTTAATTTTGGGCATTAATGCAATTGCTTGATCTTTATTGGTTGAATCCAAATAGCATTCAGCCTTAATAATATACCCGCCAATGAATTCGGGAGCTAAATCATTGACTACATCAAAAGCGTATATAGCTAAATCATAAATTGCGCAGCTCTTTGCAATAATTCCCTGACGGAACCAAAAATCAACTTCTTTAGGTTCTAATATAGTTAATAAAGTGGAAAGCGCCAAACTTTCTTTCAAAAATCCTTCTTCAAATTTTGCAATTGAAATTTTTAAAATTGAATGAATACCTAAGGGAGAAAAATTTAATGCTTTATTTAAAGTGTTGTCATCTAGACTGATAGGGTCTAAAGTATCCAGTCTCTGGACCATGCTTTGTATATCTATAATAAGAATTTCATAAGATTCCGATTCCAAATAATTTTTACCTTCAGTGCATAATATGTGGAAAGCATTGTTCAATAAATCGCCCATTTGGTCTAAATTGATCGATTCTGTAATTTCTCGAGCAATTTGAGCCTTTCTTTGTTCAGGTGTTGAAAATTTATTTATATTTGGATCCTGAGCCTGCATAATTTTGTCAGCTTCTTCCGCAATAGCCGCCTCTAGAGCAATATCATATTTGCTCAATTCTTCAGTAGAATCAATCTTTGACTTCTTATTACCATGTATGAGATCATAAAGTTTTGGATTCATAAGACCAAATGGTTATTTAATTAAAAAAACTAAGTGCAAGGGTATACTCATTATTATAATTAATATAATAATAAATTGGCAAGTTTATATAAAACATTAAACTAATGGTTAATTTTATAGGGTAAGTTTAATTTTTGTCTTTTCGGTTGTTCTATGATTTTCATGTGCTCTCTATAGAAAAAAGATGACCATTTATATCTCAATAAAAGTAAGATGGGAATTTCCTCCCTTGCATTATTTCTTCTAAAATTTAGAGGTTTTATGAAAATACAGATGCTTACTCCTGAAGATATAAAAAAACTCGATGAGGATAAATTGAGGGTTTATCGGCATTTTCTCAAAGAAGAATTTTGGCCTTGCTTACAAGGGAAAGACCACTGGGATATTTCAACGGCAGAAGTTTTTGTAGCTGTAGCGATGACTGAAGAAGATTTTCCTGTTGGTTTAGCGTTGTTCACATTTCGTAGAAGCCTTTCTTGGGCAATATTACTCTCTCTTTCAATTAAATTTTCCAGTAGTGAACAAGATATCGGTAAACAACTTTTAGAAGATGTGGAAAAATTTCTTCGTGATGCAAACTGTTACATTTTAACATATATGTATTCTGATAGTGATCCTGATTTCACCCAGATTAACGAGCTTTTAAAGTTAGGGGGATGGGATGCTCCAAAACTTCTTTTGGTCCGTTGTCATTTTGAAGGGCACAAATTTAATGCTCCGTGGTTTAAGCGGTATGTGAAAATCCCACTTCCTGAAGGCTTTGAGTTTTTTCCTTGGACGAAGCTAAAGCCAAGAGAGCGTGAATTACTTGAGCATAAAGAAAAAGAGGGGGTTTTTCCTTCTACTGTTTCTCCCTTTCATCAAGAAAAAAACATTGAGCCTTTAAACAGCCTTGGTGTTCGCCATAAGGGAGATGTTATTGGGTGGATGATCACTGATCGACTTGATGGGGATACCATTAGTTATTCCTCATTTTTTGTTGAGCCGCATCATCGAGAGACTACGATACCCCTTTGCCTAGTAGCTAAATCGATTTCACTTCAACTACATTCTACCATTGAAAAGGGCGTGATTGAAATGAATCCTATTCTTGCGGATCAATCCTGGGTGACTTTTTTTAAAAATCGCTTTATGCCTTCTGCAGAGCGTATTGAACACATCTATGAGAGTTGTCATGACCTTAGGTCTGAAGCACGAAAACTTGCTCTGGATGCAGACGATGATTACCTGTAACTGGACATAGAAAGCGGCTTTGAGCATGGTTCACCAGTTACTTATTCGATTGATAATAAACTGATATTGTCATACCAGTAGAATAGGTAAAATAGGATTCAGCAGTTTTGCAATTGACTATTTAGCCCAGATTATAACCATATCTTAGCCACTTATTTTTCTTTTTAGGCTGAAATGTAGCTGCGAATAGGCAATTGGTGTTAAGGAAAAAAATACCTAAAGCTAAGACCCATCCTGAAACCCCTGCCGGGGCCTCGGTGAGGTGCCATTACCCAGGTTTTGCTTCGCTACAGCCTATTATGTGGAAATCCTTCCGGTATATTTGTAGTCGTCTGCGTCCCGTTCCGGAGGGCTGGTATATAATAGCCCAGGCTGTAGCGAAACAAAGCCTGGGTAAAAGCACCCTGACGGCTAAGCCGCGGCAGGGTAAGCGTCAATTTTACCCATCTTTTTCGTAATTTTCATTTTTAATATTCTCTGTTTTAATACGGAGGAAGCATGTTTTTGAACGATGATGCTCGAATAATTCTTTTTAACAAGCCAGTTAGAATGTACAAAGGTTTTGACAGCCTTTATTCCCTTGT
>JACCRY010000047.1 GCA_013813265.1 Parachlamydiaceae bacterium
AGTTGCATCTGACGCACTTCTCTTCTCGGTCGTAGCTATAGCTACGACGTCGTCAAGAATTACATCAGCTGCAACTTTCGCCTAACTGCTGCATTATTTCGAATTTTTTCACAGCCTCTGCGGTAAATTAACACAAAATTTAAACTTTTTCCCATAGAATGACAGCTTACTTTTAGTAATTTTAACAAGATACTAATTAAAATTCAACATTCCAAATCAACATTTCAACCAACATTCCATACAAAACACCTAAAAAATGATTGAGCAGAAGTCCAAAATGAAGTATGACAACTTTTGTTGGATCACAGGGAGGGAAATGTGCAGAGTGAGAATCAATTTCATCGTCATTTAGAATTATGGGCACGTTCCCACCCAAAAGAAGCTCTTCTTATGCCATATATCGATACTGAAGGATTGGCGTTTTGCGAAACAGTCGCAGGAGAGCATAACCTCTGCCGTGAAATTGATGGCACAACGGCTACTTTTTATGAGCAAAGTGGAGCCCTTGATGAGGCTAAAAAGTGGTTTTCTACGATTGATAGCACACATGTAGGGGCTTTGTATGTTTATGGCCTTGGACTTGGTTACTACTATAAGTCGGCAGCTGAGTGGCTCCATGCAGATAAAGAAAGGACCCTCATTTTTTTAGAAGATGATTTAGTCGTTCTGCATAGATTTTTTGAATTAGATCAGGCAGCAGAGCTTTTAAATGATCCTCAAGTCTATATTGCCTATCTCCGTGATCCTTCCATCACGAGTGAGGTTTTAGATGAAGTGTATTGGCACGTAGCCTTAGACACAGCACAAGTTTCCGCTTTGAATTATTATAAAAAGACAAAAAAGGCGACTTACGAAAAATTATGCTTCGAAGTCGCTTATGGAAGTGAACTCAAAAAAGCCCTCATCGAAGAGTATCTTGAGTTCGGAGCTCCCTTTTTTGCAAATTGTTATCAAAACCTTCTGGATCTGCCTAGGGCTTATAGAGGAAACTCTATTTATGGAAAATTTCAGAAAATTCCTGCAATTATCTGTGGTGCGGGTCCTTCATTAGAGAAAAATATGGAGCTGCTTAAACAGCTTCACGGTCGAGCTCTAATATTTGCTGGTGGCTCTGCCATCAACATTTTAAATACAGCCTCCATACAGCCACATCTTTGCGGAGCAATCGATCCCAATGAAGCGCAAAATGTGCGGTTGTCCAACACCCAAGCATATGAAGTTCCATTCTTTTATCGAAATAGACTTAACCCACATGCTTTAAAAACAATTCATGGGCCTCACCTTTATCTTACAGGAAGTGGTGGATATGATGTCGCTCAGTTTTTTGAGTCTAAATTCGGTCTAGAGGGGGATGATATTGACGAGGGGCATAATGTTGTCACGTTTTGCCTGGAAATTGCTCAAAGGATGGGGTGTGATCCCATTATATTTCTTGGAATGGATCTAGCCTTCACTGATCGTAAAACCTATAGCTCCGGAGTTGTTTTTGATCCTGCAGTTGAACAGAAAACATTAGATGAATATGCAAATTTTGAAACTACTGGTTTAATGCATAAGGACATTTATGGAAAACCTATCTATACTTTATGGAAATGGATTTCTGAATCTGAATGGATTGGAGAATGGGCAAAAAATCATCCTGAAATTAAGTTGGTGAATTGCACAGAGGGCGGAATTGGTTTTCCTTCAATAATCAAGAAGCCTTTTAAAGAAGCTGCAGAAGAGTTGCTTGTAAAGCAATATGATCTTGAAGGTCTTGTTCATTCTGAAATACAGTTGAGCGGAATGACTGGAGTTACAGAGTCGGAAGTCATTGCAACCATGACAGAGCTTCAAGCGAGCCTCTCTCGTTGCCTGGAAAATTTAGAGGCCCTCATCACCGATGTGGAAGCGACTAAGGAAAAGCTTTTAAATGTGTCTGTGACGGAGCCGATTCAACAATCGGGACTAGCTGCATTAGCGGAAATTGAACTCGCAGATGAGGTTGGCTATACTGCTATTCTTGCTATCTTTAATCAAGTGTATGCCCGGCTTTTGAATAGCGAATTGCAGCAGATTCAACACAACATAGAATACTCTTCCGATCAGGAAAGGCAGTTAAAACGATCTGATCTAAACAGCAAACGTTTAAAGTTTTTGTATACAGTAGCTGGAGTAAATAGACAAATCATCGACTATGCAATAGAACAGCACGGGAAAAAGCAGGATGTAGTAGGAGAAAAGCCGAGAGAAGAAGTCATAAGTCCCTTCAGGCAAGATCCTAAAGTCTCCCGGTTGAAGTGGAAGCAAGAGTTTACGGAAATGGATGTTAAAAATGTCTATTATCCTTCAGGAGCTATAAGGGGAGTGTTTCATTTTAAAGCAGGACTCTTACATGGTTTTTCAGCTTTTTATAACGAAGATGGTGGCATTTTAGCCAAAGATTTCTTTTTTAAAGGTGAACAGGATGGTGAAAGCTTATGGTATTATAGTTCAGGGCAGCTTTATAGCAAGCAGGAGTTTTCTAAGGGTCTAAGGCATGGTCCTCAACTTTACTACGACATTGAAGGCCGTTTAAGGACTGAACTTCATTACCAACAAGGGCGCATGATTAACAGCGCTAAACTTTATGATGCCGAGGGCATTCTTGAACGAATCGTAACTTTCGCTAATCCATCCTAAGGAAGACAAACATGCGGTATAAATTAGCTATATTTGCTTTTTTTCTGACCGGTTTTCTAAATGGGGTCATTCCTGAACTCAGTATTTATTCTCAAAATGAAGAAGAATATATTGAAAAAAGTCATCCTAAGACTTCTGTAGATGATCCTGAAGTTTTAAAAAAGATAAAATCCTATCTTTTACCGGATGATCATTATAGTGCAGGTATTCTTAAAATAATTTTTTCAAAAAGAGGAGTCTTGTCCTCGGTCAAGGCTTTAGAAAAAGCCGGGTTTGAGTTTATTTGCCATCGACAAGGAAGGGGACTGCTTGTCGTTCGCCATCCTTTGCTTAAAGGCTATCTACTGAAAATCTATTTAGATATTGAAAAGCATTCAGAATGGGTACGCTGGGCACGTCGAGTTAGGGGAGCCCGCTTCATGCAAGCTGTTCTTGATAAAAATACAAAATTTAGTAAATATTTTAAAGTTCCTAAGAAATGGATCTATATTCTCCCTAAGAAAAAACGGGGAAAGGGTGATTTTCCACGAGAGAGTGTTTTATTAATTGAGGATATGAAACTCGTAGATAAGCAGACCACGCGAGAATTGTACAAAGTATTGTGGAGTTATGATAGACTTGAAGCTCTCTATGTCATCATCAAAAAATGCGGATTTAGTGATGGTCATATTGATAACCTCCCTTTTTCGAAAGATCATAGAATTGCATTTATTGATACAGAGTACACAAATAAATCATCTGTACATTTTGAATGGCTGACGAAATGGTTTTCTGCTTCTAAGCAACGTTACTGGGAAGCTTTAATTGAACAGGGTGGACCCTAGTACACTGTAGAGTTTATTTGATTCATTCTGGCCAATTCTTTTTCCGTCTCTTCCCTGTTCATCCTTCGCGCCTACAAGCATGTATGTCACGAAAGATGAACAGGTAATATCCAAAAAAATAATCGGCCATAAAAGATCAATCAAACCTTTACAATGTTCTAGTCCACCGTAATTTTAATACTAACAAATTTAACTTTACAGTGTCCGTCCATCTTAATCAGAAAAAGGGCTTGTCTTCTCAAGTGAGTTAAATTATAATAGTCTATACTGTATAGCGCTATAATAAAAACTATTGGACTGAAGGATGTAGAATGAGGTTATTTTCCAGAGAAAAGCCAAAAATCAAGATATCGACCACAAAGAAAGATGGTTTTAGCGGATGGCTAAAGTGTACATACTGCACGGAATTAATACACGCTAATGAACTGCAACGCAATAGTAACTGCTGTCCAAAATGCGATTACCATTACCGTCTTTCTGCGGATGAAAGATTGAACAGTCTTGCAGATGCAGCGACTTTCAAGGCTATGTTTACCGATATACAGCCCATGGATACGCTCGATTTTCAAGACACAGAGCCTTATATAAAGCGCCTTGAAAGCGCAGTAGAGAAATCAGGTCATGATGAAGCAGTTATGGTCGGCTGTTGCCAAATTAGTTCCCTTCCTGTGGCAATTGCTATCCTAGATTTCAACTTCATGGCGGGCTCCATGGGGTCGGTCGTCGGTGAAAGGCTAACGCTTATTATCGAACATGCGCTCACTGAACGACTCCCTTTGATTATTGTCTCGACATCCGGAGGTGCCCGCATGCAGGAATCGATTTTATCACTCATGCAGATGGCAAAAACATCGGCAGCCCTTGCTCGTCTTAATCAAGCAAAAATTCCTTACATTTCAGTCTTAACGAATCCGACAACCGGAGGAGTGACAGCCTCTTTTGCATCTTTAGGGGACATTATCATTGCAGAACCAAATGCATTAATTTGTTTTGCAGGACCACGCGTCATTGAGCAAGTCATTGGTCAGAAATTGCCTGCTGGAGCTCAGAAATCTGAATTTTTGCTGGAGCATGGGATGATAGACTGCATTGTGCGCCGGCATGAGTTAAAAGATAAGCTTGTTGAAGTGCTAGAGATTTTGACCGCTAATGTGCCCATAAAAAAATAAAGGCTAAAATAATGCAGAATAAAGAAAAGAATCTTCTTGAAATCCCCCTCTGTACGCACGATAAAGGGTATTCACCAAGTTATAGTTCGGCGCTTGCTGCAGGTGCAGATGTTAGAGCGCATTTAGAAGTTGAAGAAATTCTGGCTCCAGGTTGCTCGACATTAGTCCCTACCGGAATACGCGTTGCTATTCCACAAGGATATGAAATTCAAGTGCGCCCGCGCAGTGGTTTAGCTTTAAAAGATCAAATTACAGTGTTAAATACTCCAGGCACAATAGATGCGGATTACCGAGGTGAAATTAAGGTGATCCTTATCAACCATGGGAAAAAAGATTTTACGATTAAGCCTGGTATGCGCATAGCTCAGCTTGTCGTAGCTCCAGTTTGTCAAGCTCTCTTTGTGCACGTTCCTGAACTTGCTGAGACAGTGCGCAGCGATCAGGGGTTTGGGCATACAGGGGTTCGTTAAATGGCTGTTCAAATTTCTAAATATATGGCCCCTGAACTTGTGACATTTTTAGACGTAGAAACGCGTGAAGAAGTCTTGCAAGCCATGGTCAATGTTCTTGATGCATCAGGTAAATTGCATGATCGTAAAAGCTTCCATACGGCGATTATGGAACGCGAAAAAATTGTTTCTACTGGTGTTGGGATGGGCATTGCAATTCCTCATGCGAAACTTTCTTCGTACGAAGATTTCTTCATAGCGATTGGGATTCTTAAAAGAGGGGTAGATTGGAAATCTTTGGATAATGCACCCGTTCGTTCAATTTTTATGATTGGGGGCCCAGAGAATGAACAGACCAAGTATCTGCAAATCCTTTCTGCGATTACTGTCGCTGTCAAAGATGAAGAAACAAGAAAAAAACTCTTAACACTGAATTCAAAAGAAGCTATTATAAATCTTTTCGTGCTGTAGTAAATTTTTTACTATACAAAAACGCATCAAGATCAGGAAATTAAATTTCAGAAGGGTGGGGTTATCTATGGATCTTAAAGTTAAGGATGTCGCAGATCTTCTCAATGTTTCTGAGGGAACGATTTACCAGTGGTTAGCAGATGGGAAAATACCTGCCTATCGTCTTAATCAACATTATTGCTTTTCACGAGGCGAAATTCAAAATTGGGTGATCAACAATAAAGAAGATCACTCAATCAGTCAATTTCTAGGGGAAAGTCCATCTATAGAGCTTTCTGCTTCAGATCTAGAGGTGTCCGCACCTTGTGGGGGAATTAAGCAATTTAGTTTATTTAGAGCCTTGCATAAAGGTCGTGTGCTCTTGTCTGTAAATGGCAATACCAAAGAAGAAATTATTCGCAATGCAATGGACGAAATCGCTCCATCGCTTGATTTAGATAGCGAGATGTTATTTGATCTACTTTGGGATCGTGAGCGTTTACAGCCCACTGCTTTGAATAAAGGGATAGGGGTGCCTCATACCAGAGATTTTTTGCTAAAGTCGCAAGACGCAGTGTTTGTGGTGTTTCCTAAAACTCCTGTGGATTATGGTGCTCTAGATGGACAGGCTGTTCATACTCTATTTTTCTTATTTGCTTGTGAAGATAAACAGCATCTTCATTTGCTTGCAAAAATCGCTCTGTTTTGTAGTCAACCCACGACATTAGATCTTTTGCAACAGCATCCTTCTAAAGAAGCCTTGCTGGAATATGTTAAAGGCTGGGAAGGCGCAATCTCAAAGAGATAAGATATGTAACTGGACACACCGATGCCGAGTTGGTAAGGGTACTAGGTCTTATGCAAACTCGGTTTAGACCTTTAGCTTTAATCAGCCTGTAACCGGACACACCGATGCCAAGCTGGCTGGTGCTAGTCTCATGCATACTCGTTTAATGGATCTATCGTCTTTTGGAATTCCCTCTAAGAAACAAATAAATCCGTGCAACCAACACTCAACCTTATGCTGGAAAAAACAATATGGAAGAAACGATACAATCTAAAGACTTTATCCGTCGAATCATTGAAGAAGATATTCGCGAGGGAAAGAATAAGGGTAAGGTTATCACGAGATTTCCTCCAGAACCGAACGGCTATTTGCATATTGGTCACGCCAAATCTATTTGTTTGAATTTCGGCATTGCTCAAGAGTACCAAAGTGTATGCCATCTAAGATTCGATGACACCAATCCGACTAAAGAAGATGTGGCATTTGAACATGCCATTGAGCGTGATATCAATTGGCTAGGCTTCGATTGGCAAGGGAAACTTTTTCATGCTTCAGATTATTTTGAGCAAATGTATGAATGCGCAATTGAACTCATCAAATCTCAAAAAGCTTATGTCTGCGGATTATCTGAAGAAGAGATACGAGAATACCGTGGCACGGTTACAACCGCAGGTAAAGTGAGTCCTTTTGCTTCTCAAAGTGTCGATCAAAACCTAGACTTATTTAAGCGTATGAGAGCAGGTGAATTCCCTGATAGTAAATACGTTTTGCGAGCCCGAATTGACATGGCTTCCGCTAACATGAAAATGAGGGACCCATTACTGTATCGTATTAGGCACGCTGAACACCATATGACACAGAATAAGTGGTGTATCTATCCTATGTATGATTATGCGCATCCTATTTCAGATGCTTTGGAAGGGATCACGCATTCGGTCTGCACTTTAGAGTTTGAAAATAACCGTGATATTTATGATTGGCTTTTAGATTCCCTTCAATATCCTTTTCCATCTAGACCCCGGCAGTATGAATTTGCTCGCTTGGACTTGCAACATACCATCATGAGTAAACGCAAGCTTCTTCAACTTGTTGAAAATAAGAAAGTCAGTGGATGGGATGATCCGCGCCTTCCAACCATTGCAGGATTGCGCCGGAGAGGTTATACACCAGAGGCAATTAGGAAGTTTTGTGAGTTGGTTGGTGTTGCGAAATCCAACAGTTCAGTAGATATTGCTCAGCTTGAATTTTGTATTAGAGATGACCTCAACGCTAAAGCTCGAAGAGTGTTAGCTGTTTTACGTCCCGTGAAAGTCATGATCGATAATTATCCTGAGGGCCAAATTGAAGAGCTACCTGCGTCCTACTGGCCGCATGACATCCCTAACGAAGGGTCTCGTATTGTTCCATTTACCAAAGAACTCTATATTGAAAAAGAGGACTTTGAAGAAAACCCTCCTAAAGACTTTTTCCGACTTGCTCCTGGTCGTGAGGTGCGGCTACGCTATGGCTATTGCATTACATGTACTCACGTTGACAAAGATCCGGTTAGCGGTGAAATTATAGCTATTCATTGCACATACGATCCCGAGACTAAAAGTGGAAATGCTCCATTAGGTCGCAAGGTCAAAGGAACAATTCATTGGGTGTCTTCAAAAGGGGTTCCTGCGGAAGTACGTCTTTATGACCATCTTTTGCTTGAGTCTACGGACAATGACGACGAGGAAAAAGATTTCCTTGAGCGCCTAAATCCTAATTCGCTTGAGGTGTTGAGTGGGAGTCTTGTAGAGCCCTCTCTTATTGAAGCGGTTGCAGGGGAGCACTACCAATTCGAACGTCAAGGATATTTCTTTGTTGATCCTAAGGAATCAACAGCAGGAAAACCTGTTTTCAACCGAGTTGTGACATTAAAAGATTCGTGGAGCAAAAAAGTTAAGAAGGCGTGAGTCGATCAGGAAGGTGGATCGACCTGTTCCCGAGTTTAGATCAATGTGGCCTGCTGCGTCTCGCAGCAGGAGTATATTTGATGGAATTGCCTTTGAGGTGTAATCAAAGATTGATGCCTAGGGTAGCTAATCCCGTTGTAAGGCACAAAATCCCCGCAGAACAAATCCTGATAAAGTGGAAGGCAATATTCTGTGTTCTAGAGTTTCGAGGTTTGTTAAGTTATTGACAATTTGTATAGCTCCTGCAGATTTAATATTATTAGCGCAAATATTGAGGTGCGTAAGACCTTGAAGGTTTTTTGAAATTGCTTCACCCCTTTTTCCAATATTATTATTGTCGATCCTTAAATGAGTAAGATATTTGGAATCTTTAAATGCCTCAGCTAGGGAAGCCCCTCCGCTAGGCCCAAGGTAATTGCAATGCATCGGATTGTCAATTAAGTTTTATGATTTAGGTACTTCTTCATTGCCACTGCTCTGCAGACCAGCCGGTCTTTTGCTTCATGAAGGCGGCTAAACCATTAGGGTCAAGCCTGAAACCGCCGCCTACGCTGATAAAGTTTTGCGCAAGGAAAAAAAGCTAATGAACAGAAATTTCACTTAACTTGAGACGCATTCACACAGGCCTTGGTGTCAGGCCTGACATTCTGACATTTGCCGCGATGCCTCTAAAAGTATCACTAGAGGCAAATATCAGAATGTCAGGCCAGACACCAATGGCTTAGCCGCTTTTCAAAAATCTATTCGCGAAGCAATTTTCTATCAGTCTCTTTAGTTGGCCATTA
>JACCRY010000089.1 GCA_013813265.1 Parachlamydiaceae bacterium
CCCCCCCCCCCCCCCCGCGCGTACATGCGTATGTAATGGGTGTGTGCGAAAGAGGCATAATAGGTAAAATGTGGTATAATGCAATAGGGAAAGCGGAAATTTCTAATTAGGAGAAACCGGAAATTTCTAAATGGGATTAACAGAAAAGAAAAGCGCCGTAAAAAAAAGCGCCGGAAATACGAGATGTTTTAGCATCGCAACCCGTAAAGGGATGCTTTTGCAAGATAAATTTTCTTTGGGCTCGTTGCGCCTTATGCTGCTTCTTTGCTAAAAACTAGCACGTTAAATTTGATTCGTATTAGAATTCAACTTAGTGTAATTGACGCTTACCTACCGTGATTTAACACATATCAACTTCTAAATTTTTTATACTTAATATCCCTTCGACCACTGAAGTCAATGCAATCAAACGCATATAGGGATTCTCCAATTTCTCAGCTTCGTTTTTTGCTCGAATAAAATTCCTTTCTGAATGAAGTTTAAGGATGTTGAAAATTGATTTTTGCATCGTCATAAATAAATTTTTAGTGCAGTTTTCACCAAATAGCTTCCCCGAAGCATCAATCAAAGGCGTAGTATTTTCCAACATTTTTAAAACTAAATTCAACATTTCAGATGCTTTTTCTGGATCATGAAGAGCCAAAATCTTATAGGCAAGAGTTGTAGAGAGGATAACATCACAGGTCTCTCCAATTAGATCCATTAAAAGATCTGCATCTGGTCTAATATAGAATTCTAGAGGTGTTTTAGAAACACGACTCCACTTCTCATATATTTTTACTAAAGCTTTTTCTAATAACTCCTCTGAAAGCAAATTGTTAAAAGAAAAGGTAACTAAAGAAAGGCGCACTACGTAATGAATATTATGTAATTCACTTTTTTCGATAAACTGCATAAGTTCCAAAGCTCGTTTGGTAGCAATATTCGCTTCCATTAAATTCCATTCAACTAACCCCCTGGTAGCCCTTAAGTAAAATTCTAGATACTTTTCTAAATTTAAAGATTCAGCTTCTTTCATGGCCAGTGCTGCGAGTTCACGCAATCTACTTTTATCAAAGGGCGCTACAATGCCACAGAGTTTGACTAGAAAAAAAACTCTACCTTCATCTGTTTCAGGAAACTTTTGGACAAATTTATTCATAAATTCAAGAAGGTCATCAATAAGAAAATTTGCTTTTTTAGGGAAAACACCAAATAACTTTCCAATAAGATTTATTGTAGAATAGATATTTTCTTTTTCTAATTTCATCGTTTCTGCTTCTTGACATTTCAGCAAATCTAGTGATAGAAATAATTGCATCTCTAAACATTCCCTAATGGCTTCTTTGCAGCTCTCTTTTGTAGGATAATCCTGTTGAATTTTTTCAATTATTTTTCTGGCCTTTTCTAAGTCATATTTTATGAAATCTTTAGCCAGGCTAGTCAAAGCAGCTAATTCATCAAATCTTTCTTTTTTTTCTTTATCGCCTACTCCGGAAAGAGGCCTATCCAGCCGTCCAACAAAAGAGATATCGCTATAAGCCTGTTCCAAAATTTCCAGTGCTTTTATTTTATCAAATTTAGCATAGGCGTTAGATACGAAACTTAAATTACGCACCTTTAATTTAAGATTCTCGTTTGAGTTGGCTCTTTCTAACGCAGCGGCCAAGTCAAAGGCGCAGAGGCATTTCAAGAGTTTTAGTGGGAATGATTTTTCAACTTGAATATTTTCAGACGCCTCTAAAACAAAACATTTTTTTAAAATTTCACGCCCAACTCGATAGCTCTCTAATGAAAGATCTGCGTTCATTAACTTGAATGCTCTTTTATCGGTTGATGCTAATTGAAAGCATGCAGGTCCAAGGTATTTAAAGAATAGTTCTATGAGGTCATCACTAAGCATGTCAAAGACAGGTGTATTTGTTTTTTCTATCTCAATGAAAGTGTATACCCCAAGAGCATGATCAATGTCTTCAATATCACTGAACATGTCCAAGTCAGGGGTGGTTGTTTTTTCTATCTGTATGAATGTGTGTTCCTTAAAAGCATTATCAGTGTCTTCAATATCTTCAGTATGTTCTGATGCTTGTAACTGAAAATCATTCGTCAAAAAATAAATCGCAGCTCCGACCAAATGAACAAAAGGTATAATAATTGTTGCGATCTTAGCGATGCGAATAGCGATTTCCGACAAAGACTGAGTGGAACCTTCTCTTTCGACTAATACTAATGCATCATCTTCTACTTCAGTAAGAAGTGTATAGGCGTTTTGTCCAAAATCAAAAAGGTTTATTGATTCTCTCAGACAAGAAAATGTTTCTCCTTCATGCTGGTAAGATGCATCCATATCTGAATAGACAGGTTTAAAGAAATTCGTAAAACTTGAAAAGGGGCTGACTTGATTGATCATTTCATTCTTAATTAGTTATTTAGAGATAATTATACTTTACGTAGTAATTAATTACAAGGAATTGGATAAGGGCAAATTTTGGGTTTATTGGATATGAAAAAAACGTGGACTTGTGTTAAGTGATCTTTTGCAACTGCCTTAATAAGAAATTTAGCAAAAATGGACACAATGGACAATGTACAGTAATGGACAATTATACAGGTTAGACAATACTTGTCCATTTCTGTCCATTGGCCATTCGCGTCCATTCCTCAAAGCTTACCCTCAAACTTCGACTAACTTCGCTAAGACTGCGTCTTTATCCTTGTATTTACACATCAAAGTTAAATCAAAGTGAAATCCATCGGCAAAAACGACATTATGCATAGCATAAGCAAATGGCCCAGAATTGGAATCATCAAACATTTTCAAATTACCCAAAATGCCTCGATTGTTTTTCTCATCAGGCAAAATCGATTGGTAATTATGATAAAAAATGCTTTCAGCAACAATGCCAACTCGCTTAGCAACATTCAAAAAAAGCGAAGTTAAGTCCACACAGTTTACACGATAGCTAAGCGAAGGTAACCCTAGGGTCACCAATTTTTCCCCATCTCGAAAAGGCGTGGTTCCCTTATCTTCAAAATCACAATAGTGCCATTTTTTTTCTCGAATAAATCTTAATATTAACTCGTAGAGTGTGTGCGGATCTTTTTCAGAGAATTTACATTTCTCAAAATATCGCTTCACAAGCTCATTTACAACTCTTGGTCTTGAATCTTTATATTTAACATGTGCTGCTTGAATGGGTGGCCCAAATTTGTGACAATCTCGGTCACTAGCACCATTTTTTAAAAGCCAGTTGACAATTTTAGGTCTATTGTAAGAATAAGCTTTATGCAGTAAGGTATCTTTAAAAGTTCCAAAGCCAAAGTTAATCTCTCTTTTTTTCAACGTAAGAGCTTTCTTCAAACCTTCAATATCATTTTCAGCTATAAACAAAGTTAAATCATCTAACTCTTTATTTTCCATTTTTAAACGTATTAAAGTGCAAGTGTGATCAGAACTTGAATCTAAATCAGCGCGATGAAAATAGTACTCATTAGCACTTTGTATAATGGGTATAGGTAATACGGCATTTTTAGAATCTGCTATTTGTTTCACAACCTTCTTTTTTGAACCAGCCTCATCAATTGTTTTATCTGGATTTGATCTAACCCATCTTAATATCGAAAAAATAAAATTTGCTATTGGAATAAAAAGGAGCCAATCTTTTTTAAAATCCTGAGCTTTTAGATATTCATAGTAACGGCTATTACTTAAATTTTTATCATTTTCAATTTTTGATACATACAGCGTTTTCTGTAACAATGCTACGGTATTTGTAAGTGTACTAACAACAGGAATAAAGTTGCAAAACTCATGAAAATCAATACGAAATTTATCAAATGAATTACTTTTTAAATGAGCAATTGGCATATACATCCACTTTATAAATTAATTAATTTGATTTTAGAACAAAAAATATTTAATGTCAAAGGTAAGTCTTATTTACAGTTAACGAGAAAATTATTTAGTAAACAATTTTAGGAAAAAATTCCAAATGATCATTGATTTGTGTAATAGGTAGATTTGTCCCTTAGTCCCTTGTAGCTAGACACTCTAACCAACACCCGAAATTCTTATTTGAAATTCATATCTAGGAATGTTAGCCTCCCCTTAAAGACAGTAAGGATGCACATGAAAGTCATTTTCATTCCTGGTAATGGGGGTGGAGGCCCACTTGACAATTGGTTCCCCTATTTAAAAGACAAACTAGAAGAATTAAATGTCACTGTAACTGCATCTGAATTTCCTGATGCTTATTTGGCACGTGAAGCTTATTGGATTCCGTTTTTAAAAGAGACGCTGAAAGTTGATGAATATACAGTCTTGGTTGGCCACTCGTCCGGAGCAATTGCAGCCATGCGTTTTGCTGAAAAGCAAAAAATATTGGGCTCAGTTCTTGTAGCTTCCTATCATACCGATTTAGGAATGTCGAGTGAGACCGAAAGTGGATATTTTGATCGACCTTGGGATTGGGATGCCATTCGGCAAAATCAAAAGTGGGTCATTCAATTTGCATCACTTAACGATCCTTGGATTCCTATTGAAGAAGCCCGACTCGTCCATCAAAAACTAAACTCTGAATATTATGAGTCTTTGCACGATGGACATTTTGGCGGTCCTACAGAGAAACTTACCTTTCCCGAACTTTTTCAAGCCCTTAAAGCTAAACTCAACTCATAAATGGGTAAAATGCAAACAACTGATTGTACAATCGGAATCGATTTGGGCGGAACTAAAACACGTCTAGGTGTCGTAGACTTTTTAGGAAATGTTCTAGAACAGATCACCATTCCCACAAATGTCGACGATGGATACGACGCAATATTTGCAGACCTTATTACGGTGATTAAAAAATTTCGTAATACCCCAAATTCAAACATCAAAGCTCTAGGAGTTGCAGTCGCAGGCCAAGTCGAAGCGGTATCCGGTCTTATAAAGTTCGCTCCAAATTTATATTGGCATGATGTCCCTTTTGGTCAAATGCTCCATGACGCCACTCAGCTTCCCGTCGTCATCGCAAATGATGTGCGTTCAGCAACTTACGGAGAACTCTGCTTTGGAGCAGGCAAGGGCCTAGAAGACATCATTTGCCTATTTATCGGCACAGGAATTGGCGGAGGGATCGTTTCAAAAGGCTCATTACTTACCGGCCACAATAACTCTGCCGGAGAAGTAGGGCATATGGTCCTGAGTATCGGAGGACTGCCATGCACTTGCGGCAATCGAGGTTGCTGGGAAACTTTGGCTGGCGGATGGGCTATCAGTAAAAACACTCAAACAGCTGTTAGAAAAGATCCACAAGCGGCAAAGCAAATTATTTTGAATTGCGGTGGAAAGATCGACCAAATAACACCTCATCATCTTTTTGATGCAGTAAAAGATGGCGATCTATATGCTACAAGCCTTATGAAGCCAATTGAGGAGTCTTTGATTGCCGGTTCAACAACACTCATCAATGCTTTTAATCCTGAATCATTGATCCTAGGTGGCGGTATTATAGAAGGTGCCCCCTGGTTAGTTTCAACGATTGAACAGGGAGTCCGTTTACAGGCGCTAAAAAGTGCCACAGAAAAGCTTAGCGTAGTTCGGGCTCAGCATTTAAAAAATGCTGCAGTTATCGGAATAGCTGCGATGGCAATGAATAAAATAAGGCTAACTGTATGGCAATAAAAGTATTATTTGTAGATGTGGGCGGAGTCTTGTTGACAAATGGCTGGGATTCTGAATTACGCGCTAAGACAGCAGCACACTTTTCAATTGAGCCAGACGTGATGCATCAACGTCATGAAGAGATTTTTAATGATTATGAATGCGGCAAGATTAGCTTCGATGACTATCTACGCCATGTCGTCTTCTTTAAAGAGCGTTCTTTTTCTGTTGAACAGATTAAAACTTATATTTTGGAAAGTTCTAGACCATATCCTCAAGCAATTAAGCGAATTTTAGCTCTTAAAGCTCGCCATAAGGCTAAACTTGTGCTTTTGAGTAATGAAGGACGCGAAATTGCGGAATATCGCTTCAAAAAATTTAATTTTCATGAATTTGTTGATTTCTACATTGTTTCCTGCTATATCGGTGTGCGCAAACCTGACCCAGCTATGTACAAATTAGCAATAGATCTTTGCCAGGAAAACCCAAAAAACATTCTTTATATTGATGATCGTTCAAAGTATTTTGTCGTGGCTAAAGACTTTGGCCTTCGCACAGCGTGTCTTCAAAGTAGGAGTTAATGAACGATGGGATTTGCTACTGATGCTGTAAAAAATTTAATGTTTGAAATCGTACCGGTTTCAAACGTACTACCAGAAGTGCTTTGGAATGGGTTTTCTGTCATTCACAATGTCCAAAGATCCTGGATCCTTTATCGGCAGGCGGAAAAGTACTCCGATCCTGCAAATTACTTTAATATTCTACAAGATCAAGGCGTCGGAATCATCATTCGAAATAATGATGCTTTGAAATTTGGCGCACAATGTCTCATGATTTTAAGATGCGTCAGCGAATGTGTTGATGGGTATAAAGAAGTTTGCAGGGTCTATCAAAATTTTTTGGATGTCATTCACAATCAGTATCCACGCTTGGATGAAGAACCTTGGCATAAAGAAGTAGAATTCAACTGGATTTCTCCCCCAGAACTGCATCGCTTAAAAAGCACTCTTAAGAATAACATACAGTACATTCAACGTATTGCCAAATGCCTTTTTAAACTTGTGGAAAAGTTTTTTATCTTAAGCCTGCTCATGCTGGAAGCCGCTGATGCTTTCTCCCTTAGTCCTGAAAAAGTTGAGGAGGCTTCAGTAGAAGTGATTAGCAATGTCAAAAAACTGACAAACCAATTTGCCGACAATACGGAGTTTCTTTTAGAGAAACTAAAGCAAGACCGATCAATCATTGAAAATCTTTTGAGTATGTGTCCTATTAATCAAACTGAGGAAGAGAATCAAAATACGATTGATGCTGTAATAGAATCGATTGAAACTATTGTGCGCAAAACTAAAGTCATAAATAAAGAAATTAAAGAGATCGACAATGAAGCTACAGAATTGATCATTCGTGTAGGTAAGGACATTCTTTTTAGTGCAGCTACCATTTTTGGTTGTACAGAGTTACTGCCGGATTCACTCATTCCCCCATCTCCCAGTTCTACACCTAAAAAGCTAACTTATGCCAGATTTATTCCTGACAGACTGATTACACGTTTAGATGCTCCACAAAAAAAGCAAGTTAAGCCGCCCAAAAAAAGGGATCGTCCTCCTGAAAATCTCTCTGCACAGCAAGTCAAAACACTTTTTAAGGTTATGTAATTTTGTCCTAGATAAGAACAATTTTGTCCATTAAATGTGTTTGATAAATTTTTGGAGTACTGAGACTTACCCTTACAATTGGTCCCTCTTTTTATAACAACTTTTTGATCATGTTTTCCAGTCTGAAGAGACTGGAGAGCGGTATATTTGTCTCCCCTGGTGTAGCCCTGAAAGGGAAACCAATGGTTAGAGCTTTGATTGATTCAAGCCACTCTCTGAGTCTTTGGCCTTTGCGTTGAATAAAAGCTGGTTACACGCTTAGTCATGAATCAGAGTCGTTGACGAACGCTTCTCTCAGCTTTGGGCACTGACAAGTCGACTACTAACAAAGCGGAGACAAGTCTCCGACCCTCCAAAATAAAGCATCAAAAAAAAACCTTTCGCACTTATAAATAAATATGATTTTATAGTAATAAAAATTTATAGAGCATCAAAATAAATTAATAATAGGAGAATACAAATGATTAGTTCAATTCAGCATGGGATATCAACAGCGGCTGAAATTACTGGATACATCCCTATAGTCTGCTTTTTTTCTGGTCTTATGAAGGCAGTCTATGGAGTTGCAAAAGTAATATTTAATAGTATTAAGGCTAGCTATGAAGATAAGATACATTTAGCTAAATTTAATGAAGAAAAAGAGAGAGGCTGGCAGCACCTTAAAGCTGGCGGACTAGAGGTTCTTCATTTAAAGTTTTTAGCCGCACTCCTATGTGGTTGCTTTTGCTGTTGTTTAGGTGGATTATTATCGGAAAAAAATTTAAACAAGCATGGAATCCTTATATAGCCCATTTAGTTACTAGTCAGTCGCATGAATGCGTGCGTCTGGCTTTCCATTGGCTCCATAAAAGCACAACAACAAACAACTACCCTGTTACCCAAACAACAATCCCTCCAGTTTAAAGCGCAAGCCCCATTACCGATAGAATGTATCGGGAAAGGCCAACGTCAATCAGCGAAGCCAATGTACGAAAGCACATGCGACAAAAACCACTTTTCGCAAATCATGCGTGATTAAACGTGCGGTCAACGCAAGTCCCGTGATAAAAGCTAACTTATGCCAGTTTTACTCCTGACAAACTGATTAAGCGTTTAGATGCACCACAAAAAAGCAAATTAAGCCGCCAAAAAAGGGATCGTCCTGAAAATCTTTCTACACAGCAGGTGAAAACACATTTAAGGTTATGTAACGTTGATGAGTTAGCCTTAGCAACCTGTACAGATTCGGATCATGCTTTTCATGTAACGTTTTTTGAATCACGTGCTTCTTTAACTGCTACCGCAGCTCTGTCATTTTAATTGTCTTGCCCCCACGTTCTGCTATCGCTGCACGCGGGGCTAATATCTTAATACGCTCCCGCGGTCTAGCAACAAACACAAACTACTTGTTGCTGGACCGCGGGAGCAGTATAAGGTATTAGTCCCGCCTGTAGTGTAGGGCCGCCAAGGCCTAAGGGAACGTGGGGTTTGCAGGTATAAGTAGATGAGCTGCGGCAGCAGTGAAAGAAGCACACGACTCAAAAAAATGTTTACCTGAATAGCTGGTTCCGATGCCGAGCTGGCTCAGGTCTGGCATCATGAAAGTGAGCGCCCTCCATCTTGGTGTCCTTTTTTGGTGCCTTTGTGGAAGTGATTAAATCATATCACACTAACCAATCAGAAAATGTATAAAACTATCTTGGTCTAATTTAAATGCCCATTATTATATTTAATAGCCCTAGCAACATATTAACCCAAGTTCACCACTCTTCTGAGAAATTTACTCTTTTTTCGTCATACAAATAATTTAACCAATCGCGTAACCCACTAATTTTCAGCCACATGGGAGTTATGAACATTTTA
>JACCRY010000090.1 GCA_013813265.1 Parachlamydiaceae bacterium
TTTTCTTTGCCAAAATATCATCAAAATGAACACCCTAGCCTAGGGCAACGCCCTTACCATTATACATATCTTTTTTTATTTACACCTGCTTTCAGTACATCGTAAACATTTATTTTCTTCAAATACCTACTCTTAAGTGGATGTAAGAGCCTCTGCTCCGGTCCACATATCCAGTAGTCTAAGCCATCCTTTCCATAGAGTTTGCCATCCAGGATCTAACTTTCCTCCAAGAAACAGATGCTTAGCTTAGCGGATATGCGACAAGTCCGAGGCGCAACAATGCGGAGGCAAGTCTCCACACTCCAAAAAAAACTCAAACTTTCAAAGTCATTATTTAGAACTTAGAGCCATAGTATATCACTCCTTCAGCATTTCTAGCAAATAGCTACCATAACTTGAATTTGGATAGTCTCGTAACGCTACACTACGCCTGACGATATCTGCTGTAATATATCCTTCTCGATAAGCAATTTCTTCAAGACAGGCGATTTTAACTCCCTGCCGATTTTGTAACGTTTGAATAAACAAAGAAGCTTCGGTCAAAGATTCAAACGTCCCGGTATCTAGCCAAGCAATTCCGCGACCTAGGATTTTAACATCAATCTCGCCTCGAGCCAAATAATGGCTATTGATGTCACTAATTTCTAATTCGTTGCGTTTAGAGGGGGTTAGGCCTTTCGCAATATCAACAACATTAAAGTCGTAGATGTAAAGACCTGTGACAGCATAGCGCGATTTCGGGTTTTTAGGTTTTTCTTCAATTGATCTCGCTTTGCCTTCTTGATCAAATTCGACCACTCCATAGCGCTCCGGAGTGTTAACTTTGTAGGCAAATATGGTTGCACCTTCTTTCCTTTTTAGAGCTCTTCTAATGATATTAGGAAGGTCATTGCCATAGAAAAAATTATCTCCAAGTATTAAAACCGAAGTACTCTTTCCTATAAATTTTTCAGCAATCAAAAAGGCTTGCGCTATTCCTTCGGGCCTTTCTTGTACCGCATACGAGAGCTGGATCCCCCATTGACTTCCATCGCCCAATAGTTTTTCAAATCGAGGCAGATCTTCGGGTGTTGAAATTAGAAGAATCTTGCGAATTCCTGCCAGCATTAGAACTGAGAGTGGATAATAGATCATGGGTTTATCGTAAATGGGAAGGAGCTGCTTGGAAACGGCTGCAGTCAGTGGATAAAGACGTGTTCCTGTTCCACCGGCCAATACAATACCCTTTAACATAACCCCTCATCTAAATAGTGCTTTTTATACCAATCAGAGTAAGCTCCAGACAATACATTCTCAACCCACAGACCGTTTTCCATATACCAGGAAATTGAATTTTTCAAGCTTTCTTCAAAAGAGCTATTAGATTTCCACCCAAGCTGTGTCTGAATTTTTGAAGTATCTAGACCATAACGTTTATCATGTCCTGGACGGTCTTTAATATGTGTAATAAGTTCTGAGTAGGGGCGTCGGGAGTAACGAGGGCTCATAGTGTCCAGTAAATCGCAAATAGCATTTACAACGGCTAAGTTTGTTTTTTCAAAGCCTGTTGCAATGTTATAGCACTCCCCAGATATGCCCTTTTTTAAGACGCATCTTAAAGCATCGCAATGTTCTTCAACAAAGATCCAATCGCGTATATTTAATCCATTCCCATAAATAGGAATGGGTTTTTCTTCAAGAGCGCGAAAAAGCGCGAGAGGGATCAGTTTTTCAGGAAATTGGCGTGGTCCAAATGTATTTGTACCGCAAGTCGTTAACGTGGGGAGCTGATACGTGCGATTGTAGGCACGAACAAGATGAGCTCCGGATGCTTTTGAAGCGGCATAGGGGCTATTTGGAGCGTAACAGTCATCTTCTTTAGAAGGCGGTGCATTTTCTTCTAAAGAACCATAAACCTCATCTGTAGAAACATATAGAAAACGAAATGCTGATTTCTTAGGTTCTGATAGTTTACGCCAATAAAGCAAACACTCTTCCAAGAGAACAGATGTTCCAACAATATTGGTTGTTATAAAATTTTCGGGAGTTGCAATTGATCGGTCGACATGGCTCTCAGCAGCACAATGAAAAATCATTTGAGGCTGATATGTTTCAAGGAGTGTGTGCACTAACTGCCGATCACAAATGTCTCCATGAATAAAGGTATGCAGAGAATTTTTTTCTAAACTACTTAGATTGCTTAGATTGCCTGCATAAGTAAGTTTGTCTAAGTTGATTACGGGACTTTTTTCTTCCCGAATCCACTGCAAAACAAAAGTTGAGCCAATGAAGCCTGCGCCCCCTGTGACTAGGATCATAATTTCCTCTAAAAGGTGTATCCTTCTTTGTAGCGGAAAATATAGTTGCAGGCAATAGTTGAATTGTCCCTACTCAATTTGAGTAGGGACGAGACAAAGTGAGATTTAAGATCTATTTGACAGACTTTAGGTGGTGGTCCATCATCAAGAAAAGCGTACTTTTCTGGCTTGGGGACAATCCTTCTTGAGTCAATAGCGGAAGTAGAACTTTATATCCTCTTTCTAATTTGTTCAAAGAGGCATCATCCGGATTAGCATTTTCACTTTCTTCTTTCAGTTTTTCAGTGACAATTGCGTCGACAGTTGCAAAATCTTCTTCCTTAGGTTCTACTGGATCCATACGGTTACGAAAACTTTCAAGCTCATTTTGGAGATCTTTAATTGAATTTGAAAAATCTTCTTCAGTTGCTATTTCAGGTTTTTCTGAGTCATTGGAAGGGACGGAATAGTTTCTTATAGAGTTCATGCTTCTAACCCATGTATCACGGTCAGTTTGGAACGCCATGACGACGACAAAGAGGCGAAAATCAATCCCTTTTTGCAAAAAGAGTTCTGGGTTATGAATTTTTACGTGCCAGTCATCTTTAAATCTGAAAAAACTGCGGTGCATTGTCGCAATGACTTCTTCGGTTATTGTGTCGATAACAGTATATGTTGTACCCCAAAAGTTTCGACTGGCTTCAGCTTGGATAAGATTAGATGGAGAGATGAAACGAAAGGTTGGCATAAACCAGCTAAATTGTTCTTCAATGCGACCAATAGGTTGCTCGTTAACGTCGATTATATCAAATATTGGGAGGAAATTAAACCAACGCATTTTTCCTATAGCTTGCACTTGATCATTATTGTCAAGAAACTGATACTCGAAAAACTAAAAAATTTTCGATGGACTGTTCCTAATTTCATTTCTTTTGTGCAGATGGGGCATGGTTCAGATGAAGGTAACACTTTTTGCACTAATTAGCCGCTAAGCGGCTAATTAGCGCAAAAAAAGTTACCTTCATCTGAACCAGTGAAAAAAAAATGACATAGCAATCAATTTTACTGTA
>JACCRY010000144.1 GCA_013813265.1 Parachlamydiaceae bacterium
AATTGATATATGGTCGCAGGGTCTTATTAAGGCTGTTTGCGGCTAAGTATTCCATCCTTTTCCATCCTGTAAAGCGATTTTGACTTATGCATTTGTTTCGGTAGAGTTAACCACAATGTATTTTTCATTGTGATCTACATTTTCTCTTGTAGGGAAAATAAGCAATAAGCTACGATTGCGTTTGATTCCTCGGAGGAGTGGCAGAGTGGCCGAATGCGTCTGTCTTGAAAACAGAAGACCCTTCACGGGGTCCGTGGGTTCGAATCCTACCTCCTCCAAATTCTAAGGCCGTTTTAGGCCACACGAATAAAATTAGACCTATACCTTGTATAGGTCTTTTTTTTTCTCAATTTTTCTATGAAACATTTCCGCCTTACAATATTTCAAATGACCTTAAATATATTCTTCGCATTTAACAAGTGAATTTATGTGTTATTAATAAATTAATCCACATCGTGCTCAGTAAGCTTTAACAATAGCAGCTATTAAATACCTCAAGTTAAAATATATTGTTTTATATAATCAATGATTAGTTATATAATAATATATAGGACAAAGCATTCACAATAAAAAATAATAAGGATGCTCAAATGAATGACATATATTTACAATTGCATGGAGATGATAAAGATTCTTCGCATATATCAGCGGACAAATTTGAAAATGCAGAAGATAAACTGCTTGATGATTTCATCGACAAATTCTCTTTGCTTGAAGCTTCACAAATAAACAAATTAATTCCTGAATCAATTAAGAAAGCTAAAATAAAAGAAGATCTAAAAAGTTCCATAAAATGTCTTGATTTTGACATTAACTTAGGTCCTGCTTTTGAAATATTATTTAAAGATAGGCACCTGCATATTGAAGAGGACAAGTATGAGGAAATGGTTATTCAGCTTTTAAATATTGCTGACTATATTGAACAAATAGATTTTTCTAAACCAATCGAAGAAAGTTTCTATTCCCTTTTTCATATTAGCCCTTCAACGATGCAATCGATGTTTCAAATCGGGATAGCAAAATACAATGAAGAAGAATTTGAATCGAGTTTGTCGATTTTTTATTTAATTTCTTCATTGGATCAAACCAATGCAGATTATTGGTACCGACTAGGCATTATAGCCATTCAAATTGAGAAATTGAACTTAGCTCTTCAAGGCTTTGCCTATGCCATATTCTATAATCGAGATTTAATGGGAGCAAGAATATTTTCCGCTCAATGCTACTTAAAGCTAGGAGAAATCGAAGATGCGAAAGCCGAATTAACAGAAATAAAGAAAAATAGCGCCAAGATATCTTCTGAGCCTATCTGGAGAGAATTAATTGCTAATTTAGAGTATGAAATAAAAGTTAAAAAATAATTGGAGGCTTCTATGGGTTTTGACCCTGTTAATAATTCTATGAGCCAAAAAATTTCTAACAACCCTATTGATGCAGGCAGTAGCATGCATCTGGATAATAGTGTTGAATTAACAAAAAGCGCATCTAAACTAGTCATGAACTCTCATCTTCCTATTGGGGACAAGAATATGGGAGATTTAAAAATCACAAAAAATGAAACAAGCAAACTACCCGTAGCAGGGGGGAAAATTGCTGTAGCGACATCTATCGCCCTAAACGGAGGACTAAATGCAGTTTCAAACCTTCATCTAGTAAAACAATTAAGTAATGGGATTGGTGACACTAAAGCTCGGATGTAAAAGAACTAGTGAACGGAAGTAATGGACTTAAATAGACGCAGGGACTATCAAGGACAAGGGATAATGAAAATTTGGTTTTTACTTATCCATTCCATTATTGTCTATAGTCACCATTTTAGTCCATTTCCTTACATACTTGTTGAATTGCTTTCCTCAAGTAACTCAACGGAAAATAGAAAAACGCAAAGACAGCTCCAAAGAATAGCGCTAATTCCCCCAAATAGACTGCCTTAGCAATGAAGGACTCCCCTACTGGAACAAACGACATGACACATAATGTCAAGCCAGACGCCAAAATAGAGGGTTTTCCTACGCTTACAAATGCTTCCTTAAGAGACTCAAGGACAACCTTTTGCATCGATCTTTCCAAAACTACAATAAGATAGATCACATTCATAAACGAGCTGATACTTGTCGCCACTGCCACACTTGAGGCTCCCCAACCAAATCCGATAACAAATAAACCATTGAAAAAAAGGTTTAAAACCATTGAAATTACAGAACCTTCAGTTGTTGCCCGATACTCCCCTTTTGCATAAAAAATAGGAGCAATTACTAGGATCAAAGTCATTGGAAGAAGCCCCAAAGCATAACCCCAAAGGCAGGTTGTTGTACCTAATATTGAACTTGCTCCAAAGTCCCCATACCCATAAAGCAATGCAATACTACGCTGACCCAACAAAAAAAGTAGGCCTGTCATGGGTAAGATCAGCAGCACCGAACTCATAATGGCAGTTTTTAGCAATAGAAATGAACGGGAAGCTTCTCCCCCTTTAATAGCACGCGCTAACGGAGGAAGCAAAGCTCCAGAAAGTGCAATTCCAAAAAGAGCTAATGGCAGCTGTTGTAGGCGAATTGCATACCAGAGATATGCAGGGCCTGAACTATCGGCATAACTTGCAAATAAAGCATCACATCCACTATTGATTTGGGCTGCGCCAATTCCAACAATTCCTAAAAGGAAAGGGATTCCAAGCTTCCTAAGATCATCCGAAAAAAGATTAATCGAAAAAGTTGACCTTCGAAATGCTTCCCAAAGGCCATAACTTCGCAAAATGGAGAATACTTTTGGAACTGTCACAAGCCACTGGCAAAAACAAGCAAGAATAATACACACAGCAAGCTTAGGCATAGCGTCATCAGCAGCACCGAAATGCAATACAAGGGCTCCACAGATCCAAACTGCATTAAAAGCTACGGAAGCAACGCTCGGAAGAAAATAATTACGCTCACATTGCAAAAGAGCTGCATTTAAGCTGGTAAGAGAGATGAAAAGCAGGCTAGGTAACATAAGCATACAAAGATATATGACTTCAAGTGCTAGGGGACTTTTTATCCCTCCGTATCCGTTAAGTAACAGCCCACAGATCCCTATCGCTGCAGAAATTATGAGAACAAGAATCAGGGTAAGTGCCACATAAAGATCTATAAAGAGCACTCCTCCACGTAAAGATGAACTTTCCTGGTTGCGTAAACTTTCAAATTGTGGCACAAATGTGACTTGAAGTGCGCCTTCTCCGAAAAGTCGCCGTAATAAGTGAGCAAAACGAAATGCGACAAAAAATGCAGCGACAGAGGCTCCTGTTCCAAATGAGAAGGCCATGACGATGTCACGCAGCATACCACTAATTCTACTGAGCATAGTGCCTGAAAAAAAGCTGCCCGCAGCCTGAATCATTCTTTTTGGTGTATCTTCCATCTATTATCACCTCTTACGGGTCTTATCCTAACATAAAGGAGGCTATTAATGGACTACGTTTCTTTTTATAGTCCCGTGTACATAGAATTACAGCCGAAAGAATCATATTTGAGTCTAAAGTTTCTCGTGAATTTTGCTGAATTCGCCTTTAACTTCGATCGGTCTTACCATGTTACATCGGAACAATTTGATAAAGAAAGCCTGATAAAGGAGAAAGCGATTGCACAGCTTTATGAAAAAACATCCTTGGCTCCTTTAAACCTTGTACAAGTCATTATACTTGTAGCACTTGCCATCCTTCTTCCAATCGGAATTGGCCTATTTGCAATAAAATTATGGCATCATTGGAATGGCTTTAGAATTGCTCCTTTTAAAGAATCAGAACAAAAAGAAACGTTTCTAGAAAAAATCCCCGACACTCCAGTGATTAGCCCATCCAATCTATTTGAAGAAGGAGCAATATTTTCATCATATACTGATTCGACTACAGAAGAACAAGAAGAACCAGTTGTCGAAGAGCTTGTAGAATCTTCAATTAGTGACCAATCGAATCTAGTTGAAAGCACAAGACACCCTGGACCAGTTCCTTTACCTTTTCCTTTTATCTTTAATATTGAGAGTTCGGAAGAAAATATAGGAAAAACTGCAGAAACGAAAATCCTACATCTGAATGAAGAGCAATATCAACTCTTATCAAATGAGAAAATTAATTGCCAAAATTTTTTGGATTTATATAACTTGGATAAGTTAGTGCATCCGGTAACAGTTAGATTAGATGATCCAACAGATGAATTTCCATTTAGAGGACTTCTAAATCCGCAGACTGAACACTTACGTAAGGGACTTAGGGATCCAGATTTTGCAATGCTCGCAGAAACACTGAATTTATTTCTTGAAAAGGTGTAAAAAACCCTCGTACACTGAATGATAATCATCCAATAAAGCTTCGCTAGATTACCACTTTTGCATGCGATGAAATTCGACCATTGTAACGTCTCTACCGGGTAAGCATAAAATTTTATACATCTGCATTTTCTTTGTGTCCTTTGCGCCTTTTGCTCCTTCTTTGCGTTAAAAAAATTAATTAAGTTTCAGTTAAATCTGCTTTTAATAAACATTCTTTAGCGTAATTTAATCCTCTGAGGGTATCATGTGGTGAAATAGATGGTTTTTTTTAACGCAAAGAAGCAGCAAGTGGCGCAAAGGACGCAAAGATCATTCCGACTCGAATGGGTATAATTGACGCTTACCCTGCCGGAGCTTAGATGATTATGTAGTCTCCGGGGGTTCGCTAATCAATCACCCCTGCCTAACATATAAGGCTCATCCAGGCCTTATTTAATTTCAAGAAAACCTCTTCGTGGCATGTAGGCCCGGATGTTACTAGAATTTTAAATTATTATTTTTCCCGTAAGCGCCCTCTAAATTAAGACTCCTCTCGCATCTTCCGAATTAAATTCAAAAGCCGTTGCTGCGTTGGTTCTGTAACTACCGTTAAACCCGGCTTTATACCTCTTTCAGACAGTTCAAAAGCTTTCATCGTATTGCAGATGCGTCCATCGAGTCGCACCCCCAAGCCCTGAATAGAAACCATATTTCCCCAATCTCCAAACATTTGCAGGGTCATTTCACATGCAGTGATGATAAAAAGGAGCTGCTTTCCGGGGTTTTTCTCGATAAGATCAAAGATTTGCCCCCCAACATAATGTATTGTTGGAATAAAAAGAACTTCTGTGCTTTCAGGTAATGCATGGACCGTTTTACCGATAAAACATTGACGACATACCGGATTTTCAGGGTCATGGATGCAATGTTCTGTAAAACGCCCCGAAGGGCATTCAAAAGGCTTATGACAATAGGAAAATCCTACGACCAGCAAAGTGTTAGGTCGTTTTGTAAGTTCAAAAAAAGCATCCACGCTCTTGATACCATATAGAAAAAAATCGCCATCTCGATCGTAGGGTTTCGCCCTCATTAATGACTTCAGCAAGCCCCATCCATATTTAAAAGGATGTTTAAGGAAGTTTTTGAGGATTTTGCGATCGTGATCTTTAAGAAGCATCCACTTCATGCTTTTCCATTTCAGTCCTTTTGCAGTATCAGGAGTAATTCCGACCATTGAGGGCAACTGCTTGAGGCCTTTAAGGGTTTTTTCTTTCGCAGCGACATCGGCATTTAGATCCCAAGCAGCTTCTGCTTCTTCCCACGATTCGTGCGCTTGCCATAACTTTAATTTATTTGTCATATTTCTTTTAACCGTTAGTAGATGGTATTAATATGACTAAAACGATAGAGACTTTATTAAAACCCGTCAAGCCAAAAGCTGCAATACCACTTGTACTGGACATTCCGATACAGAATTGGCTAAGGTGCTTTACCTACGAGAAGCGTGGTGTCCCCTTTACCTAACGAGCTAGATAACTAGTACACTCCACTGGCCTATTAAGGTGGCGCTTCGCTCTCCTGAAGCCATTCTTCACACTCTCAACATTACATGTTCTACCATCTATCATAATTCCGAAGGATATAAATAAATTCGGCTTGATTAAAAATCATTAATGTGGCAATTTGACAGCATGCAATTAAGTTAATTTGCATTGAAACTAAATAAACTTCAAAAGTAGAGGTATTTCTATGGGCCCAGCACAACCAGCTTCAGACGTTTTTACAAGAATTAATAAGAGACTAGACGATTCGTATCAGCCTTCTTTCGGAAATTTTTTCCTGAATGTTGTACCAGCTGCATTAGGAGGGGCTATTATGGGCGCAATTATTGGCGCTCCTGTACTACTAACCGCTGGTGTATGGGCTGCAGCAGCAGCGATAATAAACGCATCTCACTTTACAGTCACTGCGTTGGCTGAAAATTACAATTGGGAAAAATCTAATGTGGTGTTAGCCCATGCTATAGTTGATGCTGTTCTTTTTACTGCATTAACTGTAACCGCTGTTTCCTTGGGCATCTTTGGAACAACTGGCGCAATCGTTTTTGGTGTTGTTACTGGATGTGTTGCTCTGTATAATTTTTCCAGAGTTGTTAGTTTGAAATTAGAGGAGCAACCGCAACCTCTCCGAGTCTAAAGACAGTCTTTGAATTAAGCTAGTCAGCCTAGTACTTCGTAAGGTAAATCCGGATCCATCAAACTTCGCCAAGTATCCGGATTGAAGGCTCAAAAGTGACTCCACATGCAGATATTGGATCACTTTTGAAACTTCCAACCGAGAGTGCTTTCGCGGAGTTTGATTGATTCGGATTTACCTTACAGTCACTAGAGATTCTGCTCATGCAGTGACGTTTTAAACCTTGTGCTGATTTCAATGCTGGTGCAGTTCTGTCATTTGAATTATCCAACCCGCGTTCCGTTTTAGCGGAACGCGGGGTTCATCTACATCCAGTAACAGAGCCGCGGTAGTCGGCGACAGAAGCACGTGATTTAAAAATATTACATAACTATCATGATTCTTATCCTGATCTGGTAAGACGTCTTATCAAATAAAAAGTGAGACAACTTAATATATTGCAAGTTTAAAACTTATGCTAGAAAGATTGCAATGGGTCACTGAAATTAACATTAATAGTTTAATTTTCCTCAGGCATTATAAGATGCGCTATTGAATAGGATTCGAGCACGTAATTTAGCTGTAATAAATAAATAGCCTTCAATGAAACTTTTGCAAGAACACAGGCTCCTAAACCCCATGTTCTAGCTCTGCCCTTCAATAACTGCATCTATAACCTGGCCAGACATGAAATTTACGACTTTCTCTACGTCTTCGCCTCTCTGTATCTCTGCGTTCATCAATTCAATCTTTCCATCTGTACATCTTAAGCTAGCTATCGGAACCAAAACGGAAAAATTGGTCCTAGTCGAGTAAGCATGGAGTTAAATGGACCTTAATGCTCGAATAAACAATCAAAACGAAACAGTGTTGATTATAAATCATTATTGAGGCAAGATGACCGTAATGGGGTAAGATGACCGCAAGCAATTAAATCACATTGAAAATTAACTAAACTTCAAGTGGAGGTATTACCTATGGATCCAATGCAAACACTGAGTGACCTACATACGATGGTTGAAAATTATCAAGGGGAGATCTATAAGCCTTCTATCCAAAATTTAATGGGTTTAACAGTGGGGGAAGCAATTATAGGTGCTATCTTTGCTGCAATTATTGGGGCTCCTTTGGCCCTTACAGCGGGCGTATGGGCTGCAAAAGGAACAGTTGAAGGATTGTCTCATTTTGCTATTACTGAATTGGCAGAAAATTACAGTTGGAAAAAATCTAATGTAGTATTGCTTCGTGCTATAACCGATATAGTTCTCTCAACTGCCTTAATTGTAACAGCAGTTTCCTTAGGAATATTCGGAACTACTGCCGCAGCGATTTTGGGTGTTATTGCAGGATATTTTTTCTTGCAGAATTTATCCGAAGCTGCTCGGAGGAGAAAAGAAGAGCAACTGTTTATCATTCCTGTTTAAAGAACGGTTATATAAGTTTCGCTTAAAGGAACCTAAAGACGTACTTATTTTAGGTCCTTTGGTCCCTTCAAGCTGGATGATGTTTTAATCAATGCCAAACATCTAAAATTTAAACCAATTTTGCTCCAATACTCCTGTTTTACAGTGGCGCTCTGTGACTATTTGCGACTGCAAGCAGTATTAAGATTGACGGCTTACTCCCTCACAAGGAATAATACAAAAAGGTTCCTATTAGAGCGAAAGGTGGTCTATGCTGTCATGGAAAAATACAAATAATCCGTTGTGGATCTATCCTAAGAAGGATCAATCCCTCCGAGACAGCATCATCAAAGAATTTAAGATTCATCCTGTGATCGCTCAGATACTTGTGAATCGCGGATTTTCATCTCTCCCAGATATTCATGATTATCTCTATGCTAAGCTACCCGATCTGCACGATCCATTTCTAATGGCAGAGATGCCGCAAGCAGTTGAACGCATCTGTAAAGCGCTAAATGAAGGTGAAAACATCCTTATCTATGGAGATAACGATGTCGACGGCATGACGGGAACGGCCTTACTCACAGAATTCCTTCAGTATATTGGTGCGAATGTCTTTTTTTACGTATCAACAAGAACTGCTTTACGACAACGTCTCATCGTTGAAGCCTTGGAATATGCAATTAAAAATAATTGCAAGCTGCTCATCACTGTCGATTGTGGCATTACTGCGGCTGAAGAAATTGCCCAAGTCGTTAAGCAGGGAGTAGATGTAATTGTCACGGACCACCATGAACCTACAGATACAATCCCCCACTGTGTTGCAACTTTAAATCCAAAACTCCTCAATAACCCCTACCCTAACCGACACCTTACTGGAGTTGGAGTGGCCTTCAAACTGGCTCATGCGGTGATCAATCAGTTGGTTGCTGAAAATAAAATTTCTCCTAAAAAAGTAGACCTTAAACGCTACTTAGATCTTGTTGCTCTTGGAACTATTTCCGATATGGGAGCCCTTGTAGGCGAAAATCGTATTTTGGTGCGGTATGGACTTCGACAACTGCGTAAAACCAAACGCATTGGCCTACTTAAGCTGATGACAATCTCTGATATAGATCTGAACGAGCTTTCAGCTTTTGATGTTGCGTCTAAGATAGCTCCCCGATTAAACAGCCTCGGCCGAATCGATGACCCGGAGAAAGGAGTCAAACTCCTGCTTATCCGGAATGTCATCCTGGCAGAAAAAATGGCGATAGAGCTGGATTTAAATAACAGTGAAAGACAAAAGATTGAACGTTTGATGACAACCGAAGCTGAAGCAATCATCGCTATGCAGCCGGAAATTCTTACACATAAGGCAATCGTCCTACACTCAGAAAAATGGCATCCAGGAATCATTGCAATCCTTTCAGCCAGAATTTCCAGACATTACAATAAGCCGGTCATCGTCATCGCAGTTGCTAACGGTGTGGGAAAAGGCTCTTTACGCTCAATTCCGGAATTCCCGCTGCTTCCACATTTAAAAGAGTGCTCGGACATTTTGCTCAATTTCGGAGGCCACGATTTTGCAGCTGGTTTAACAGTCAATGAGTCAAATATCGAGGAATTTAAACAGCGATTTGTTCAAGCTGCCGATGGCTGTCTCAGTGAAAACGATGTTATGAGCAAATTGCACTTAGACTCGGAAGTGCATTTTGATGAATTAACATTTGATTTTATAGAATCCATACGTCTTCTTGAACCATTTGGTAATGGAAATTATCCTCCAGTCCTCTACTGTCATGCCAAACAAGCTTGGCCTCCAAAAGTGGTCGGCAAAACGCATCTTAAATTTTATCTTTTTGAACACATTAATGGCGAAGTAAACGTCAGTGAGCGAATGCTTGAGGGAATCGCTTTTGGTCGAGCTGCCGAAAGCACGGGCTTAAGGAAACGTAATTTGTCTCTAGAAATAGCGTTTACACCGGAAGTCAATAACTTCCAAGGGCCTAGCATTCAGCTGATGATTCGAGACTTTAAACCGCAAGTTATCGATTAAATCTCATCATTGAGGATCATTTCACGGCACTTTCGCATATGCTGCACCATGTAATGAAGATTATGCGCCGTTGCAAGGCTCATGCTCGTAATCTCATTCGCTTTGAACAAATGATGTAAATAGCCACGAGTAAATTTTGTGCAGGTAGGACATTCACACTCAGGATCTACAGGCGAAAAATCAGCTGCGTAACAGGCTTTCGTAATGTTTAGATTCCCTTGATCTGTGAGTAAAACCCCATGCCGAGCTGAACGCGTAGGATAAGAGCTGTCAAATGTGTCTATCCCAAGTGGAATTGACCTGTCAATTGAAGTAAGATCGCCAATCCCAAGCAAATGGTTTGGTTTCTCTGGTGGAAGCAAAGGCATTGTATAGGAAAGAAGTTCATGCATTTCATCCTTATTCTTACCAACGCTTCCCCCTATCGAAAAACCGTCAAAATCAAGCGCTGTAAGAATCCGGCAACTCTCTTTGCGAAGTTCAGGATCAATGCCTCCATGAATGACCGCATACATGGCTTGCCCTTGGGGGCTTTGTAAATGTGCATCTAGAGAACGTTTTTCCCAACGATGCGTTCTATCCAACGATTTTTTTAGTTCGCTTTTTGCAATATGATACGGAGGAAGCTCATCCAGTGGAATGATAATGTCTGCACCAAAATCTTTTTGCGCAGCAACAGAAGTTTCTGGAGTCAATAAGACCTTTTCACCATTTCGATAAGAACGAAATAAAGCACCTTCTTCCGTAATTTTTAGTACAAGCCCACCCTGCTTTTTTGAACCGCAGCTCTTCAACTCACTAGCTACACCACCGTAAGCCAAACTAAACACCTGAAAACCACCTGAGTCTGTAATAATTGGGAGTTTTCGATTGATAAATTTATGGAGTCCTCCAGCTTGCTTCACAATTTCAGGGCCTGGCTGCAAGAGCAGATGATATGTATTGCAAAACATCAATTGAAGCCCAATGTCATCCACAAAAGCGTTATCTAACGCTTTTAACGTTCCGTTAGTCCCTACGGCAACGAAATTAGGAGTTTCGATTACTCCATGAGGTGTGTGGATACGTCCAACACGAGCATCTGATTTTTTAGAACGATGAAGTAACTCAAATGAAAAAGAAGTCATCCTTTGGCCCACCTAATTCCGGAAGTAAAAAAGAAAATTGAGAGAAGTTTAACCGCAAAACTGACCACAATTACATCTATAAGCGAAATGGCTATTCCATAGAGCCCCAGCATACTAAACAAAATTGTGTCTAGGGCTTGAGAAACAATGAGGGACAAACAGGTGCGTACAGCGAAACCACACATCGGCAATTTTTTTTGGAGAAATGCAAAAAATATGATATCAAAACGTTGTACAACAAAAAAAGTCGCCATCGAAGCTAAAAACAAACGAGGTGAAGGTGAAAGTAAAAGAACAAAAGCCTCGTTAGAAACGTCATGCGCACTCGGCGTATAGAAAAGGTGCAATTGAGAAACCACGGCAAAAAAAAGTAGAAAAAAGAAGCAGGTTGTCGTTGCTTTTTTGGCTTCCTCGCTTCCAAAATACTCCTGCAAAAGATTAAGCCCCATAAGGCTTCCAATAGCAAACGCATCGCTCGCAGTGACATTAAAGCCAAAAAGAGTGATTTGTTTCAGCACAAAAAGATTTGCAATGAGGGCCTGCACTGTAACCCAAGTTATTAAAGTGGCATTTCCAAGCCTAAATGCAAAACCGGCAAATCCAAGGATACATAACGCCTGGACAAAAAAAAGAAATTCGTTCATTAACTTAAAGGACTCCTGAGTTTTACGCAAACCATCGCAGAATATCAATTCTAACTATTTTTATCCAGGATAATATAGGTTAATAAACTCTTTTCCATGCAACTGAAGAACCTCACTATAACTTTTACCTTCTAACACGTGGTCCACTAATGAAAAACCAGACCTCTCCCCAACATAGATAACATGGCAATCATCCCTAAAAAGAGCCTTAAAGCGGCTAACTGGGTCCAACAAAAGAATGACATCTGAAATGCTCATATAATTTAAAACTGAATTAAATCCCTCGTTCGGAATAACTGTAGGCGATCCTAAAGTGACAACTTTAATCATTTTCTGTTCTTCCGGAGTCAGTAAAAATCTTGCTACATGGGTATTTGATCCACCACTACTATGTGCGTAATGAAAAATAATGCCTTCTCCATCAACTCCCCCCATTTCCGCTATCAGAGATTTCCAAAGATCAGCTAAAGCTTGAGCTTGAGGCGTTACATACCCAAATCTTACTAGCGAAGATCTAAGGAAATCCCAAGTAAATCCTTCCGTGTGCTTAAAAACATAATGAACCGTTGTATCTCCATGCAGTTTACAAAGTTTTTCTACAGATCTAAGAACGTCTTTTTTAAGATTCAAAACTCCGTTAATAAAGGTGATCTTTACCTTTTCTGGAGAATTTTCTCCTTCATGCTTCCCTACTTCCGGTGGAATCGGACAATAACCAACAGCATCTATAAAAATATCATGAAGAGAAGTCTCCTCTACGGGCACGGTCCAAGTAAACTCTGGATCGGTATAACCTTGATTAAGAACATAAGTATGCAATGATTCAAGGCAAAGAGAAGATTGTTCAAAAGAATCTTCTAAATTTCTAGGAGTAGATCCCATTTCCTCAAGGACAGTTTCTCTTAACTTTGTCCCTTCATCATCGCTGGAATAAAAATGACGTGTATAAAAAGGGCCATCCTCACTCTTCCAAGCTGTTTCTTCTAAAAGTCTTCCTTCAGCATCATAGCTTAATGTTTGGCGAATCAAAACATTCTCAAGATTATCTTCAAGTGTCCGCTCAGTCAATGTACTAAAATCCGGATGCCATTTAAAACGTTCAATACAAACAAGTTCTTCACAATCCGTTTCTCCTTTCTGATAGGTCTCGATAGCACAAATTTGATCTGTCTCTGTATATCTAAAACGGTTTTTTTGATCCCTCGAATTCACATATTGAGCAGCTTCGCAAATGCCCATAAATTGAAAAAAGAGGAATAAGACTGCAATCACGAATGGAAATTTTTTTTTCATAGTGTACCTTTTAACTTAAACTTAAACTTAAACTCTACTCATTTTACCGGAACGTATGAAAACTGTAAATCATTGGTTCACCTAAAGAAAAACTAATGCGCAAGCTGTTGAACAGCATAAGCTCATTTTGTCTAAGTCTTAGACATTGGAGATTTAAATTTAATCTATTCCAGACCAAAATTATGTTGTATCATTTAAATAAAAATAATTTCTCTAATTGTTTTGTTATTGCTAGTTTTTTTAAAAATTATATAATAATCATAGAAAAAAATTAAAACGAGTTGCTTATGGTACCAATTATTAATTAATGGCGAACAAAGCGTTGGTTTTTTACAAGAAGATTGGTTTTACGATCGACTTTATATTTTTGAAGATAATATTGAAACAGATTCTGAAGATAAAAAATCCCAACTACAAAAAATTGCACTTCAACTTCCAGGAAGTGGAATTACTTCATATGGTAAATTCTTCGGACTTATTATGGCAAGCCTCTCCTTAGCAACGTCTGTTAGAATTGGGGATAAAAATTTTTACGTAAACAACAATAGTTTTTGTTATTATATGCTCGAAAAGCAACTTATATTAACAACAGAGCAATTGGTGCAATGCACGACTTTTATGTGAAAAATAAAAATGGAGTGGAAACTGCAGCTTATGATGATTCTACAATTAAAAAAGTTAATACCTGCTTATTAAATCAAATTCATAGGTCAGATGTGCCGTTGGAACTTTGGGGCGTAATTCACATAAGCCTAGAAACTATCATCCAGCCTGATGAAAGTCTTAGTGAATTATCCGATGCAAGTGGAGACGGATTGGTTATCGAGATCGAAAAAAATATTAAAAAATTTCTTATGCCCTATATCAAAAATGAAGTTGACCCTAATTCTATAGAAGAAATGAATAGAAAACCTATGATGGAAACTTTATTAGCTCAACTCGAACAACAATTTCCTGATGCAGACAAGACCAAATGCCAGAAATAGCTTTAGATTCTTACATTACCAACAAAAGAATTCTTAATCTTACCAAAAGCCCTAGCTCCAGCACTAGAAAAAGATTTTCCGAATTCTTCTCTTTCTTGTAAAGAACTTATCGAGAAGGCAACTAAAACTCTAAATGTTATCAGAACAATATAAAAATGATCCAATAATCAAAGAATCAAAGGGAGCTTTTCCTTAATAATATAAAATAAGAAAAAATTATGACCCCTGAAAAAATATAGAAATAAAAAAGAAAATAATTATTTCAATTTAATTATGCTAGATGCTTATCAATCACAGGCTCTTATAGGCATATTCGCATATCTAAGCCTGATAACGAGCTGTAGTCCCCAAACCATCCGCTATATTCAGTAAACGGTTGTATTTGGCGACCCGGTCACTGCGGCATAGCGAGCCTGTTTTGATCTGTCCCGCATTCACAGCTACGCTTAAATCAGCAATAAAACTATCCTCTGTTTCGCCCGATCGATGAGAAATCACAGTGCGGTAACCATTTGTTTGCGCTAAACGAATCGTTTCAAGAGTTTCTGTCAATGTTCCAATCTGATTGGGCTTAATTAAGATGGCATTACCCACTCCCATTTCAATACCCTTCGCCAAAAATTTCGGATTCGTAACAAAAATGTCATCTCCAACAATTTGAATTTGTTTTCCCAGCCGATCAGTCAATAACTTCCAGCCTTTCCAGTCATTTTCGTCCAAGGCATCTTCTATGGAATCAATTGGATATTTTGAGCAAAGTTTGGCAAGATAATCAATTTGTTCAACTGAAGTGCGCTCACTAAAATCTTTTTTCCGCTTTTTACGCTTTTTCTCTACATAGAGCTCTGTAGTCAAATCGTAAAATTCAGAGGCAGCGCAATCCAATGCCAAAGTCACTTGGCTGCCAGGCTTGTAGCCAGCTTTTTCAACGGCTGCAATAATAAAATCCAGCACCTCTTCGTTGGTATCAATGTTAGGTGCAAATCCTCCCTCATCACCAACTGCGGTCGAAAGTCCCTCTTCTTTAAGAAGAGCTTTAAGTGTATGAAAGATTTCAGCACCACAGCGGACAGCCTCTTTGAAAGTATGAACACCCACTGGACGGATCATAAATTCTTGGAAATCAATCGAATTGTCAGCATGAGCGCCGCCATTCACAATATTCATCATAGGACATGGTAAAATGTAAGTGTGGCTACCTCCGATATAGCGGTAAAGAGGAAGCCTAGCTGCTGCAGCACCGGCACGTGCAAGTGCTAGAGAAGCACCCAGAATTGCATTAGCCCCCCAATGACTTTTGTTGTCGGTTCCATCACTGGCAATGAGCAAATCTAAGCGTTCCTGATCGAAAACGTGTTCCCCAATGAGTATTTGAGCGATAGGGCCATTAACGTAGCTGATGGCTTGCTGAACGCCTTTTCCAAAATAACGCTTCGTATCGCCATCACGCAATTCAACTGCCTCATGCTGCCCTGTAGAAGCACCGGATGGAACGGAGGCTTTGACTAGTACGTCACTATCGGTTGTAATGTGAACTTCAAGTGTAGGGTTTCCTCTGGAATCTAGAATTTCAACTGCTTTGACTGAACGAACGTATGCCATGAAGCCTCCTGTGCCTATTAAAACAATAATAGGCCATTCACTTTGCTAGCAAGCACTTTTTGAACTTATGGGAAGGAAAGTCTACTGCAGTGCTCTTGATTAAATTTTTTAACGCAAAGATGCTGCAAAAGGCGCAAAGAAAGCAAAGAAAATGCTAGAAACTGGTTCGTTTACAAGAAAAAGTAAAAAAAATTAATTAATTAAGACTCTATTTTAGCGTTTAATAAGCCTAATTTACTCATTCTTTCCTTTACTAAGATTTGAAAATTTAGTTCGCACAAATCTTTGCGCCTTTTGCGCCTTCTGCAGTTTCTTTGCGTTAAAAAAATCTATCTAGTACTCCGCATATAGATGAACTACACTATTTACATTGTAAACTATTAAACTTAATTACCTCACAAACAAAAACAGATTATTAATTATTACTTTATAAGTATTAATTAATAGTATTATAATTAAATTAGATGAAAAAAGGTGCCTTCAGAAAATTAAAATAAATTGGACTAATATAGGCGAGGTTTTCTATGTCTATATCAACTGGAAATCAGCCAATTAGACCTGACGATTTAAACATGCCAGTCCACACGGGAGACAAAAAAACTCCTGTCATTTCTATTCCCAAGCCTCCCGACACCTCAGAAGCTGAATCCCTTGAATCTCCCATCTGTCCAACTTCCGCCCGCAATGTAGCACTTGGAATCGTTGTAGACTCGCGAAGCGAGGCATTCCAAGAACCTCGCATTTCAGACATAATCAACCACACAGAGGTAATCAACGATGGTAAACCTCTAGTAATTAGTAAAGTCATGGGGCAGGCTCTCCTAGGAAAGCAAGTAATAGTAATAGCAGAAAAAGGTCTAGACCTAGGTTTACGTCATGCAAGTTTATTAGTCGAAAAACAAACGATTCCATGTGGATTGCAACTTATCAGTCAAGGCTTTGAATTCACTAGTTTAATCAGCCAAATTCCTGAGTATCAAACCCGAGACATCGAGTTAAAAAGCAAAAATGGAGAATTGATGAACCTCGAACTAGAACAAGAAAAAACAATAGAAGGAACCGAAGAGTTTAACACTTTGGATACTCAAATAAAAAGTCTTAAAAATCAAATACAAGATCTAAATATAAAGCAAAATAGTCTGCAAAAATGAAGCAAAAAATCTAGCTCTAATGGCTCCATTAAGTAATTTAACAACAGCAAGCAGTATTGGTCTTGCAGTTGCACATGCAGGTAGTCAAGCAGCCCATGTTTTGCTCGTCATCAATCCCGTTACAGCAGGGGCAATGTTTGTAGTACGCGGGGTGACTTCAACTGTTGGGCTTGATAATGACCTCAAGCTCAACGAAAAAGTGTCGTCCGAGTTTGATACTTTGGACCAACAACGGCAGGGTATGGAAAAAGGATCCATTGTTAGAGAAATTATAGAAGCAAAGATGCATCAGCTTGAAAGACAAAGTGATGATGTATGCGCTAGCATGACACGCAATTTTGCAACGATCATCTCATCCAAACTTGGCGTGGCGGGTTCGATTGGTGCTATTGTGGGAACCAAAGTCGTGATAGGAGTTGCAGTGGGAGGAGCGCTTGCAGCATCTGGAATCGGCGCGGGAGTTCTGTTAGGAGCTGTCGGAATCTGCGCGACTGCATATGCAATCCATAAGAATAAAGAATTAATTAGTCATACATTTGAAGAAGTTAAAATTGCTGTTGAAACTCCCCTTCAAAATCTTCGACATGAACGCCTTGAAACAGAAAAAGCCATTGCCCAGTCAAATTTACAGGAAGCCAGAGTTTTTCATAATAAAACTTCAGTTAGAGAGCGGAAAATTAAAGCATATACAAACGATATTATGAGCGAGATAAATAATTTGGTTTCAACAAAAAATAAAATAGCACAACAAATTCACAATTTGGAACCTAAAGAGGGCGCTTCCATCCTTGATCGAATGCAAGCTTCAATCAACATATATTCTAAAGAAAATGACATACAAAAGATCAATGAAAAGCTCGAACAAAGAAAAGATCATCTTCGAGGAATTTGGGAGGCTGAAGAAAAGATGATCTCTAAATTTCAAAGACAAGGAGTGTATGCCACTAAACAAGTAGACTTAAAAGCTAAGGAATCTGAAGAAATAGTCAAACGAAAAAATCATTTAGCATCTGAAAGCAAAAGGCTAGCTGAAGAAGAGAAATATATCAATCTAGCTTTACGGATGAATGACATGACTTGGCAAGATGTTCAAATGTTTCATAAAGACATCGAGCAACGCTTCGAAAATGAACCTGATAGCAAGGATGCTGTACAATCATTTCTCATAAGTCAGCATTACAGTTTGGATAAATTCGGTACAGATCCAGCATCTGTAGTTTTAGAGTATGTTTCCAAGGAGATGACAGTATGAATACAGCCAGCTTAAATTTACTCAAGGAATTACTTGTGAGCAAAGGGTATCAATGCGCTGGGTTTGATGAGCTAAACCAGAACTTAGAAGTGATCATCGATACAGATTCACATCAGCGCATTTGGAAAGTAATCCTATGCCCGACTATTCAACTACTAGCTGAGGAAAAGGAAACGAATTTTTTACAGATATTTTTAAGTTTTCCCTACACTTTTGAGACTAAAGCGATACCCGATCTGTCGAGATTATTACTTTTGCTTAATAAAACGCTCTTGTTTCCAGCCTTTGGTTTGAGTGAAAATGAGGGAATCATTTATTACCGACACACTCTTTACTGTGAAAATGGTGTGATTCCCAAAGCCTTAACGCGCACAATTATTGGGGTTCTTTCTCTCTACATAGATAGCCTATCGTACATGATTGAGGCGGTGGCATCAGGAAGACAAGGAGTCCAAGAAGTTTTGGAAGATGCGCTTAAAACTGATGAAGCCGCGGCCTGAATTAATTCACAAGATAAATGTTAATGGACAGCATAAACGAAATTGGATCAAAAGCGAGCAAATTAAACATTTTGGCCTATTTAGTCCATTTAATTCCGCCCATTTTTGTCCATATCACTCCCTCAACAAAGCCAAAACAAAAGAAAGATCTTTGGGAGAGTGGGATAATGAATTACATAGGTTGAGCCAGACTCTCTCAAAAAAGTTTCCAGAACAGGCTTTAGAGGTTGCCGAAATGATTTCGACTAACGCGTATAAATGTCAAGCGCTCCTCTCTATTATCCGGAAAGGAAACGATTCCTAACGACCCGTAACTAGACAGTCCGACGAATCATGCTTTTAATTCAATCATTTTTTGAATCATGCGCGTGTCTCACTGCTGCCGCAGCTCTGTCATTAAATCTCCCCCCCCCCACGTTCCACTACAGACCTTCCGGCCTTTCGCTTCACGCGAGACGATTGCATAAGTGCCAATAAAATATTTTAAAACTGTTGTCATAGCATTGTCAGCCCGATTTATTTTTTTAAGACAAGTTTCCAGTTTAGGGCCTTAACTTTCTGAAAATCAG
>JACCRY010000172.1 GCA_013813265.1 Parachlamydiaceae bacterium
TTAACTATCTGATTTTCAGAAAGTTAAGGCCCTAAACTGGAAACTTGTCTTAAAAAAATAAATCGGGCTGACAATGCTATGACAACAGTTTTAAAATATTTTATTGGCACTTATGCAATCGTCTCGCGTTATAGTGAAGGGCCGGCAGGCCTAAACGAAGCGTGGGGTATAAATTTAACGACAGAGCTGCGATAACAGTGAAAGAAGCACGTGATTTAAAAATTTCCATAAAATAGAATGATTTAGAATGCTTAGACACTCTATTAAATAACTTGTAAATAATTAAATGTCAAGATATCATATCACTTATAAAAGTTTAGGAGTCAAATGGCTGTTCATCCCTATTCAATAAATACAGACGCTTACAATTTTTTCTTTCATCCACTGCATGAAATGGAAGAAAATGTATTAAAAACAGCAGCTGCGATAATTGTCAATATTACACTCTCTATTTTTTCTTTTGGATTATGGCAATTACCTTTTTGGATTGTAAACAGATTAGATAATAAAAAATTTGAAGTTTGGAATATAAGCATAGAAACTGAAAAAATCGAAAAAGTTTCTTCAAAAATTTTGACTCGTACAAAAACAGTGCCGCTTGAAAAGACTGGCAGAATCCATCATGGGACCAATACTTGCTTTATTGCCGCATGCATTCAATTATGCCGTCAAATGCCAGATGTTAGAAATGCCTTAAGGGCTGAATTGGAAATGAAAGAGAATGAGTCTGAAGAAGTTTTTGAATATCGAAAATTAGTGCACAATAATTTAAAAGCTATTCTCTTGGAGACAGAAAAAGGAAACGATATCTCTCCCAAAAAAATGAATGAATTTCATTCTATTTTGCATCAATACTATCAAGTGTATATACCTAAACCAGGAAAAGGAGGGGATACCTCTTTAACCTTTTATACTTTTTTAAAGGCTTTAGACATTCCTTATTCATACATTTTCGAAGAAGAACCCTCCCCTGAAACAGATCTTCACCCGCACTTATTACAAAGGCTTTATGATTCTTCTAAAATTAAAATGAAGTGTTCTGTTCAAGTTGAAGGAGACCCTTTTAGGCAGATTACTTACTCATTAGTGGGAGTTGCATGTTTCGGAACAGGACATAGCATAGCCTACATGAAAGATATAAATAATCCATCCGACCAATTTATTTTGTTCGACGACTTAGCTCCGCACAAAAAAGCTTCAGCAATTAAGCCACACCCGATATGGCCTGCTACTACTTATTTTATTGTTTATCGAAGAGATGACTAGGACGTAGATAGCGGAAGTGGAGTCGGAAAGTTTAAATGACAGACCCGGGGTAATAGTGAAAGAAGTAGCGATTCAAAAAATGTTTACATTCATAACATAATACATCCCTTTACTAAACACCTTTTTAATATATTAAACAAAGTATAATCCCTTTATTTTGTGTACTCTCTAATAGAGTTTAATTAAAATCCCATTTTTTCATGAGGTTAGCATTTGCAACTGGAAAACCAAATTAAAATTTTCCTTTATTTTTTCTATAACTTCTTTCTTCCCTCCTCCTCTCTGATTTTAAAATAAAAATATTACTCAAAAATCCAAAAATCCCCTTTGATTTTAAATTGGTTTAGATATATAATGGATTTAAGAAAACCTTAAAAGGAGATAAGATGGCATCAATAAATTTAAACTCTGATTCGGATTATAGCACATTTGGCCTATTCCCTGTGGCCCAGCAAATTCTCGGAATTGGGACTGTTTTAAAAAATGTAATTGGTGCGATAAAAGATATTGCGGTTCAAATATTAACTTGTGGAAAAGAACAAACACCATTTTCAATCGAAAATGACCCCGAGTACACACGTGTCAACAACAAAATTGAACATCTGCATGATTTGGATAAATTCTGGGCGGATGTTCAAGAAAAACGTAATGAGATTTCTCTTGAAAAAATAAATGAGCATCAAAATCATTTCACCGATATAATTAATTCCATGCCTGAGGAGTACGATTTATTTCCTTTGTCCGCAGAACGGCAAGAATACTATAAAAATCTTCCACAAGAAAACCATTTTGATAAATTTAGGTGCTGGACTGCTGAAAGAAGAGAACAACTCGAAAACAAGAAAGCAGCAATAAAAGCATGTAAAACTCCATATAACTTATTTGAAGTTATGCCAATTTCTGAGCGGATCCAAAATATTGCTCTAGGTATTATTACGACTATCCCTATAGTAGCTACGGTGTATCATTGGCACCTATTGCAGTATTTTAAAGAAGAAAAAGAAAAAATGCATAATTTGTAACAGAAAAAAATTTAAATTTTCGTGAATTCATTAAAAATCTTTAAAAGTACGCATTTCTTTTTAGGTACTTTACACTAGAAAGAAATGGTATATTTCTTATAATCTCACTTGCTTTTAGTAGCTGTAGCCTGCTGCGCTCGCAGCAGGTAGCGAATTGACTTCCAGGTAGCCTGCTGCACGGCGCAGCAGGCTACCTAAATTTATGAACTTCGCTAATTACATGAAATCAAACCAAATTTAATCTTTGATTAAATTTTTTAACTCAAAGCGACCAATTCCCATGACACCCTTATGGGAAAATAACATATTAATTTTGAAACACAGAGGCACGAAGAACAAAGAGAAACCAAAAGAGAATGTAAATTTTTCCACACCTCTGTGCTTTTCTCTATGTTCTCTGTGCAAAATAATTAGTGTAAAAACATGTTATTTAGGAGAAGTAGCAAAAGACGTTAGAGTAGAGGCGGAGATTAATCCGCCTCCCTCGTCGAACCGGTTACACTGATTTCCAGTTGACGGCTCACCGACAATCTTCGTACTTTAAGCATTCACTAGTTGATAAACTTCA
>JACCRY010000012.1 GCA_013813265.1 Parachlamydiaceae bacterium
ACATACGCTTGATATCCTCTTCATTGAGTCCTGACGATGCTTCGATACGGATTTTTTGCGACTTGCCTGAAGCCATGTCTTTGGCAGAAACATGCAAAATTCCGTCTGCATCAATATCAAATGCGACTTCAATTTGAGGCACCCCACGTGGAGCAGGAGGAATGTCTGTTAAATCAAAACGGCCGACTTCTTTATTGTCATTCGCCATTCAAGATAGCATTATCAAAGTCATCTCCCCCAAGGTGAGTATCCCCGTTGGTTGAAAGGACTTCAAAGACTCCGTCACCGATTTCAAGGATAGAAATATCAAAGGTTCCCCCACCTAAGTCAAAAACGGCAATTTTCTTGTCCGTATGTTCTTTATCAAGACCGTATGCAAGAGCAGCTGCAGTCGGTTCAGGGATGATACGCTTGACATCTAGACCTGCGATCCGCCCTGCATCTTTAGTCGATTCCTTTTCAGTCATTGGTATTACTATGTTTTTAATGTAGAGATACTAAACTACAATCTAGCCTTGAAATTTTCAATCAATTTTTATAATGCAGTCGCCCTGGAAAGGGCGTCATCGTCTGGATTGATAATTTGGGTCATGGCATGATAGATACGAGGCAGAAGTGGTCTAGCCTACAACTCACCTTGCCATGACTCGCTAAACGTTGCTTAATATGAGTGCCCTTTTTTGTCTAAAAGTGACAAAATTGACATTTTTTGATAGAAAAAAGTGACAAAAATGTCAGTTTTTGCTATGTTTTAGTCATAGATTTAGCACAAAGGGAAATAGATGCAACGTCTCATGATGCAACAACTTCTTGCTTGGAAAAATGAAGGCCCCCGTAAACCACTTCTTCTGAAAGGGGTGCGCCAAGTCGGTAAAACTTATCTTCTTAAAGAATTTGGGAAATCTCATTTTCCTAATTTCCACTATTTCAACTTCGAAAAGCAATTAGAGTTGGCAAAGATTTTTGAGCTTAATCTTAATCCAGAGAGGATTGTTAGAGAACTAAGTTTTTATTTGGATGTTCCTATTAACATTAAAACAGATCTAGTAATATTTGACGAAATCCAAGAATCACCAAAGGCATTGACCAGTTTAAAATATTTTCAAGAGGATTGTCCTGAACTTCATTTGTGTGCGGCAGGATCTCTTCTTGGTATTCATTTAAATTCGAGTTCATTTCCTGTAGGAAAGGTAACTTTTAAAACCCTTAGACCTTTATCTTTCGAAGAATTTTTAATGGCCAATAACGATAAATCTCTTCCTATTTTTCAAAAGGTAAATTCAAGCGACCCAATTCCGGCAATCATTCATGAGTATTTATGGGTTCAGCTTAAACATTATTTCATTGTTGGAGGCCTTCCTGAAGTCGTCGCAGCTTTTTGTAAAGATAAACAAGATTTGTATAAGGCGTTTTCTTTAGTAAGAGAGAAACAAAGTGATCTAGTCAATTCATATTATGCTGATACAGCAAAACATTCAGGTAAGGTAAATGCAATGCATATTGACCGTGTATGGAGGTCGATACCTTCTCAGTTACAGCAAGTGCAGGATGGATCTATAGGCAAATATAAATTTAGAGGAGTTATTCCTGGGATTTCTCATTATGATCGTTTGGCAGGCGCCATTGATTGGTTAGAAGCCGCGGGTTTAGCATTAAAAGTGCATATTGTCAATACGGGACAAATCCCTTTTCAAGGCTATACAAAGGAAAATTTTTTTAAACTGGTGTTATTTGATGTTGGTATTCTTGGATACATGTGTGGTTTGCCTGCAAAAGTTATTCTAGATTATGATTATGGTAGTTATAAAGGCTTTTTTGCTGAAAATTTTGTTGCTCAAGAGCTTATTTGTCATGGAAGGGATTCACTTTTCAGTTGGCAAGAAAATAAAGCTGAAGTTGAATTTCTTGTTGAAACTGATGGTTCAGCTATTCCTGTAGAAGTTAAGGCTGGATCGGTTATTAAAATAAAAAGCTTAAAAACATTTACGGAAAAATATCATCCTCCTTTTGAAGTAATTTTTAGTGGAAGGCCTTTCGATATGAAAAATACTAAAGGCATGCATTATTATCCCTTATATTTAGCAGGTCGCTTCCCAGTAAGTGCTCATACAAAGAAAGACCCCGTTCAATGATGGGGTCTTTCTTATCAGCAAAAAATTTAGAACTTATCATTCAAATTTAGAGCTTAGTTTACTGTCTGTCTTTTTCATCGATGATTTCAGCTTCGACTTCTTCCGCATCATCACCATGTGAATGCTGCTTTTGTTCGCCATGGGCTTGATCTTGACCATGTTCGCCTTGACCAGCACCCATTCCTGCGCCTGCGCCGCTTGCATCTCCACCAGTATGACCCGCTTTGGACATCGCTTCTCCAATATGCTGCATATGGCTCTCTAGTTCGTCTTTAGCTTTACGAATTCTAGTTGAGTCATTGCTGTCGAGGGCTTTTTTTAAGCTCATCGATTTTGCTTTGAACATCATCTGCAACATCTTTAGGGATTTTATCCTTATACTCGTTCAACGACTTTGTCGCGCGGAAAGAGATGGTTTCAGCTTCATTGCGTAAATCGACCTCTTCACGACGCTTTTTGTCCTCTTCGGCGTGCAATTCGGCATCATTCAACATACGCTTGATATCCTCTTCATTGAGTCCTGACGATGCTTCGATACGGATTTTTTGCGACTTGCCTGAAGCCATGTCTTTGGCAGAAACATGCAAAATTCCGTCTGCATCAATATCAAATGCAACTTCAATTTGAGGCACCCCACGTGGAGCAGGAGGAATGTCTGTTAAATCAAAACGGCCGACTTCTTTATTGTCATTCGCCATTTTACGTTCGCCTTGTAGTACCCGAATAGTTACGGCAGGCTGGTTATCTGCAGCAGTTGAGAAAACTTGTTTCTTCTGAGTAGGAATTGTCGTATTACGTTCCACAAGAGGTGTCATGACTGCACCCATTGTTTCAATTCCCAAAGTTAAAGGTGTAACGTCTAACAACAACACATCTTTAACAGTTCCACCAAGTACGCCCCCTTGGATAGCTGCGCCAATGGCAACAACTTCATCGGGATTCACACCTTTATGACCTTCTTTACCGAAGATTTCTTTAACCATTTCTTGAACAGCTGGCATACGGCTCATTCCACCAACAAGGATGACATCGCCAATATCTTGAGGAGATAAGTTGGCATCTTTCAAAGCTTTTAGGCAAGGTTCTTTGCAACGAGAAATAAGCGAAGCACATAGGCTTTCCAGTTTTGAACGGGAAAGTGTCAATGAAAGGTGTTTAGGTCCTGAAGCATCCATTGTGATGAACGGCTGATTGATCTCAGTTGTCATCGTTCCAGAAAGTTCGATCTTGGCTTTTTCAGCTGCATCGCGTAGTCTTTGTAGGGCCATTTTATCGTTATGTAGATCGATTCCTTGCTCTTGTTTGAAGGTTTCAAGCATCCAATTCAAGATAGCATTATCAAAGTCATCTCCACCAAGGTGAGTATCCCCGTTGGTTGAAAGGACTTCAAAGACTCCGTCACCGATTTCAAGGATAGAAATATCAAAGGTTCCTCCACCTAAGTCAAAAACGGCAATTTTCTTGTCCGTATGTTCTTTATCAAGACCGTATGCAAGAGCAGCTGCAGTCGGTTCAGGGATGATACGCTTGACATCTAGACCTGCGATCCGTCCTGCATCTTTAGTTGATTGACGCTGAGAGTCGTTGAAATAAGCTGGAACTGTGATAACAGCTTCCGTGATTTTTTCGCCCAGATAGGCTTCAGCAGTTTCTTTCATTTTAATAAGGATCTGTGCAGAAACTTCTTCAGGCGTTACCGGCTTCCCGAACACTTCCATGACAGCTTCGCCATTGTTACCGCTGACTACTTTGTAAGGAACAGTCTTGATTTCTGAATCCACTTCACTGCGCTTGCGCCCAATGAAACGCTTGGCGGAAGAAATTGTATTTTCAGGATTGGTGACCGCTTGGCGTTTTGCAGGGATTCCGACAATACGTTCGTTATTTCCTTTATAGGCAACAACAGAAGGTGTAGTACGTGAACCTTCAGCACTTGCGATAACTTTAGGTTGGCCACCTTCCATGATTGCAACACATGAATTGGTTGTACCCAAATCAATACCGATAATTCTGCTTTTTTTTTGATCAGCCATAGTTAAACACTCCTTTTATGAGTAATATTGTTATTGTTCTTCATTTTCTTCATCTAACGAAGATGCTTTCGCAACTTTAACGCGTGCGGGACGAATAATTTTTTCCGCCATTTTGTAGCCGCGCAAGCTTTCTTCGATCACAGAACCAGGAGAAAATTCGCTTGTTTCTATCATTTCGACAGCTTCGTGACAGTGTGGATCAAAAGGTGTTCCGACTGACACGAAGGAAGTGACGCCGTTGTTGCTTAAAGCTTCTTTAAATTGTTCCAGGATCATTTGAAAACCTGTTGCCCAGTGCTGAACTTCGGCTGAGCCTTGTCCGGCAAATTTCAGGGCATTTTCAAAATGATCGATGGGAGAGAGGAAATCAAGGATAGCCCCTTGCACAGCATACTGTACAAGTTCATGCCTCTCTTTCTGCAACCTTTTGCGGAGGTTTTCAGAATCCGCAAGGGTGCGTAGATATTTGTCGCGAAAGTCAATCACTTGCTCTTGGAGCTTGATCTCTTCCATTTTAACGGTTGTTTCAGAAGTTTCTTTCGTCGCTTCTTGTGGTTCTACAAGAAGGTCATCTTCAGGTAGCTCGTTTGGGTCTAATGTTTCTGACATCGTGTGGACTCCTAATAATAAAATTATAGACGCATATCCTCAAGCAATAAGGGTTCTGCCTGCTTAAGCAGATAAACTTCTTTTTGTTCAAGGTTGAAAGGTTGCTGGTTTGGGTGTCGATATTGGATTTTAAATTTGTAAATCGTTCGTGTGACTTCTTTACTAATGGTTTCTGAAAAGGTGTGGAGCAATCCAAAAAGTTTTCCATAAGGGATTCGCACCGAGCTTAATAAGCCAATTGCCCCAACAGCTTGGTTGTTAATCCTGTAAGGAATCGCTAAAATGGCGCAGTTTGGAGATTGTTGGGCGTAAGGGGATAGATCATCGCCAATCCAAAATTTTAAGCTGTTGTGCGTGCTGCAATCCTTTAGCAAGAGACGCATACTGTGGCTGTTTTCAAAAAGGGAGAGACTTGTCGCTAAGCGTGAGGCGTCATGAAATTCGGGATAAGCGATTAGTTTTGAAAAGCCGGTACGGTAGATTTCATCATCGGTAAAATTGGAATAAGCGACAATATAGCGAACAATTAGTTCATTATAGATCTTTTGTGCTAATATTTCTTCGTCAGCTTCAAAATTCTTTGGAGGGTTATAACCGGTAAGCCTCCAGTGAAAATAGTCTTCAAATCGCTTAATGGCAAAAGCGGTGAGCTTTTGATCAATATGAATGACTTCCGTTTTGATAACACCAAAATCTGTGACGATAATGCAAAGACAGCGTGTCTGATCAATTGCAACGAGCTTTATCATTGTAATAAAATCGTGGTCAAAGCGTGGGGCGGAAAGGAAAACGGCACTTTGAGTAAGACGGCTTAGCTCTTCCGCAGCAGATTGTAAGTAAGTGGCAATAGCACGCGACTCGTTGCTGTTAAGGGTCTCTAGTATAGGATTTATTTCAGGTGTAGCGGTCTTAAGTATCATTTGCTCATGGGCATATAAACGAAAAGCTTTATCTGTAGGGATGCGCCCTCCGGAACTATGCTGCTGAATTAGATAGCCTTCTTCATCTAAACGTGCAAAATAATTGCGGATAGTCGCTGCGCTAAGGTCATCGATGTCTACTTCTTTCAAAGTGGCGGAGCCTACAGGTTTGCCGCTTTGAATGTAGTAATCGACAAGAGCTAATAGGACGCGTCTTTCGCGATTCTCTTTATTTGATTTTTTTAGGGGTATAACTGAGTTCATTCACGGCTTCCCTTTCTTTTTTCTTAACTCATTATAGCAAAGAGGAAAAAATAGGTCAACAGGAATTTAGCACTCAGTTGCCTGAACTGCTAAATAATTAGAGCGCACAGATAAAATAGGTGCGGGGACTACCCATTTAAATTAAATGTAAGCCACTTTTTGACTTGTATACACAATGCTAAATTTTATAACTGCGTGATGACTTTATTATTAAAAAAATATTGATTGCCTTTTTGATTTAAAATTGGAACTTCTAATAGATTTAACCCGTTCCTTTTCTGCGACTCGCATGTTTTCCATAGACAACTAAAATATATATAGCTAGTTTTTCCCTAAGCGGCCTCATTGCACGTAAATTTTTTTGGGAGTGTACAGTGGAACCACACACATTTTTATTTCAGCTTGTTCTTATACTAGTTGCAGCTCGGTTATTTGGAGAACTTGCTGCTTATTTTCGAATTCCAAGTGTAATTGGAGAGCTTGTCGCCGGGATTATTCTCGGACCCAGTATCTTAGGCTTGATAGAAATCAATTATATAATTCAGCTTTTAGCGCAAATAGGGATCATTCTACTTCTTTTTGAAGTAGGCGTTGAAACAGATCTCGGAAATTTGACTTCCGTAGGAGGAAAAGCTATTCTTGTCGCATCCGTCGGGGTTATTCTACCTTTTATTCTTGGATTTATAGTTAGTTATAATGTATTTGATTTTTCAATTTTACCCAGTCTTTTTATTGCCAGTACCCTGACTGCAACTAGTATTGGTATTACCCTGAGAGTCATACGTGATCTAAAGAAACAAAATAGCAAAGAAGCTCATATTATTGTTGGAGCGGCAATTCTAGATGACATTATTGGGATCGTTCTTCTTGCGATGCTCTACGAGTTTTCGGTTAGCGGAGAAATTAATTTGTGGAACGCAGGTAAAGTTTTGTTTTTTGTAATGCTTTTCTTTATTGTATCACCCATTTTGGCTAAAGGTATTTCCTTGATTATAAAAAAATGGGATGAGAATAGTGAGATTCCTGGGCTTTTACCAACAACAATTGTAGCGTTAATCTTGTTCTTTGCTTGGATTGCACATGAATTGGGTGCTCCAGAATTACTTGGAGGATTTGCAGCTGGATTAGCTTTATCTAGGAAGTTTTACTTCCCTTATGCCACCATTATACCTGATTCAAGGGAATTTAGCGAACGGGTCGAAGCACAAATGAAACCAATTATTCATTTGTTTACGCCTATCTTTTTTGTTGCTACAGGCTTAGCTTTAGACTTGAGGAATGTTGATTGGAATTCAATGTATATTTGGCTCTTAACAGGTGGATTACTGCTAGCAGCGATCATCGGAAAGCTGCTTTCTGGACTGGTTTTAAATGGAGAAAAATGGAAAATGAAGTTTATCATCGGAACGGCGATGATTCCCAGAGGGGAAGTAGGGTTGATTTTTGCTAATGTGGGATTAACAGCAGGTGCTATTAAAGATGATGTTTATACATCTTTAATTTTGGTGATTACATTTACCACGCTAGTAGCTCCTTTTTGTTTAAGGTGGCTTTATGGCTCTACTCCTGATCATGAGCGTATTGAAAATGGGAAAATAAATGTTGAAGTTTGATAGATGTAGGTGAAAATTTTCGCGGAACCACAGATCCTCTGCGCACTCTGTCACGACTTTGTGGATTTTTTTCTAGGCTTGGTATTGTTAGTGTCGAATGTTCTGGAGTCATAAGCGCAAGCCCTATGACTATAGAAAAGCATTGTGCTAGATCGATTTTTTTAGCACATAGCGAAACAGTTCCTATGACACCCTTATCGGAAAATAACATATTATTTTTTGAAACACAGAGCCCCGGAGATCAGAGAGAACAAAAAAGAATTTAAATATTTCCCTCCTCTGTGCCTCTCTCTGTATTCTCTGTGCCTCTGTGTTTAAAAAAACAATTAGTAAAAAAAAGATTTTATTTGGAGAAACAGCAAAAGACACAAAGGCACAAAAATCATTGTGAACGAAATTTGTTAAAAGTCAAAAAAGCAAGAGGCCACATCAGTCTTCGTGGATAATTAGTAGCTCAATTTGAAGATAGGGATTTGCACCTTTGTAAATGGCTTATTCATGTATCTATCATTTTCTTTGTGTCTTTGCGCCTTTTGCTGCTCCTTTGGGTTAAAAAAAATTAATCTTGTACATTGCTATCTGGTTTATATGATATGTTCTATTAAATTCACAAAGTCCAGTCTGTGGCCCTAGGTAAACTCTATTTACCAGATTCAAAACTTTCAACCTTCGATGAATCATCTGATTCAGATATTATTGGAGATAGTTCGTCTGATAAATCTGATAAATCGTCTTCTGATAAGCCATCTAATACATCTAAATCTCCAACCTCTACTTCTAGTTCAGAAGATGTAACCGTAAGTTTCTCCATAGCTGCAAGAAACTTTGGTTTGCGGTCATACTCCTCTTCAATAACAAGAGCTATCTTAGGAGCCAGAAGTATCACGCCAACTGCGATGGCAATCGGAGCTATTAGAGGGAAAACTCCAAGGGCAAGGACAAAAGCCATAACGGTCGTTGCAAGACCGAATGATCCTAAAATAAGATCCCCTTTTTCCGCAAGAATTCTGTCTTCTAGACGGATCTTTAAGATTTTAACAGCCTGTTGCAATTTCTTATCGTCAGATTGAAATTCAGGTAAGGAAAGTTTTTCAAATAAATTTTCGGGTTTATTTGTCCAACTTCCATCTGTGCGTGTTGATAGTTCAATTTCTTCTCCGGAAGATTCTTCCAGAGGAACAGCAAATTGTTCTTTTACAAGCGTGGCGTCTTTAGCAATTTTTTTATTCAACAAATTAATGAAATGTTGATTAGCAGTTTTTAAACTATTATGAAAAATTATTTTTCTTTCGTCAGAATCTTCCAATGATTGATTGATGAGGGAAATCTCTTCTTTAAGTGCAGTTGAATCTGCTAATGAAAGATTGTCTACCTCATCTCTTCGCTTAGATAATTCAGCTTTTTTCTCCTCATTTTCATCGTTGTCTATTAAAGTAGTATAGTAGGCACTTAAAAAAGCTTTATGTCGTTCTAGCTTAAGTTCATCTAAGAGATTCGTGGTTATAGTGTGCTTGTTGTTAGTAATAAAAACGTTTGCAGCAAGAAAGAAAGCTCCTACCGCAGCAATCACTCCAGTAGCCATCAAAACAATTGCAGGAATTGCGGCTCCACAAAGAACTAAAAAACCAAGGACTACGTGAGGAAATTTCAAGTAATCTGAGGTGAGGGATACTGCATTTAGATCGGCAACCAAAATCTTATTCTTATCGCCAGATAATTTTGCACTTTTTCTATCCTCAATATTTTCCTGCGTTTTACTAAATATAGAGTAGAAAATGAGAACTGAAGATATTGATGAAGTAAGAAATTCTAAGCCTACTTTTAGATATTGTAACGCAACGGATATCGTCTTGTGTATAGTAGTTAAAATCGGAGTGTCTTCAATTATGGATAGTAAATTTAGCATTCCGGACCGTCTATAATATTCAAATTGATTTGACAATACTTCATCGGCGTGTTGAACGAGCGAAGTAATATGAACGGCGCCCTCAATCGAAGCAATCCCAAGTTGAAATTCAACTGAGTTGGCGACAGATGAAACTGTATTTATGACATTAACTACCTTTTTCTTTGCTTCATCATAGACTTCTTCAAGAGTATTTTGGATTTGAGTGCTATCAAAATCTGGAAATAACCCTAATGGTATAGGTGCTGTATAATTCATAAACCCCTTATGGTTATAAATCAATTACTTGAAATAATGAAGTTCTTTATTATATTTTAGCATAACTTGAATTATAGATCAATAATTAGATTAAATTTTAAGATTGTTTTTTCTTTGATGAATATTTTTTTTTTGCTATGGATGAAGGAAGTGATAATCTTGTTAAAATATAAAAAAGAGGTGAAAATGAGAGGAAAAGGTAAAATTTTTAAGTTGGTTTTTGCGCTGCTAGGGTTGTTAAAATTCAATGCAGGTGAAGCTTCATTTTCAGAAGGAGTCAATAATTCTTCTAGTTTTGCAGTCGTTTCAAATATTTCTACCTTAAACTTGGTCGCTAAAGCACCAGTTCGGGCAGAAGACAACGTGGTGGTAACTTTTGATAATGAATCTCAAAGTCCAATTACTTTGGATACTCATTTATCAATTCTCATACTTCCAGCTGGTGAGTCATCAAAATTTCTTCAAATTACCCCTTTTGCAACAGCTCCTAATGGAAAAATTCAGATGGGAGAAACGAGCTCAGTGCCTGTAAAAGCAGCCACTGTACAGCTAAAGTCTCTTATTATTGAACATCCTCAAAGAGGAAATTATGTAGTGGGAGTTTTCGTTTCTTTAGCTGCAGATTCAGTTCCTTTGGAAAGCAGCACCCTTGGTTTTAGCGGAGCTGTAGTTGGCCAGTTGGAAAATCAGGTGGAGTATGCTTTAATTCCTTCCTCGATTGTAGGAGCACCGCTTTTAAATACCCCGCATGCAGTTGTCACTGTATCGACTAACTTCGAAATGCAAGTGCCTAAATTGGCTCCTGTAACAGGTCCTTCCGATGCAAAGTTACATGAAGCTCCTTAAAGTTACATGAAGCTCCTTAAGACTGACGTAGCGTATGTAGCTTTTAAAGGGGGGCATTCGGATCATGCAATGAGATAAATATTTTTTTTATTGCGTGCTTCCGTTCGCCGACTATCGCTGCACTGCCGCTTGCCGCCCCAACCCAATGCTCCGTTCTCGCTTTTGCGGGCCAATATTTAAAACCACTCAGCGGTCTCGCAGTAAACACAACTTGTTGCAGACCGCGGGAGCGGTTAAAGGTATTAGCCCCGCAGCGATAGCGGAACGTGGAGTCAGCATAGTCTGAATGATATAGCTGCGGCAGCAGCAGTAAAAGAAGCACGCGCTTTTTTTTCGAAGCGGAGGGGCTAAGGTTTGACTAAAGAACTGTCCTTTAAGTCTCTAACGTCCCTAGCGCCCTTTGTCTTTACCGAGACAGCTGATCGGAAAGTTCGTCACCACGTCTTCCAGGCCATCCCGCTTCTTGGTATTGCTTCTCTGCAAAACGTGTCGATCTCCAGCGTTTGCGCTTGCATTTACGTCTACAACACTGGCAATTTGGATTATTACAAGTTCGTTGGTCTGGAGCTCGTTCTATGTATTCGGCTTGCTCTTGAGTGTATTCTTGTTCACACACTTCCGCAGATAAGCCGACAATTCCAAATATAAAGATTGTTACTAATGATGATATGGTCAAACAGGTCATTCTAGAGCCTCCTATAGTTCACTCGACTTTATACAATTTTTGCTCTCGCCCTCGGAGAGAAGCTTCCTACAGCTAAATAAATTTCGAAGGAAGGGGTAGAAATACCCATTCCTTCGAAATTCATTACGCCGCAGTTTGCTTCTTTCGCGAGGGCGATAGCAAAAAATGTACAAAGTTGAGGTTCAGAAATATTTACTTTTTTATAGGTGGTTTTGGCTTACAAAGCAATTGAATCTTGTATATTATTGACGTTCTAGGGCTGGGCAAATTGATGTTACTCAGTTCCTAAGCCCTAATTTAGGTTGTTTTATGGACGAAATTGTTGGTTACATTGAACGGATTACATTCCAAAATCCTGAAAATGGCTTCACTATAGCTCAATTGCAAGAAAATAAAAAAAAAGCTCTTACTTGCATTGTAGGGACATTACCTTCTCTTTCTCCAGGAGAAACCCTTCGATGCCAAGGAAAATGGAAGCAGCATCTTGTCCATGGGATGCAATTTGAGGTCGAACGTTATAAAACAGAAATCCCAGCAAGTATCGAAGGAATCAAAAAATATTTGGGGTCGGGGCTCATTAAAGGGATCGGATCAACCTATGCAGGTCGCATAGTCGATAAATTTGGTGTAGACACCCTTGATATAATTGAGAAAGAACCTCAAAGACTTCTGGAAATTCCAGGATTTGGCAAAAAAAAATTGGAAAAGATCACTTCTTGTTGGTCCGAGCAGAAGTCAGTCCGTGAAGTCATGATTTTCTTGCAAGCTAATGGGGTTACCCCGTCGTATGCTCAAAAGATTTATAAAATCTATGGAGATAAAAGTATCGCGAAGGTTCAGGAAAATCCGTATCGATTGGCCCGTGATGTCAGGGGAATTGGATTTAAAACTGCTGATACCATTGCTCAAACTATGGGGATCGCAAAAGATTCGACTCAGCGTATCGACGCCGGAATCGAATTTGTCCTTTCAGAATTAGCCGGTGATGGACATGTTTGCTATCCCCATAATGAATTCTTACAAGCTGCTGAAGAGATATTAGCTGTGGGACAAATTGCAATTGCTGAACAAGTTGTGGCGCTGGAAAAAGAAAGCCGTATCGAAGTTATGGATCTTGTTCAAGCAGGAGTGGTCACACCATTTCTTTGGAGCAAAATGTTGTTCGCGGCCGAGATTGGGATTGCACGTGAATTAAAACGCCTCAGGGATGCCGAGTGCTCCCTGCGGAAAGTAGATGTTATAAAAGCGCTTGACTGGGTGCAAAAGCGACTTAACATCGAGCTTGCATCCCATCAAAAGGATGCGGTCTCGAAGGCGTTAGAAAGTAAAGTGCAGATCATTACCGGAGGGCCAGGAACAGGAAAAAGCACCATTACAAACGCCATCATGGCAATTACCGAACAATTGTCCTCAAAAATTGTGCTTGCAGCTCCAACAGGCAGAGCTGCTAAGCGTATGACAGAAATTACAGGAAGAAAAGCACAGACGATTCACAGCTTATTAGAATTTGATTTTTCGAATTTTGGATTTAAAAGAAAGCGCGAAAATCCCTTGGAATGTGATTTAATCATCGTGGATGAAGCAAGTATGATCGATACAAGCTTAATGTGGAGTCTTCTAAAAGCAATTCCGGATCATGCAAGATTGATTTTAGTTGGTGATATTTATCAATTGCCGAGCGTAGGGCCTGGGAACGTTTTAAAGGATATCATTGGGTCAAAATCTATCCCTGTCAGTATGCTTACAGAGATCTTTAGGCAAGCTGCCGGCTCTAGAATCATTGTCAATGCTCATAAAATCAATCGGGGTGATTTTCCTGATATCCGGAACTTGAGCGACAGTGACTTTTATTTTATCGATGCCCAAACTCCGGAACAGGTTTTAAATCATATTGTCACACTTGTATCGCAGCGATTGCCCTTGAAATACAAGTTTGATCCGCTTGAAGATATTCAGGTGCTAGCTCCTATGAAAAAGGGGGAGATCGGGACTGAAAACTTGAATCGAGTTCTGCAAAAGGTCTTGAATCCTGATAAAGAGGGAATTGAACGATGGGGAACACGTTTTCAGATTGGAGACAAAGTGATGCAATTACGTAATAATTACAAAAAAAATGTTTTTAATGGAGACATTGGAAAAATTGTAGAAATGGACCAAGGGGAGCAAATGCTTCTCATTTCATTTGATGAGCAGATGATAGAATATGAGTTTGATGAGCTCGATGAGCTGGCTCTTGCTTATGCAGTTTCAATCCATAAATATCAGGGAAGCGAGCGCAAATGTGTTGTGATCCCCGTCCACACCACACATTTTAAACTTTTGCATAGAAATTTGCTTTATACTGCTGTAACGCGAGGAAAACAATTAGTTGTATTAGTTGGAATGACGAAAGCGCTTTATATCGCTGTTAAAAACGATGAGGTTAAAAGACGTTATTCAGGATTACAACAAGCCGTTTCCGGCATCCTAAATCCGTCGATTCTATGAAAAAACGTAAAAAAATGAACACAGCAGCCGTTCGATCTTTCTCATTAAGTATATTAACATTCTTCATTTTTATATTTTATTCTTGGATCTCTGACACTGTCTATACAGTCCATTTGCCTAATGGTCACCATAATGTAGAACTGTATAGCACTGAAATGCAGAATGACCTGTCGATGACGATGAGTAAAGCCATTTCAGAAGCTAAAGATTCTGTCACACTTGTTATTTATTCACTCACGGACGCAAAAATAATCGCAAGTTTGCGTGAAAAAAGTAAAACAAGTTGCATTGTGAAAGTTATCTGTGATGCCAAAACATGTCCGGATATTGAAGCCAAACTTGGACCTCAAGTCAAAGTTTTGAAACGCTTCATAAAAGGCCTGATGCATATAAAAATACTGATTATCGATTCTAGGCAAACATGGATAGGATCAGCCAACATGACGCGCGAATCATTGAGACATCACGGTAATTTGGTTATGGCAATTGAGAGCGAATCGATTGCGGAGATGGCTTCTGCAAAAGTTCGCAGCTTTACATCAACCGAACGCCTTCATTCAATTCCCCACGCCTCATTTAATCAAGGCGAACAGAAAGCAGAGCTCTGGTTTTTACCCGATGACCCACGAGCTATTGGTCGTATCAAGGGGCTTATTCAAGGAGCTCAAAAAACGCTACGTGTGGCCATGTTTACGTGGACTCGTCGAGACTTAGCAAGTGAAGTGATTGCAGCTAAAAAGCGGGGAGTCAAGGTAGAAGTTGTTCTTGACAAAGGTACAGCGGCTGCTGCAAGCAAAGGAATAGCTAAAATGTTACTTGAGAGTGGCGTGAAGGTTAAGTTGAGTCAAGGGAAAGCTCTTTTGCATCACAAATTTATGCAAATTGATGGAAAGACCATGGTAAATGGTTCTGCTAATTGGACAAAAGCTGCTTTTGAAACTAACGATGATTGTTTTGTGGTCCTTTCGCCCCTTTCCGAATCGCAGCAAATCTTCTTGGATAAAATGTGGACTATCATTATTGGCGACTCGACAGATGCGAACTAATTTTATCATCACAAAGTAATTTTAACTTTGAAACTGTTTGCTTCCCTTGGATTTACAGGTTAAATATTGTAATGAACTCGGATACAAGTATGCGGATAAATGGTAAAACTATTTAACTATAATTTTGTCATTTTGCATTTGATCATGAACTGATTCTTAACTATGGTGCTAATTTTTTAAACTAATATTTAATAGTGATAGGTCATAGGGGTAAGTATTGGAGGTTTTATGGAAGTACAAAAACAAAATGAAGTAGGCAACGTTAAAATAACTTTTGAAGAAAAAAAACATCAACATTACAGTCTCAAGTTAATCAGGTGACGAATGCAACGAGTAGTCAATTACCAAAATCAGGGAATAGTTCCTCGGTTCATAGTGTTTCTTATCATCATACTCCGACTAAGGCCTATCTTACTCCTAAAATTCAAGAAAATAGTGTAAATGCTAAGGAAGTGCCAAATGGGAACAAAACGACTTCTGAAAAAATAAAAAAATCCGGTCACTCAAATTATGCGGAACCTGCTGGGATTGATTACGGTAAACTCGGCGCCGCTATTTATAAATCTGCAAGACAATGTTTTGCTCATATGAGATCCAATTTTAGGTTAGCGAGCAATCATTTTGCGGCTTTATTGGATGAAAATACGAGTGTTTCAACCAAAACGGTGACGCTAGGAAAATCTACCAAGAATAGTGAGTCAGGTAATGTTCCCACGAAAAATGAAAATACACCGAAATACAAGATAAGTGGGAAAAAGCAAAGACAAATGAACAAGATTTGACATCAACATTTATAGATTACGTTAAAAGCAAAACAAATCAAATTATAGATAGTAGATGCGAACAAATTGTTGATAATGGTGTTTGCTTCCTTCAAGAATTTGATAAAAATAGTCTGTTGGGCGAAAAAATAAAAGAAAGTGGTAAACTTCAAGTTTTTTCCTTTTCAGGGAAGGCGCCGTCTATATTACTTAATTCAGAACGTTTTAAGGTAGAACCTTTAACCTTTAGACATGGGATTCAATGTCCATGACGATTCAAGCTTTGGGAATGATCAGTTTACTGCAGTCATAGCAACGGATAAGGAATCTGGAAGGAAAATGCTGCTCTGTTCCATCCATGCAATTGGATATGGAATAGGGGATCTTGATAGTCATGTCAAGGCTGCTGAACAAATCCGCGTGATACGGGATGTGGTTGAGAAAATTGCCCATGAACATGATGTTGAAGGGATTATGATGGGTGGGGATTTTAACTCTGTTGAAGAAAGTGTGGAGAATGCTGCAAGCCCTTTAACTAAACTTACTGAAGCAAAGTATGTTCCTATAAAAGTAAATGGAGATACTGAAATTGCCCCTTCCGATATGTTTCAAACGGGGTATAAATTAGCTAGAAAAATTGATCACTTTTTTATGAAGTGGGTAGGTGAAGAAGGCAAAGACTTTATTGCCGCAGAAGCTGATATTGAAAGTCTAACTAGCCCTCTTAAACAGTATAAGAAAGTCTTTGACCATGCTGCAATTGTTGCTAAAATTGAAGTCCCTCAAAAAAGTGTATCAAAGTCCCAGGACATCTGAGTATCTTTGAACTGCATTCCCACAAAATTTCTTGGTATTAGTGGATTGCAATCCATTTTTTCTTGTGGTATAGTGGGATTGTAATCCTAGATTGAGGGGAAAGTACCCATGTTAGACGAACTTCTGAAGCTAAGCCGCCATTTTCTTAAAATTAAAAACTCTAGCTATCGACGCTATTTCATCAAAACTAACCCTTTCAAGCATCGATTATCACTTGTACTTGGCCAAAGGGGGATTGGAAAAACGACAACTTTGGTACAGCATCTATTAGATCAGGTATTACAGGATATATTTGATCCGTCCATTCTTTATGTGCAAGCTGATCATTTTCAAGTAGGCAGTGCTTCATTGTATGAAATAGCGGAACAATTTCATTTTATGGGAGGGAAATTCCTCGCGTTGGATGAAATTCATAAGTATCCAAATTGGTCGCAGGAACTTAAAAGCCTGTATGATACTTTTCCTGATTTAACAATTTTAGCCTCAGGAAGTTCAGCTCTTCAAATGCATCAAGGAAGTCATGATTTAGCACGCAGGGCAATAAAATATCAGATGTTTGGACTTTCATTTAGAGAATATTTGGAATTAAAATTTAATGTTTTTTTGCCGGTCTGTACCCTTGCGGATCTACTTAAAAATCACGTAAGACGGGCTTCAAGTTTTATTGAGACTATTGAGGCTATAGGTCAAAAAATTCTCCCTTTATTTTCTCATTACTTGAAATGTGGATACTACCCTTATTTTTTTGAACTACCAAATGAAGAATTCTATTTTTTGACTTTAGAACAAAATCTTCATACAACGATAGAATCTGATCTTGTTGCCATTTATCCTCATCTAACAGGTACGAGCATTAAAAAAATTAAGCAACTTTTGGTTTTTATTGCTCAAGCTGTCCCTTTTACGCCCAAATGGAATGATATTAAGAATATTCTCGATATAGGAGATATTCGCACACTTAAAACCTATTTCCAATATCTTGAAGATGCGTATCTCATTCGTTCTATAGGCAAAGAAAACCACAAAATTGCGCATCTAAACTCCATTGAAAAAGTTTATTTGGATAATCCTAATCAAATGTATGCTTTAGCAATTGGGGAATGCAATAAAGGCACACTGCGTGAACTTTTTTTTCTAGATATGTTGTCGCTTAATCATCAGGTTGCACTTGCTCTTAAAGGGGATTTTCTTGTTGATGAACGCTATCTTTTTGAAGTTGGCGGACGCAATAAAAACTTTAAGCAAATTCGGGATGAGCAAGATGCATTTCTTGCTTGTGATGATATAGAGAATGGTAGTGGATCTAAAATACCTTTGTGGCTTTTTGGTTTTATGTATTAATGCGAATTCTACTAGTTTAAATATTTAAAACGTCTGCAACGGATTCCAAAAGATTTTCATCTTGTAATTAGACATTCCTTTCCATATCAAATCATTCATAATAACACCTTTTACCTTATCACTCTTTTACTGTCTTGTCTCATCCTGTCTTATGTAAAAAAAATTAGGTGTAAATAACATTCCATAGATGTTCAATTCAAAATAAATTTCATATATTTACGTATTGACATTTATTGCTAATCATGTAATAATATTATTATTCATTATTTGTGAATTTGATTTATAAATAATTAAATTTAAAGAGGGATTATGGACTTTTATTTGACACAGTTTGAAAGAAATGATATATCGGGAACGCCTGCAGATTTCTGCGAAAAAGTTGGCCACTTTGGTTTGGGCCTTCTTCAGATCGGGTTTGGAAGAAATGTTGAAATTAAAATAATAGATAAAGAAAATTCATTTGTTGAAACGACATATTCAACAATTGAAAAAGTTCTAGCTGTAGCTGCGTTTATTTTATTAATTCCTTTTACTGCCCCTCTTGCAATTATTGGGACCATCGCATTGATGAGCTCAACGAGTCAACAAGATATGATGGACAGTTACTCTGATCATCAAGCCAAATTATTAAAATTATCCACAAATGAGCTTGAGCCTGAAGAATTTGTAGAAGAATTGTTAGAGAAATTGCCAAACGCTGCGTCTGAAAAAGAAGAAAAAGAACTTATCGACCCGAATGGGATTTTTACATTGAATCAATCTAAGAGTGATATAGAGATCATTAAAGAACAAAAAAATCCGGACACTACAGAGCAGCTTGAAGAATCAAAAATTAATTTACAGCATTGTGACGTAAAAAACAAAAAAAACGAAATAATAGCATTAGTTACTAATAAAGAACTTTCATCAAAATTGTTTTTAAGTCAGTTAAGCGAGAAGATTCCTGGGATTGTGAGGGATGGAGAACCTATTAATAAGGATGAATTTAAAACTTTAGATGAATTCAAAGCTCAATTATTGGAAATTGTTAATGAAGAGCAAAATAAAATTGACACAGATGAACTTGTAAGAGCTAAAACAAGATATTTACAGGGCCATGACATACAGAAATACGAAATTCATCAAGGGATTGGTATTCCAAATCCTAGTCCCAATTGTACTCTGCTATCTCGTAATGAATTTGATCTGCGTTTTCAGATTCCGGAGTCTGACTGCCAGCAGGTTATTGAAGTTGAAGACTTCCAAGATGGGAGTGAAGTAATACCTATGCCGTTTTATGAATTTCCTCAATATATGTACCGTTACGACCATCCTGCAGATTCACATGAAGGAGGGCCGTTGGCTCAACTTGGTCTTCGCCCAGTAGAAATTACTTGGAAAAATGCGCTTGATTATACTCAAGCAAGTGTTTTGGTAAATCCAATTAAAAATTTAAACGTAGAAGAGTTGTACGCTTTAATTTTTACTCTTCATGCTAAAATTGTTGGAGGCCATGAAGATATTAGAGATCAGTTTATTCTTGTTTCAGATCCAAATAAATGTGAAGCTACGTTTGCTGATATGCAAGCTTACTTACAAACTGAAGAGAATGGACCTAAATTAGCTAAAAAGATTTCCCGCTTACAACAAAAATTTCATCGATGGGGTACATTTGAAAAAACTGCCCCTTACATTTCTCCTAAAGAGTGGGATGCGCTACAAAAGGCTGTGTTCGTAGCTCCAAGCCCCGATGGCTTAGAGAAGAAGGCAAAAGCATTTTTGGAAGACGCTCTTCAGCTAATGAAAGAAGGCACTCACCACCCTTACCAAGTAGCGGCATTTCTTCATTATGGATTGACGACGTTACATTTATTTGAAGACGGTAACGGTCGTTTGTCTAGACTGATAACCAATATTTATTTAATGCAAGAGGGCTATAAGCCTTTTTATGTTGTGAGTGACTCATATTACACAGATCTTTTTAAACATAAAGATTACGATGTTGCCTTTGCTGAGTTTCTTTCCTGGTCAAATGAGATGATTGAAGAACGAAAGAATCGGCTGCAACAACAGGGTGAATGTGCTATGATGTAGTTCAGAGCTTTACCCTAGCTCTGAAAGAGCGAAATATTTGCAGCCCACAGTGTAGCCCTGGAGAGGTAAACTGTGGGTATGATAAGAAATATGAGCTGAGCTCTGAAAGAGCGGTATTTTTTTCCCCCCTGGTGTAGACCTGAAAGGGCAAACCAGGGGTTAGAGTCAGGGAGATAGTGTATTAGGGTTCAATACCACATTCCGTTCATTCAGTTCAAAAGGGTCGGTAGCTTCTACAATACCTAGAAAAGCTCGAACTTGAGCCATGATATAAAATGTCCCGCAAACAATTAGAATCTCGCGCTTTTGTGTGGCCAGCTGTAGCGCCATGGCAAGATTTGCTTCTAAGGTGTCAGCAAGGAAAAGTTGTTCCTCAGGTACTTCTTGTAAAATAAATTCTTTATAAAGATTTTCGCTGCTAAGGGCCCTACTACTTTTAGCTTGAACAAGATGAAATGCAGAGCCGTATTTTTTTAAAAGTGACACACATGTAGAAATTTCTTTATCAAACGAAAGTCCACAAAGAACACGTAGAGGAAAATTTGGATAAAGTTTCTTAATTGATGAAAATAGATTTATAAGTCCTTCTGGATTGTGTGCAACATCTAGGATAACAGCTTCGGGCTGCATCAGCCCGGGGCAATTTTTTAAATCAACTTTTTCCATACGACAAGGTGGTCTTACCTCACACCCCTCGGATATGTAGTTCACTGGGACTTTTAAATACGTTAGGCAAGCCCCGGCTGTAGCACTATTTTCAGCATCAAAAGTCTGAAATGTACCTTCAACAGCAATGCATGGGGATTTTAATTTGGCAGCAAAAGGAGCTATAAGTTCTACAGGGACTTTCGGACCCAGCACTACAGGAACAGTTGGTTTAATGATCCCAGCTTTTTCTTTAGCTATTTCTGAAAGTGATTTTCCCAAAATGGCGGTATGTTCAAGAGAAAGCGTTGTAATCACGCTAAGCTCAGGTTGAATAATGTTTGTAGCGTCAAGTCTACCTCCAAGGCCTGTTTCAACGACTGCAATATCGATTTCACGTTCGGCAAAGTAGAGAAAAGCTAAAAGAGTTGTGATTTCAAAAAATGTAGCGGATAGTTTTTCTTGATCGATTGCCGAAAAAATGGTCGACAAATGAACTTCAACATCCCCTTCAGAAATCATTTTGCCATTGATTGAGATCCGTTCCCGAAAAGTACTTATATGTGGGGAGGTGTAAAGTCCAACTTTTAGGCCAGAAAGTTCAAGGGCCTTGGCAATTTTTGTTGTAATCGAACCTTTTCCGTTTGAGCCAGCAACGTGTATGGTTGGATATTTTTTTTCAGGGTGTAAAAAAAGCGAGCTAAGACGACGCATATTTGCAAGGTCGTATTTCGAGTGCTTTTTACTGTTGATTGCGTAAAGTCTTTTAAGAAGGTCGAGGTATAGCATAATTCTGTAATTTTCTAAAAAGCTCTTCGTTGATCCAAGAGCATCCTAGTGGGGTTGTAGGTTTGACGTCTCCATGAAAATCGGAACCGCCTGTAATGAGCAAATCCTGTCTCTCTGCGATTTTAATCCAGCGTTGGTGATCTTTTAGATGGAATTTAGAATAATAACACTCGATGCCATCAAATTTCATGTTAAAAAGGCGCGGAAGGATCTTGGGTTGTTTAATGAGGTGAGGGTGCGCAATGACGGCTACACCGCCGGCATTGTGGAGAATTTCAATGGTTTCTTCGGGTGTGATATATTCTCCTTGAACATAGCAAGAACAGCCATCTCCTAAGTATCTTTTGAAAGCCTCCTGTATTGTTTCGACATACCCTAATTTGATCATCATTTGGGCTATGTGAGGTCTTCCGATGATTCTGTTTTGTTGAGACGGTTGAGTGGCTATGGCATTTTTGAGTAGATCTTCTTCATCGATCGGAATCCCTTGCGCAGCTAAAAGTTTCAAAATTTCTCTATAGCGAGCAATCCGTCGATTTTTATGTCTGGCGCAAAAAGCAAGAATTTCTGGATTTTCTAAGGAAAAATTGTAGCCAAGCAAATGAATGCTTACAGAGTCAAGGATGGTTGAAAATTCTACGCCTGTTAAGAGTTCTATATTCAATTTTTTTGCTAAAGTAAATATGTCAGGGGTATAAGCGTCAATGGTGTCGTGATCCGTGATGGAAAGAGCATTTAGGCCTATCTCAGCGGCATGATGAAGAAGTTGATCCGGTGTCATCGATCCGTCAGAGCAGGTAGAATGGCTATGTAGATCAGCACGAAAAGAGATCATAAATTTTATTTTTCCATTATTTGGTCTGGAGTTTGGACGATGCGCACTTCACTTTCTAACAGAATACCTGTTTTTTTATATACTTCATCTTGGATGTGGGAAATAAGGGTTAGGACATCTTTTGCTGTTGCGTTGTCTGAGTTGATAATGAAATTGGCATGTAAGGTAGATATTTGAGCACCTCCAAATGTGACGCCTTTGAGTCCGCTCTCTTGAATAAGAGCCCCTGCATAGCCACAAGCCGGATTTCTAAAGATGCAGCCAGCAGACTTATGTCCATAGGGTTGCGTTGCCTTGCGGTAATGGATGATTTGAAGTTGTTTTTCTCTAGCAGAGGTCGAAGGCTCCAGCTTGAATTTTGCGCCTACGATAGCTCCTGGAAGATGATGAAAAGACGAGAATCGATAGGAAAATTCTAATTGTTCTTTAGTAAAGGTTTGGAGTATTCCATCAGGATTTACGAAATCTACAGATAGGAGAGTGGCCCATGTCTCTGTTCCATTGGCTCCGGCATTCATGAAGACTGCACCCCCCACAGATGCAGGAATTCCTGAGGCAAATTCTAAACCTGTCCATCCCTGTCGGGCTGTTTGGGCTCCTAAAAGTGAAAAACTGTAGCCGGCACCGACATGAAAAATTTCAGGTTGCACTTTTGTGACAAAATCAATTTTGTTTAGGATGACAAGTCCATCAAAGCCCTGATCTGAAAACAGGCAATTAGACCCTTTTCCAAGGATAAAAAAAGGGATTTTTTTATCCTTACAAGTTCTTAAAGCCATTTGCATTTCTGGAATAGTTCGCACTTCCACAAAAAAGCGAGCCGTTCCTCCGATACCAAATGTACAAAGTTCTTTTAAAGACTTTTGTTGTTGGAAAGGGGGCATTTAGTCTGCTTTTTCCTCAGCTACAAGATGTTTGTTTTTTTTTATGAGGAGTTCCTTTGCTTCCATTTCTTGAACTGTTGTTTCAATTGCTTCAAAAGTGAGGGGAGATCCAAGCATTGATTTGTAAATGGCATCTAAAACAGCATTGATAAAATTGGCTGACTCTGGCGTTGCGAATTTTCGTCCTAGGCGCATAGCTTCTGTGATAACCACTTTTGGAGGGATTGTTTTTTCAACAATAAGTTCATAGGTAGCAAGGCGTAAAATGCAACGTTCAACATTTTGGATTCTAGCAAAAGTATACCCTTGCACAGCTTTTGTGATTGTTGCATCAATTTCATCTTGATGATTTTGAAGCTCTGCTGCCTTGCTTAGGGCAAGGTAAACTCCACTACGTGTGACATGGAGTTCTTTCATGAGAAGAGCAACAGCGCTAGATTCTTCTGACCGGCCTACATCGCGACTGTAGAGGAGTTGAAAAATGATTTCTCTTAGTTTTGCCTGAGGGAGCGCCATTTGTTCTCTTTTATGTTAGAGGGGATTGTAAAACTCGAAAAAATGTCTTTTTGATCTTTTTTGAATATTACAACTCCCTCAAAGGATTAACGGTTAATCGTACAGAATTATAAGCTAAAAGGCTACTGAATATTTGCAGATATTTGATATAAGCATCAATAATGATACTGTCAGGCTTAGTTTTAATGCGTCTCGCATCAGAGGACATGAACGGTAATGGACTAGATGGACGCATATGGAAAATAATGGACTGTAATGGACAAAAATGGACAACGAACTTAATCAAAATCAATAAAATTCTACTTTGACCAACTTGTCCATTCAGTCCATTATTGTCCATTGTCCTCTGCTGCGTCCGATCCCATTAGTATTCACTGGCCCCTGCTTCGACGCAGCAGCTATATTGATTGGAATGCTCAGCTACAAGAGGCAAGACCGATTTTTTCAAATCTATCTGATTTTGCTTTACTTTTTCCTGTTCTTAACTTATGATGTGGTTTTCCTTTTATTCGTTCTATGGAGTTAACATGTCTTCCGTAAAAAAGAAGCGCAAATATAAAATAGCCAAGCATAAGCGCAAAAAGCGCAGCAGACGCGACCGCCACAAAACAAAATAGGTTTTGTGTAACTATACTGTTACGGTGTACGGGCAAGATGATCCCTTTCCAGTTGAAAAATTGGTCCAGGAACTCTTGCCCTCTTTATTTTTTCACTATTTTGTGAAGCAAGATTATTTTAGTCTACCCCCTTAGGAAGTTTTTTGATTATGGTTTGGAAATATCCGTTACAATATGACGTCATTGTCATGGGTGGAGGTCATGCTGGCTGTGAAGCAGCTTTGGCTTCTGCACGTATGGGAGTTAGAACTCTTCTTTTGACGATGAGCCTCGACACTATCGCGAAGATGAGCTGCAACCCAGCCATTGGAGGGATTGCTAAAGGGCATATGGTGCGTGAGATTGATGCTCTCGGTGGTGAGATGGGCAAAGTAATCGATTGTACAGGAATCCAATTTCGTATGCTTAATAGCACGAAAGGAGCTGCAGTACAAGCGCCAAGGGCACAAGCTGACAAGATTGCATATCCACAAGAAATGAAACAACGCCTTGAAAGACAGGTTAATCTAGACATTAAGCAAGGTACCATCGAAGAGATGGTGATCAGCGATGGGCGTCTGATCGGGGTCAATACTAAAGAAGGCATTTATTACGCCACACAAACTCTTATTCTTTCTTCTGGAACTTTCCTGCGAGGGCTTTTGCATATCGGAGAAACGAATTATGCTGGAGGACGCGCCGGGGATCAACCATCAGTGGGGCTTTCGGCTGATTTAGAAAAGCATGGTATTAAACTTGGTCGTCTCAAAACAGGAACTCCTCCACGCGTAAATAAACGCTCGATCGATTTTAGTCTAACTGAAGAGCAGCCCGGTGAAGAAGGAATTCGTTTTTCGTTTGACGATGAAGGAATTCCACGCTTACCTCAAGTCTCTTGCCACATTACGTATACGACACAAGAAACTAAAGATATTATCCTAAGAAATATACATCGTTCTCCCATGTATTCAGGGAAGATTCAAGGTATTGGCCCTCGCTACTGTCCTTCCATTGAAGACAAAGTTGTCCGATTTGCTGACAAAGAGCGCCATCAAATCTTTTTGGAACCTGAAGGTTTAAAAACGGAAGAGATTTATGTTAATGGGGTCTCCTCGTCATTACCATTTGATGTGCAGCTCGATTTCATTCGAAGCATTCCTGCTTTGCGCAATGCAGAAATCATGCGGCCGGCTTACGCCATAGAATATGATTATGTCCTTTGCGGGCAGATGGACAGTTCTTTAGAGTGCAAGACGATTGAAGGACTGTTTTTTGCGGGGCAAATCAATGGAACCTCGGGCTATGAAGAAGCTGCAGCTCAAGGACTTATGGCAGGAATTAATGCTGCCAACAAGGCCAAAGGTCAACCTCCTTTGATTTTGCAGCGCCATGAGGCTTATATCGGAGTCATGATTGACGATCTTGTGACAAAAGGTCTTGAAGAACCTTATAGAATGTTTACAAGTCGGGCAGAACACCGTCTTCTGCTGCGTCAGGATAATGCCGATTTACGTTTACGGAAATATGGTTATGAACTTGGCCTTATTGACGCTGCACGGTATGCAAGACTTCAGTATAAGGAACAGACTCTTGAAAATGAATGCCTTCGTCTGCAAACTATTTGGAAGCAAGTTGATGGTAGGGGAGTGACGTTAGCACAACTTCTTTGCAGACCTGAAAATAGCTATAGCTCCCTGATGCATGATTATCCCGATGTTATGCTAGACCATGGACCTGAAATCAATTTTCAAATTGAGCTTAATTTAAAATTTGCCGGATATATTCAGAGACAAAAGTCCGAAGTTATCAAGCAATCCCATAGTGAAAATATGAAGATTCCACAAGGTTTTGATTTTTCACTTGTTATGGGGTTACGTGCAGAAGCGCGTCAGAAACTTATTCAAATAAATCCTCAAAACGTGGGCCAAGCGGCTCGGATTTCGGGAGTTTCTCCTGCCGACATTACCGTGCTTATGATCGCCATCGCCTCTTAATTGGGCGTCCTGCCTTTTCTTTGCATCTTTGTGCCTTTGCATCTTTGCATTGAATCATACTGGCTTAACTTCAAGCCACGCCATTTCATTCCTCTTCTCTCGCGATTAACTCTTCTCCCGATTCTTAATAGATAAAAATATTACTTTACGATATAGTAAATTTTATAAGTATTAATCCATTTTAAGGGGTTTTTGATGGATATGGATGTAGGGTATCAAGCAGAAATGCTGGCGTCTAAGATCAAACATTATCTTGTGACTGCCATGGGACGCCTTCCTGAAGAAGCGAATTGCGAAGAATTTTATCGTGCATTTTCTTTTGCATTACGAGAAGAGATCATGATCAATTGGCTGGCGGTCGCTCGGACGTATAAGGAAGAGGATGTCAGAATGCTCTATTATCTTTCTTTAGAATATCTTCCAGGTCGTATTTTAAGTAATAATATTAGCAATCTTGCCGCTAATGAAATTGTGGGTATTGTTCTACAAAAGATGAATCGAAATATTCGCGATGTCTTTTCTATGGAATCAGATCCGGCTCTAGGTAACGGAGGTCTCGGTCGTCTTGCTTCTTGCTTTTTAGACTCTCTTGCCACACACCACTATCCAGCCCAAGCGTACGGCCTGCGCTATCAATATGGTATCTTTGAACAACAAATATGGAATGGCTTACAAGTCGAAGCTCCCGATTGCTGGCTTTTATCAGAAAATCCATGGGAATTTAGAAGGGATCTGCGACGTGTCATTGTTAAATACTGCGGGACGCCTAAGGCAACGACTAGCATTCATGGCGACGAAATTATGACTCTCAATGATTCAGAGGAAGTTTATGCGCTGCCATTTGACATCCCGATTATCGGCTACAGTAAAACTCCTAAATTCTCTGTGATCACATTGCGACTATGGAGCACTAAAGAATCTCCACGCAACTTTCAATTGCAAAGCTATAATGCAGGCAGATTGGATCAGGCTGCAGAAAATACGCTCTTAACAGATGTGCTCTATCCAAACGATGTGCATGAAACAGGAAAAAGAATTCGGCTTAAGCAAGAGTTCCTGTTAGTTTCTGCATCACTGCAAGATATTATTCGTCATTACTTGTCTAATCATGATAATTTTAGAGCTTTTGCAGATAAAGTCCGTATTCAAATTAATGACACTCACCCAGCTTTAGTGATCCCTGAGTTAATACGAATTCTGATTAAAAATCATGATATCCCCTGGAAAATGGCTGTAGATATTACGCAAGCTGTAACAGGATATACGAATCATACAATTTTATCTGAAGCTCTGGAGCAATGGGAAAAAGGGCTGATGTTTTACTTATTGCCTCGGCAATACCGTATAATCGAAAGGCTAAACTATGAATTTTGCAATACTTTGAGGGCAAAATATCCTGGTGATGAAAAAATTATTCAAAAAACTTCAATTTTTGGAGAAGATAATACGGTTCGTATGGCAAATCTTGCCATTGTGGGTTCCCATAAGGTCAATGGTGTAGCTCAATTGCACAGTGATATTTTAAGAAATCGTGTATTTAAGGAGTTTAATGACATCTATCCGGATAAATTCATAAATATTACAAATGGTGTTACTCAGAGAAGATGGCTATTACTTTGTAATCCGGACCTTGCTAAATTTATTACGCGACATATTGGCGATGGATGGATCTGTGATTTCCCCCAAATTGCCAATTTGCAAAAATTTGCCTCCAATCCAGAAGCTCAAGCAGAATTTCTAGCTATTAAGAAAAAAAATAAATTAAAATTGATCGAATTTATCAACCGTGAAAATAAATTGCGCAATTCTGCCGGGTTAGCAATTATACCATCGCCCATGATCGACACAAACTCTATATTCGATGTTCAAATTAAACGAATTCATGAATATAAAAGACAACTATTGAATATTTTACATGCGATTGTTCTTTATAAAGAATTGCTGGAGAATCCTCATGGGGATCGGGTAAAGCGCACAATTATTTTTGGTGGAAAAGCGGCTTCCGGTTACGTGACAGCTAAAGAAATTATTCATTTAATTTACTGCGTTGCACGGAAAGTGAATGCAGATCCATCGATAAACGGCTTGCTTAAAATCGTTTACATCGAAAATTATAATATTTCACGTGCAGAGTTGGTGATTCCTGCAGCTGATCTTTCTGAACAGATTTCTTTAGCCGGAATGGAAGCTTCCGGTACAGGTAACATGAAGTTTGCAATGAATGGAGCATTGACCATTGGTACAGATGATGGTGCAAACATTGAAATGCGAGAGGCAATTACCGACAAATGGTGGCCATTTCTGTTTGGAGCTTCCTCTGATGAAATTCACAAATTTCAGAAAAACAATTCCTATCGCCCTAAAGATTACTATCATAGCAATGTTAAGTTGAAGGCTGCGATTGACTCCCTTAAGGATTATACCTTTGCCTTAAATGAAGCGGAACACCAAGCTTTTGGGGATTTATATCATAAGCTTATTGAGGGCGGCTTTGGTACCGAAGCCGATCGCTATTTTAATATGTATGACTTCGAAAGTTACTATGAGGTACAAAAAAAGGTTGACCAACTTTATGCGCAACCATTGCTTTGGGCGGAATATGCTTTAAATAATATTGCGGGAATGGGAAGCTTCTCTAGTGACAATTCCATAAGGAATTATTCGGAGAAAATTTGGCAAATTTCCCCAACGCCTATCAAACAAGAAATTCTCGATCGTATTCGTTATGAATATAGTGTTCTGGATGTGTGCCGAGTCTATAAGTGACGAGGTAAGTTCATTCAGGATTAGTGTAAGGGCGCGATGCCATTGGTGTCTGGCCTGATATTTTGATATTTGCTTGTAGCAATACTTTAGAACATTTGTGGCAAATGGCAGAATGTTAGCCTGGGCCAAGCCCCGTGTGTGGGTATCTTTTAGCCAGATAAGGTTTTAGGACGTTATCCATTTCCCTAATAATGCATCTAGAAGGCGTTTGGAATCAGTGCTTTCCGCAAGTTTAATCATTTCTCTCAACTGCTCTTTTGTATATTTGATTTTCGGATAATCATCTTGATTTATCTCATGAATAGCAAACTCTTCACATTGGTCTTTGAGTTCCTTCACTCCCCAGAAATTTGCTATCTGAAGAAGTTCCTTCCAATTCCCCTCTGTGATGAGTGAGCCTCCATCTTCACGCTTCCCATTCTCCTTCATCCTCTGATCCATCCAGTTAATCAATGTATTCATTTGGGAGGAGGATGCGAAAGCTTTTATTAGATCGTTCTGTGGAGGAGTATAATCAACAAATTCCATCATATTTTGAAATTTACTAGAGAAATACAGCAATTTCACAAAATCCACTGCAATTTTATCCCCTTCAGTAGTTGTAAGGTTCACAGGAGGATAATAACTCTCCTCACTAAATTCAGAAAATTTAAGTAATCCAATATCAAATAGACATTTCATCCCTTCTGGTTTTGTCAAATCCACTTTTAAATATGGCATAAACTCAATGCAAGTTTGTTTTAATCCAGGAAGGGATAAATGCTTAGCTAAAAGAGCGTATTCCAACCATTTTTCCCCTGTAATTGTCTGTGTCTGAGGATTGAAGTTATCCTTGAATGAGTCGATTGCAAAAGCTTCAGCTTTCTCTTCTAATGCCGTATTCTTTTTAATTTCTCGAGACTCATGAATTATATAAGGAAAGATTTCTAATCGAAAGGCTTCATCACCTTTTCCTTCTTTATCCTTTTCAAGCCATTCACATAAATTCAGAAGTATTTTATCCTCTTGATCCTCTGGGTTCAAAGTAAAAATATAATTATCACCTAGCTTCGCAGTAACATTTTTCCTTTTTGCAAAGTCGGGAAAATATGTTCTCACAACATGTTGAAGAGTCGATATGGAACACTGAGAAATAATTTCCTTGGGATTATTTGAATATACAAGTGATACTTTTATGTAGTCTTTCAAAAAGCTCTCTATAAGCTGACTAAATTTCGTTTCTAATTCCCTTTCTAGTTCATGATATTTGTTTTTTAATTCCAAGTCCAGTTTTAGGCTTGAATGAGTTGTGATCAAACTATTGTGAAAGCTTTGAACTGTTTTAGCCATTTGAACAATCTGTTTTGAAAATTTTATAATTTCTTCTTCTGGAATATCTTTATTTTTTAACTTTTCGTGAATCTCATCAAATTTCTCAACAAATGCAGAATTAAATGCAGACAATTCTTGAGAAATTTCCTCACGGCTTTGATCTCCCAAAGTTTTTTCTTGAACTTGACCTATTCTATCTTCTAGGCTTGTGTTGTAATTATTAACTTTATCACTTAGATTTAATAAGCGATCTTCAAATGGTTTCAATAAATCAGATATGCTTTCCATGTTATTAACCTTCTTTTATTTATGAAAGTAACTTTCCACATATTTTAATTATAATACCATTAAATTTTGAATGTCAAATAAAGAGTTTATTATTGAGTTACTAGGTGTATGTTAGTAGATTAAGAGGTAAAGAGAGATCAGACCCAAGGTGTTAATTGAATGAATCTGCACCGAATATTACAAGACTTATGATGCCCACACACAGGCCTTGGTGTCAGACCTGACATTCTGACATTTGCCACAGATGCTTTCCAAAGTAATGCAAGCAAATATAAGATATCAGGCCGGACATCAATGGCATTTCTTTCATAATCTGATGATTTTAAGAATTAGATTGGTGGTGCTTCTTGTTACGAAAATTCCCTCTTTAGAACTTTCATTGAAAGTTCGTAGACTTCGCTTTTTTCCCGAATAGATTTTTTATCGATCTTGAAGTTTAATAAAATTAGCTGTGGCCTATCTTGAGGGGCTTTAAAAGGTCCTATATCCCGACCTTCAATTAAAGTTAAGATTTGCTGTAAATCAGTCTGATTAATTTCAACAGGGTGTAAGAGCGTTTCTGTTACTTCTTGAAAAAAAGGATGCGTTTGCACATTGCTTTCAGCAAATGTGAGCTGATTTTGTTTCCCTTTTAAAAACTCGAAGCGTTTGCGCGTTGATTCATCTTCAATAAAATTGGGATTTTCAATGACTTTTGTTAAGGCATCTACTTCAGGGACCAAAAAATGCAAAGTTTCAAGATTTTTATCGATGTAAAAGTGGTCTGCATTGCGATAAGAATTTGCTGTCGCTATGTTTGCAGCTTGTTTTCTTTCAACTTTTAGCGCTAATTCATGAGCATTTTGGACAGTGTATTCCAGTTCGTTCACGCGGTCAAGCCCAGACCAGAAGAAAAAAAGAGCCGCCAAAAAAGGAAATATGCCCAAAATGACCAAGTATAGGAGCAAACGTTGAGTAGGAATATCTTTAAAAGTGTTAGATATATCCATTATACCTTCTGAAATTATGCTGTGTTATCACCTTAATCGTATTGAGCTTTAGCAATTTCTGCAAGGATAAAGTCTCAAATAGCTGAACTTAAAAAAAGTTTGTCCTTTGTCTTTTCATTCATTATATTTATAACTTTAAGTTGTTTATAATTCAAAATTACGGTAAAATAAATGAAAGATTTTTATTAAATGTTTAGGAGAATTTAATGTCTATAGATTCAGTTTCAAAAGTTACTTTTTACTCTTCAGAGCAGTTCACACCATCAAATTCGATTTTTAAAGATATTTGCGTTGATTTAGCGATTATGGTTTCTTCTGTGGGTCTAGCAGCTTTGGCAGGTTACGCTTTTGCGATTTTAACTGCAAATCCCATCGGTGCAGCAATCGCGATTGCGCTTACCATTAGCGTAGTGGTTGGGGTTGTTGGATGTCTTGCTTATCATTGTTTAAATGTTTCTCCTGTTACTGAATTGGATCAAAATGTACCTCTGGTTACTAAAATTGACCAAAATATTCCTCCTATAGCTATGTCTGAGGAGTTAGCTGAAGTGATTGAGCGAACTCCCAAATTTAATGGTTATAAGTTATCAATTTCTAAAGACTTTCATGCGTGCAAAGAGTTAGAAAATCTCGTCATGACAGGAATGAGCATCAGACCTTCAAATTTGTTTTTTCGTGCCATAGGGATTGGCGAGACTACGATGCCAGGTAAAGGCGAATTATTTGCCTTTAGAGATGACCATGACGAAATAGCCGATTTGATTTATGAAAGATCCCAAACTCTTGAAGTGATTGGCTTCTCTGCAAAAAATGAATTCGGGAGTGCTGCAATTGATCAAAAGACCACCTTTCCTGTTAGTTTAGAAGATGTTTATGGGAATAATGAATACAGAATAAGTTATAAAGAAATTCAAAAGATTCTCGACAGTCAGAAAATTTATGTTTCCAGCCTTTTGCCTATGCAATTCTATATGGGCCTAAAGGAAGCAATGAATAATGATGGAGTGATAGAACTTAGGTATATTCGTGAAGGATCCAAGATTACAAAAGAGCGTCCAGCACACCTATGCGATTGGAAATCTGAAAAATCTATAATAGCTTTTCTTGATGAAGTTCGTTCTTCACCTAAAGAGTATGGTTTTCCTAACGCAAACGACTTTGATGAACTCATGAAGTTAACCATTTATCAGATTGGTGCAATGGTCGTGAATAGCGAAGATTTTCATATTTTTGTTGATGGCAACGGGAAAATCCTTGAGAGAGACGTGGGTACAGAGGATTCAGTTCGCTTGCTTAATTCTTGTGGTATACGTCCGGAAAAGGAAGTAACGGATTCTACTCGCAATAAAATCATTATGACCGAAACTTTTAAGACTGCTCTAGCTGCAGCTGAAAGTGGTATTGTCTTGTTTCCTGCAGTAGGGATGGGCGTATGGGGTGGTGATCCGAATGTGTATTGGACAGCTTTCCTAGATGCCGTTGTTGCTTCAGAACTATCTTTTGAAGCCATTTTTATCAACCCTAACCATCGACCTTATAAGCAAAATAAGAAAATAGCAGGCCAGGAATTTGAAGCTTATTTGCAAAAGTATATAGCCAAATATTCTAATGGAACTTTTGCCAACGATACTAAACTTCAAAAGCTTCTACGTATTCAGAATTTGCAGAAAAAAGAAACGGATCTGGTCCAGTTGGCTCGTGAACTGAAGTTGGCTTTTCCTGAAACCATCATTTCCCTTTTTAATGCTTCTGATCCGGATGTTACTTTAGGAAATCATGTGGGCGAGTACACCAATAACATGCCTCATACCACAACAACAGAGGAAAATTATACTGCAATCGGATCAAATGGACTCTGCTTTAAGAGCATTACTCACGTCCATGACTTTCCAGAACGTTTAATTCATGTGGATTATAGTTATAGAGTGATGAATGATGCCACTATATCTCAACCAGTGAAAGATCTATTTAAGTTTCTATTTGTTGATCTGATCCGATCGAATAATATAGAAGAGGTTCAACCCCTTGGAAGCCAGTTAGAATTTATTAAAGAGAGGCTGAAGAATATGCACTTGGGTTGCCGAGGCTCTCAGCACTCTGATGATATAAATGATCCATGGCAAACTATTAAAATCACGGATCCTACAATTTATGAAATTGGCAAAGTTTCTGAACTCCTGAAAGAACTCAATGATGTTCTATTCGAAAAATTTGGGATCATTTCTAATGGTGGCGATGAAGGAGTACAAGGTGTAGTACGTGGTAAGCAAAAACGAACTCCCCAATGTTTTATTAATAGTAAGAACGAAATCATGAACCCTCAGTTATTGATTTCATTGATGGACATCAAGAGAATCCTCGGCATGATTGATGAAAAGGCTTATTTTAAAGCCTTAAAAAACCCGATGCCAAATGTTATTTGAACAGTTTTTTAGATCCAAGGTGCTAATTAAAGTTTCAAACTAATTTGAAATGGTTTCATGGTTAATTTTTAGTTGTGTTTAATTTTAAATTGTGTTATAAAAAAATCTTAGCAATATTTAAGTTTTAATGGAGAGTTTCAATGTCTGTAGAATCAGTTTCAAATGTTTATTCTTACCCTTCAGAGCCGCCAAGAGAGTTAAAGTCGATTTCCAAAAATATCGGCGTTGATTTAGCTATCATGGTTACATCTATTGCTGTTGCAGCATTGGCAGGTTATACTATTGCCCTTTTGACAGCGGGACCTATCGGAGCCACAATTGCAGTTGCAGTTACTATTGGCGTATTAGTTGGAATCGTGGGTTGTATTGCTTACCATCTATTAAAAAACACTGTTTTTAATCCTTCGGTAAATGACACGCTAAAGCAGGTAGATTCCGGAGATGAAGAAGAAGTATTTAGTGAAAGTTTTGAAAATACTAATAGCTTGCAAGAATTGAGTGATAGTTCTGAAGTAAATAATAATAAAAAAATTCTGAAAAATACAACTTATTATACATTTAAGATATCTCATAATGAGACCATTGACTCTTTGAAGGAAAGAATTTTTAAGATTTCCAGGATTTCCGCTCAGAGAAAAGTTCCGGTGGATGAGATGCGATTGTTCTACAACACTAAGGTTCTCGAAAGTGGAAGAAGCCTTGCTGATTATAATATTCAGGAGGGAAGTGTAAATGTTTGTGAAAATATAGGTTGTCGTGGGATGTGGTATCGTTTAGAAAAAATTAATAATTCTGAGAGCAACATTGAGCAGGGTCAAATTGATTCGAGTCATAGTGAATCTGTTGAAAATGTTATTGATACCGAAGATGAGAAATCTAAAATTTCATGCGGTCATGACTCTATTGGGTGTGTCGGATCGCGTGATGAGAAATCATCCGAAGATTCAAGCAAGGAATCAATTGATTCGAGTCGTAAAGCGTCTGATGAAAATGTTATTGAAACCGAAGATGAGAAATCTAAAATTTCAAGCGGTCATGAATCTATTGGGTGTGTCGGATCGCGTGATGAGAAGTCATCCGAAGATTTAAGCAAGGAATCAATTGATTCGAGTAGTAGTATATCGGTTGAGAATGATCTTGGGACCCATATAGAGGATAATAGTGAAAATCTTCATTTTGATATTTCCATACGTTGTTTTGGAGAAGGTTCGGAAAATTTTCAAGTATCAGAAAATGATACTCTTGAATCATTAAAAGAATTGATCGCTTCGCGAGTAAACTGTTCAGCAAAGGAAGTAAAATTGATTTTTGCAGGAGAGCTACTCGTAGGAAAAGGAAGCCTTGCTGAGTATAATATTCAGTCAGGAAGCACAATCTTCCGGAAGTAACTTTAATTTAATATGGAGTGCGAAGATTTGTCTTCGCTTTGTTCGCCCTCGATCTGGTTGAGGGCGTCTCCGACTTCTCACTAATGCTTCGATATTTTCCTGTTAGCCTCTTTAGTCTGGAATCGCACCAACTTTCATGTTATGAGATGTGTCCAACTGTTACTAAATTTTTTTGCTTCCTATTTAGACACTAATGTTAAATTTTGCTTACTTTTATATATAATTTAGGTTTTTATGAACATCCCCTCAGGCTCTTGTCAATATACCAACTCTTCTCAATATATAGTTTCACGAAACCCTTTTAAATATGCAGGACATCAAGAAGACTACGAAAATAAAGTTTCCTCGATTATTTCTCTAGGATTGAAGAAAGTTCAAAATTGTCCCCTTGATGAAGATAATTTGTCTAAACTTTTTTTTGAATTATTGGAAGACTTTGGTAAAAAACGCCAACAGCTGGCTCTGAATCATAAAACAGAGAGAGCAAAAGAATTTGGTCGGAGACGAGACCTGCCTTGTGAAGACTTTAGTGAATTTCATTGCACTTTATTACATAAAGACTATTCGGAATACAACCTAAAGATTCTATCTACCTTTGTAGAATTAATGAAAGATTTAAATCTATGGGAAAAATCAGATCAAATTAAAATAAAAGAAATAAAAGATGCTACTTCCTCCTTTGAAATAAAAGTGATCGAAAAACAACATCTTGAAAAATTCAACTGGCATCTTCCCTATGAATTTCCTTCTTATGTTCCAGTCGACCTCCTGGACAAAAAAAGAACTGTAGGCCTCAATGAAAAAGAAGCGATAATTGTTCTATTGGCCATAAAAAAAATTAAAATTTCAAACCCTGATTTATACACTAAAATGAAGATGCATACTTCATTCATGTATATTCAAAAACACTATCCATCTCCAAGAATGATTTTTTTAGAAAGTGGTTTTCAATGTAGAGAAGGCAAAGAAGAAAATCTTAAATCATTTAATGTAGTTGCAACAAGTCGTATTAAGGTGAACGGAAAAGCATATGCTGCATCCCAGTACGTTACATGGCTATATAGAGATTTTATAACAAATCCTCTTGAAAGAATGAAAGAGTGTTCGAAAGTGGTGATCATGCATCAAGATAAATTTCTTATTGAAGAGACATTAAAAGAAATATCAAAGATTTTTGCAAAAATTGTTCTTTGGGATAAAAAAGATTCTCAAGAACTTAAAAATACAATGGCAATTTTTAGGCGTTATTTTGCGCATGCAATGCCTAAAGAAAGAGGAAGTGCGGCTGAGGCTGAATGGTACGAACGAGTTCTCTATCTATTTCATAACTATGTTGTTGCCTACAACAACAAGACAATGATTGATCTTGAAGCTTTGATAACCCCCCTTGATTCACAATTTGTAGCCAACTATCCTACTATGATTGAGTTGACACCTTTATAGTGTACTACAGTAAATCTGAATGAGTGAATTAGACCTGCGCAACTTTATTTTTGTATCCTATGCCACTAGTAAATCAGTGCGTTTAAATTGTCTGCTTGAGGACTTAAAGGACAATTGGTCAAATTACAATTTTTTGCCTTGTTCTTCCTTTAGTCTCTTGTGTCCCTAAGGTCCCTTGAACTGCAGGTTTAGGGACGCTCCCTAGGATCGCTTAGCGCTTTCTAAATTCACATAAGGTTGCCTTTCCAGCTTTTCTTGAGCTTACCAACATGAGTGTTTGCAAGTTAAGCTTTTCTGGAGAAAATGGAGTGATGTCTTCAAGAAAGAAATATCCATTTTCAGTAAGAATAGGAAGGGTATCGATCGCGATAAGGAGTTGCTCACTATATGAAAAAAGCTTTCCTTCGAAATTTCCCTGTTTCTCATAGGGTGGATCGGCATAAATGAGATCGAACTGCTTTCCATTCGCTGCAAATTTTTTAAGCATTGTGAAAACATCTCCACATACAAATGTGGCTCTACTTTCTAACTTAAGAGCTTCGATATTTTTTTTGATGCAGGTGGCGCATTCCTTACTACTGTCAATCAAAAGAGCACTTTTGGCTCCACGACTCAAAGCTTCTAAACCGATTGCTCCGGAACCTGCAAAAAGATCCAGAAAAGTTGCATCATCTACGGAATTTTGGCAGATATTAAAAACGGCTTCTCGAAGGCGTGAGGAGGTAGGGCGGGTCAATGCGCTTTTTGGAGCGCTTAAAATTCTATTTTTATGAGTGCCGGCAATGATTTGCATTAAAGAGCTCTACTATTTTCTATCGTTTCATTCATTAATGCGAATTTTTACTTGGCTGGTTTCTTTTTGATTAAACGATAGGCTCAAAATAAGCGCAGCAAGCAAAATCATGCCACTTCCAATAAAAATAGGCATCGAAATGCTAATTCCTAGTAGCGGGCCTGCAATTAAAGGGCTGATTGCAAAAGCCAAGGACTCTACAGATTGTAAAATTCCCAAAGTTTCACCTTGTTGTTCCTCATTAACGGAATTAGAAACAGCAGCAGCAGCGGTTGGCCAAAAGAGAGCAATGCAAAACTGTTGTATAGGAATGTAGAACCATAGTCCAAAAGGATTTGAATGAATCAACAGCATTCCAATAGAAAGACTGCATCCAACAAGCCCCCAGAAAAGGACGTAATAGTTAGAGAATCGAGAAACGATAGGACGAATCAGGAGTCCACAACTCACTGCATAAAATAAGGCTCCGTAAGCAAAATTGTAGCCCACAGCTTTCTGGTCAAATCCAAAGTCTTTTATCCAAACCACAGGAATAAATTCCCAATAAAATGACCATCCGACACATGCGAAGAAGACGCAGCCAAATAAGAAACGCAACTGTTTGGAAATCAAAGCTTTTTTAATATTTTCAATTCCTTGCAGAATGCTTAATTTAGAAGCAATTTTAGGGGTATAGGATTCTTCAAAGAAGAAGATTACTAGAAACAAGTTGATGAAAATAAGGCCTGCTGCTCCCAAAAACGCGACAGAATAGCCTTGAATAAATCCAATATGCATCTCTGAAGAAAGGCCGCCAATCAGAGGGCCCAAAGTAAATCCAAGTCCCATGGCCATATTTAATAAACCAAAATTTTTAGCTTTATCTTCATTTGAACTGATGTCTGCAAGGGCCGCATTCACAACGGCGGCAGTACCACCTGCAATCCCAACGCCAACACGTGACAAAAGGAGTAGGATTAAATTACCCTGGATGACAGCAAAGATTGCAATGAGATATCCAATAAGGCCCACAGCTAGACTGGGAATTAGAATTTTTTTTCTGCCATATTGATCAGACAAGATTCCAAGAAGCGGAGCGCTAAAAAACTGTGTGATAGGCATCATCGCTAATAGAATTCCAAGGCATGTCCCTCGCATCGCATCTGAAGTGGTGTCTGATAAAAAAAGGCAGTTGCTCGAGTATAGCATTGAAGAAAACATTGGGTATACAAGACCAATTCCAATGAAGTCAATAAATCCAATAAAGGCAATTATAAATAAGCTGATTGTTTGTTTAGAAAACATTTGCTATCCTAAATTTAATACAATTATATTAGCTCTTTAAATAAAAGTAAATAGAAAACGTTGGTATTAGTTATCTTCACATTATCTTTAGATAACCTCAAGATACTTTGCAACAACCCATGCAATGGCAAGAACGCCTGCAGAGATAAATATCCATAATGAATTGGGAAACCACTTAATTCCTGCTCCAGGATTTCCTCTGACTTCCAATGTTCCAATTCCATAAGAAAATTCTTGGTGGACTGCACGATTAAAAACCAAAGGATTTTCCTTGATGATTTTCTCGCCATCGATTCCGAGAAAAATCGCATATTGCTTAACGAAACCTTGAGCATAAACAGGCGAAATGAGTTTTTGAACTTCCCCCTCTTCGATAGAATGCAAGTAGCTCATGCGAATAGAAGTCGCATTTTCCACTTCTTTAAGGGATAGATTAAGCTCTTTGCGACGAACTTTAAAAATATCGCCAAAGTTTTTAGTTTCTAAGTTTTCTTTCATGATATGTTTGTGTAAAAGTTGAAATGCAAACGGTCTGTTTTCATTATGCATAAGATCATAATATGAGGGAATTGCAAATCTCAAAATTCTGTTTTTTCCTAATTTCGCGATGCAATTAAGATCATGGATTCTATTTTCGATCGCGGAAGCGATTTAACGTAAAAGCCCCGCGTGAAGTGCAAGGCCGGCAGGTCTGTAGCGGGTGCGCCCAGCATGGGCATATCCTAGATGATGAGAGATCATTCATAACCCTTATAGGAGGGAATATGTAGACGAAAGCAAGGGTGTCCGAAGAAATCAATTCGTAACTCCACAATAGTGGAC
>JACCRY010000228.1 GCA_013813265.1 Parachlamydiaceae bacterium
TAAGAGATGAAGTTTATCAACTAGTGAATGCTTAAAGTACGAAGATTGTCGGTGAGCCGTCAACTGGAAATCAGTGTAACCGGTTCGACGAGGGAGGCGGATTAATCTCCGCCTCTACTCTAACGCCCTTGTGCGGTATCTTTGCGTTAATAAAATTAGATATTACGCCTTAAATCTGATTCGAATAAAACTTCTTCAGCGAAATTAAACTTTAAGTCAATCTATGTAGTACTTAATTGTTTTTTTAACGCAGAGAAGCAGCAGAAGGCGCAAAGTGCGCAAAGATCACTGAAAACTCAGATGGGTAAATTGACGCATACTCGCGCGCCATCAAGAAGTCAAGGGCAACCAAATTAGTATTCATTAACTCTTGCTACGTAAGACGTGGCGATTTTTGACTTTATACTTTGATTGACAATCCAATTGAGTGCCTCGCATTTGAAATGAGGTTGTTCAAGCAATTCGTAAACTTCTATTGCTTCATCTGGAAAATTAATCGCGAGCGATTTACAGAGTTTGACTAAATAATGGTCGTTCTTTTTATTGTTATTCTTTTTAATTTTAACCCAGTCAATGCATTGCTTTGTTATTTCAAGTGCTTTTTTTGAATCTAAAAGGGCAAAAACTTCAATTGTTTCCATAAAGAGTTTGCCAAAAATCCCATCAAATCCAGAAGAATAATACTGATCAGTAGAAATGCCGTTGGCAATGTGTAGGTCGTCGAATGTCGTTAAAAGGACCTTCAATGCGTATTCTTCGTCACTTTTAGCTAAAATTTTGACTATCCGGTTGACTTTATCAAAATGGCAATTCTGGCAATTCTTTTTTAGTGACTTTTGCCAGTCCCATTCTTCACGAATCATTCCGGAAGCTTGATTTGCCAGTTCAAATGCTCGTTCTTGATCAAATTCAGCAAAAACTTCGGCAATTGAAGTGAGGGGGCTTTCGCCATTAAAAAGGTTCCAAATTTCTTTATCGATATTTAAAGTTATTTCTAAGGCTTGAATTGCCTTTTCTTGATCGAAGAGAAGGAAGGTCTTGGCAACTTCGATAAGGGTTTCTTGTTGATGAACATCGTTGCCATTATTCGCAAAAAAATCTATTTCAAGAGTCTTGTTTAATAGGGAAATAACTTCTTGATCAATCTGCGGTTCAAATGGAGCTAGTCGTCTAAGCGTTTTTGCTATTGTTTGAACCATGTACCCGTTATTAATATCAGGGGAAACAAAGTACTGTCTAATGATTGATAACATTGTACGAGCACGATTATTATCGAGACCTATATATCCCTCAAAAACCCGAATGGCATGTTTAAATCGTTGCAGATCACGCCTTATACGGAATGTAGTTTCCCATGCTTCCGCTCCCATCTTTAGAACTTTCGTTTTATTGCAAAGTTTTGAATCGTTTGTGTTTTTTACGATAGCTGCTGCTGCAAAGAATGAATGGGTAGGATTGTATTCATGGTCTTTTGTTTCATTAAGAGTAACAATTTTAAGTGCGCTTCTAGCGTCAAGGTTTGCTAAGGAGTTTGCATACTCTAGTTGACAACGTATGTATCTAGGATAAGGAGCTTCACCATCATCATCTGGTACATAACCCAAAAAATATGGTTTAAGCAGTCTAATATTTTTTTCTTTTATGTTGAATTCACGTAGTAAGAGAAAGATTTCGTTTTGTTTATTACCCATTTCTGGTTTAGAAGACAGAGTTTTAGAAATTTTAAAACTTTCTTCTAGGTGCTTTATTTCCCGAAAATAGTTGTTTAAAGTTCGGTTGTTTGTCATAACCTCATAAAATACTTTGCATGTTGAGATCAACGCAAGACTGCATCCTCTTCCCGCGTCTTTAAAAACGAGTGGTAGCACGTCACTAAAATAGGGGTTACAAATTGTTGACAGGGTTTGTTCATCAGACTCTTCTAGCTCTTCAGATATGAATAATTCTTCTTCCACAACGCTATTTGCACTTAATTTGATCACTAGCTGATCAAGAAGTTCCTGTCGAGAATAATTCCCAATCAGTTGTTTAAACCAAAGCATAACGCTAATGTCCCAAGGGCCTGTATAGGGGTATCCTTTATCTTTTAAGTGAATTAGAGCTTTCAAAATCTGTTGTTTGTCTTCATCGTCTTCGATCCTTGCATCTTCAGCAAGTACCCCACGAATGAGATCGTTAAACTTTACTGGGTGAGCCCTTAGGTCTGTTCCACAAACCACGTTGATTCTGCGTCCTTCCCAAAAAGTAAATTGAACATCAGCAGTTTCTATATCCTCTGCTGTAAGGTTAAAATGTACATTATCTACAATTATTTCCATAAAAAATGTCCTGTTCGAATTTTTTTATTTCTTGAGAGATAATTTTACTATAAATTAAATTAGTTTTCAAGAATATTTCGCAAGTTTATTGGAGCAGAGCCTTGTGCTGAAAAAAGCATAGCTACTGGCCTATAACTGGACATTTCGATCATGCTTTTAAAACTCAATCATTTTTTGAATTGCATGCTTGTTTCACTGCTTCCGCAGCTCTACAATTGTTTATCTCGAAACCCCGCGCTCCGCTATCGCTACACACGAAATAATTGCATAAGTGTCAGTAAAATATTTTGAAAATCACCTTAACTATCTGATTTTCAAAAAGTTAAGGCCCTAAACAGGAAACTTGTCTTAAAAAAATGAATCGGGCTGTCAATGCTACGACAACAGCTTTAAAATATTTTATTGGGGCTTATGCACTCGTCTCACACGGGGTTTTTACGTTAATCGCTCCCGCGATCGAAAAAAGATTCTTGATTAACATGAGCTGCCTTGGATCGTGGAAGCGATTTAACGTAAAAGCCCCGCGTGAAGCGAAAGGCCGGAAGGTCTGTAGTGGAACGTGGGGGGGGGAGATTTAATGACAGAGCTGCGGCAGCAGTGAAACACGCGCATGATTCAAAAAATGATTGAGTTAAAAGCATGATTCGGATGCATACGCATTAGGTTAAGCCTTTATCTTCCAATTATAAACCCTTTCTAAATATGAAGGGGTTTTATTCTCTATCATTTCAAGTGATGATTTTCTTTTATTTCTCTTATCTTTACTCCATCCATTACAGATATCATAAATAAAATTGTTTATAAATTTAACTGTTGCACCCCCTGAAATTAGTTTTTTAAAGTTATCCTCAACTAGAAACCAATCTATAATTTTTAGTAGCTTGCCTCTTTATTCTCTGCATTTTTTAAATTACTTAGATCTCTTATTAAAAGATCCTTTTTTTGAAGGTGCTCTAAAGTTTCTTGACCTAATGTTTGATCAGATTTTGCGGCATGGTTCAGAAATGACCAAAATTAGGTAACATAAGGCGATCACGAGCCTGCCCACTTTTAGGCCGGTTTTTTAAAAAATGATTTTCTGGATTTAAGAGATTATTTAAGCGGCTTGTTTAAACA
>JACCRY010000240.1 GCA_013813265.1 Parachlamydiaceae bacterium
GTGTAAGTATCATAATAAGCGATATCCAACGAATACGCGAGGAGTTATATGATGAGTGCAAGTGGTTGGAGATGTGGTTTGAAGGGGGTTTATGTTAACTCTTAATTTTAATTCAATGACATTGGGCGTAGGCCCATGCTGAGGTAATTCAAGGACCAGATTTGGCATGCATTTATACAATTATGCCGGAAATCTAGTACACTGTGGAAAATGCATGCTATAAAACTCCGCGAAAGTTTTCACGGTCGAATGATCGCAAGTCACTTCATATGTCTAATATGATTGTATTCAGCACCCTTGTTCTTGTATAGTGTCCGATTTGTGAAAGTAAGGTCAAATCAAGGCAGCTTCAATATGGCACACTTGAAGTATAAAATCGCATGACTTATTTCAAAAAAAATATTACATTAAATTAACTCTAAAATTAAGTGACATAACCTTTGACAGAAACAAGACTATTTCTTTATACTCAAGAATAACTTTTTAAAAATTTACATGGAGAGAATCTGATGGACAACACACATAACCTTCACAATTCGATTTATTCTTCGCCGTATCCGTTTTCATTCGGTTCTGGCACTGAAGAAAATATAAACCTTAATGAAAGTCTTCCGGACAAAAACTCAATGTTTTGGACAGAACCTGATTTGCCCTCTGAGAATAATTTCTTCGAAAGTCTTTCAGAAGAAGGAAAAAATCGTCCCTTACTTCAAAACACAAAAGTTTATAAGGAAGATGACTCAGAATACAATTGGGAATATGATTCGTATAGCAGAAAACTTGTACAATCATTTGTAAAATTTAAGTTTCCTGCTCAAACTTTTCAACAAACTATTGAATCACAATTAGAATTAAATAAAGATGAAGCCCACCACATAGATGCATGTGATAACAATCCTGAACTTTTCATACTTCCAGACGCGGTTCTCGTTACAGCAGAAAAAGTTGGAAAAGGATCATATAGCAGCGTCTTTAGAACACACAAATATAGTTGTAACGGATCTTCCATCAGCACGCGGATAGTCAAATTAGCTGAAAGAACATTTCTATCTGAATACGATCTCCTTCGACAACATTTAAATGCTGATGCTTTAAAAAGCCCCTACATCGATCATATCCACGCTTGCTACTCTGTTTTAAATTCCAACATGCATTTAGCCATTTTTGAAAATAGTGATGCTGATTTAGCACATGCCGACTACAACAAAGTAGCATCACCATTTAAATTTCTAGCTACACAACTAACTCATATAGTAGAAGGCATTAAATTACTCCACGAGAGTAATCTTGCCCACCGAGATATTAAAGGAGAAAATTGTCTCATTAATTATCAAGGAATTGCTAAAATTACAGACACAGGTTTTGTACATTTAATTCCTGATAAAGAACTGCACCGGACAAACTATACTCCCCATTTCGCACCTCCGTTTATTTGGAATTCATTGCAAGACCAAGCTAATAATGAAGGCCATCAAGGAAAAGACGCAGACGTTTTTGCTATAGGAATGACTATAGAATACGATGGTATTATTCAAGCTTTAAACCATTGTGCAACAAATCTCTTAGACGAAAATCCAGTTCTTTTCCAAAAATATTTTGAACTACAACAGAAAATAATGAATGCTAGGGAAGAAGTACCTGTGAATTCTAAAGAGGAAGTGCTTGCTCTGGGGAAAGATTACCCCGGCCGCGTAAGCTTAATCAATAGAATCGTATTGATTTTCCCTGACAGGCATGAGCTACTGAAGAACACGCGCGCGGCAATTCAACTTTTTGCACATCATATATCTGTATTAGAAATTAATCGCCTCAAACAACTTGCAGAATTGGCCCATAAACTCATCAACTACAATTCTAATGTTATCCCATCCATCGCTCATGTAAAAAAGGATTTAGATAATATATGCAACCTAAAAATGAACGAAAGTACTGCATTAAAAAGTGTAAACATAAATTTAAAAAGTGATCACACGTATACAGCAAGGCCATTAAAATCTAATCCTTCTACAAAAAACAACGATTCTTTTGAAGAGAAAGAGAATCGAAAAACATCATCTCCCAGCAAAACAAAAAAAAGAATGCCTGTTCAGCCTGTTCAAATAAGCACCCTAAAAAACGCACAAGAACAAGCTACAAAAAAAATGAAAACTCTGAATTCACCAGAAAATGTTGAAGGTCATTTGTAATCTTCTTTTCGAATTTTGATCCATTTGGGAGAATGACTGACGTTATCTGCTCAATCCACTCGGGAAGATTTGGCTGTAACCAGTTATTGCCTTGGATATTGATCTCAATGAGAGGTAAGGACTTCAGCTCATGAGGGAGGGACTTTAAGTCGTTCCCTCTCAAATCTAATTTTTGAAGATTTTTAAAAAGTTCAATTTGTGGAGGGAGTACTTGAATTCCACAATAAGATAGATTTAGCTCCGTTATGCCCTTACAATCTTCACTTGTCAGATGACTGTTAGCTGAAGCTTGTCGTTCGCCTGTATTTTTATTTAGAACCGCTCTTACGGCATCCGTAATTTTAAAAAGTGCTTTTGTGTACTCTTCGTGTATGAAAAGTAAATTGTTACGAATACAAGCACAATATTCTTCATTTAAAAATTCAGAGTAAAAGACTAGTGGTTGAAGACTTTTTTCTGCTACCATTGATACGACCCGAGTCAATCCACAAATCCGATTGACACTGTAGAAACTATCAACCCCATTAAATGAACTTTTTACATAGAGATCATTAGAAGAGTGAGTGGATGAGAAAAATGTCATTGGAACTTCAGTCATAGTAGCCTCTGTTAAAGTTAAACCTCAAAGTGGAATCTAAATGCTTCGCCACTGTTTTGAGGTCAAATAAAACAGTCTATCATATTAAAAAATTCATGTCATATCTTTTTAATGAAACTTCTCTATCGAAGGTACTCTGTCAAGGTGAATTTTACGCTTTAAAAACGCAAATATGCTCTGAAAATATACTGTCTGCACATTTCGCTTGAACCTGCTCCTGATTTTTGATCTTCTCATTCTATGGGGTTGTCCTTTTCAAAAGCCCTTGTGGGATGTCAAACAGAAACCTTGACGGTCTCACGATCTCCTCTTTACCCATACGCTGCCGCTTTGCGGACATGCTTAACGTCAAATGCTTCATTGCGCGTGTTACAGCAACATACATCAATCGACGCTCTTCCTCAATTCCTTGGATCCCCACGCTCTTTTCATGTGGAATAATATGGTCTTCTATACCGACCAGAAAGCAAGCCGGAAATTCAAGTCCTTTAGAACCATGAATGGTCATTAACTGAACCTTGTCTTCCGTTTGTTCCTTTTTAAATTTTTGAGAATCTCCTTCTCCCAAAGGAAACTGCGTTACGAAATCAGCAAGGAGAGATTCAGAGGCCACATCATTTTTTCTCTCTGAAAGCCCTCGCTCAAATTCAAGCAAAAGTTTTGAAAATTCCTCAATATTCTGCCACTTAAATTCACGCATCTGCTCACTTTTCACTTCTTCACGAATGGCTTTTTTATAGTTAATACGCTCCACAAGCCAAGTAAAGGCATCAAAAAGGGGAACGTGATTAAACTTCTGCCGCAGCTCTTCTATCAAGGACACAAAATTTTTAAGTGATTGAATCGCTTTTTCATTTAGAGAAATTTCTACAGATGCTGGAGATGTGTTTTCAAAACAAACCGATTGAATAACGCTCCAAAGAGGTAACTTGTTAGCTCGATTGTAACTTGTCAGCTTGTCGAGCATGGCTTCACCGATACCACGTCTTGGTTGGTTAATGATCCGTAAAAGAGCCTCTTGGTCCAATGGATTTACAATGAAACGAAGGTAGGAATGGAGATCTTTAACTTCGCGCCGTTCATACAATTCAGTGCTTCCATGAACTTTATATGGAATACCAATTCGCCACTGGACTCCATCGTGCCAAGAATGCTTCATAAGGGTCAACTCAAATGACCTTGAAAGAAGATTTGAGCGATATAAGATCGCAATATCGCTCCACTTAAGACCTTCTTTATTATGCAAATTAACTAAACGAATGACAACAGCCTCAGCCTCTTGAAGCTCTGTCAATGCTACGAAAACTTCTACTGGATTTCCCACGCCACATTCGCTCCACAGCTCTTTCTTGTGACGCTCAGTGTTGCAGCAAATAATCGCATTCGCAACCTGTAAAATCGTCGTCGTAGAACGATAATTTTGCTCAAGCTTGATTGTTATCGCATGATCAAAGTCTAAAATATTTCGCATTGATGCACCACGCCATCCGTAGATGGATTGATCATCATCCCCCACGACACAGAGGTTATTATATTTCGCTGAAAGAAGGGAAATGAGCCGAAATTGCACCGGATTGGTATCTTGATATTCATCCACCATAATGTATCGAAAGCGCTCTTGGTACATCTCTAATAGGTCTGGATGATTTTCAAAAAGCGAAACAGTCAATGTTAAAAGATGGTCGAAGTCAACCGCATTATAAGCCCGCATAGCTTCTTCAAGCCTACTATAGAGATTGCGCGCATAACGTTCATGCCACACAGATGTAGGATCTTCTAATTTTTCAGGAGACAGTCCCTGACATTTAGCTTTTTGGATCAACGCTTCAGCTTTTGCAAATGATGGTAAGTCTCCATCAAGGCTTAAAATATCGCGTGTAATATAGTTCATCAACCGCTTGACGTCATGCTCATTGTAAAGAGTAAAGCGGGAAGTATAGCCTAGAAGTTCAATATGGCAGCGTAAAACCTGAAGGCAAAAACTATGAAAGGTCACTAGTGTGACCTCTTTTCCAAGTTTGTCATCAATGAGAGCGCCCATACGATGGCGCATCTCAATTGCTGCTTTATTCGTGAATGTCAGGCCTAGAACAGCTTGTGGACTAACACCAAGCTTGCCAATGAGATGAGCTATACGATGAGTGAGAACACGGGTTTTGCCGCTTCCGGCTCCGGCCAATATGAGAACGCGCCCTTCGACGGTCTCGACTGCAAGCTTCTGCTGCTTATTCATCATTCCGATATATACCCCATAGAGCCTATGGAATCGTCATAAATCGATTGATCTTGACATCCTCGCTCCATAGATATGACTAACAATCTAACTTTGTACAGTGTAAAAAGCGCATCAGCTCTGCTTGAACCTCGGCAACTGTCAACTGATAATCCCCTTTAAAAGGGCGGATATTTAGGTCAACACCCTCGATAAGTTGGGTGTAAGAGAGGCGAAAAGCTTCTCTTACGATACGCTTAAAGCGGTTACGAAGGTGTGCATCGCCAAAACGACGGGTGACAGTGATCCCTAGGCGGGTCACTGTACTCTCGTTTTTTCGAACATCTATTGCAAAAAAAGTTCCTTTAAAACATTTTGCGCGCGACGCCATGCGTTTATAATCGTAGCGGCTGCGCAGGCGCATGCTTTTTAGAAAGCTATTTTTATGCACGTGTCAGCTGTTTGCGACCCATGCGACGGCGATTATTGATGATTGTGCGACCACTAGCTGTCGACATTCTTTTGCGAAAGCCATGAACTGACTTGCGGCAGCGCTTACTACCTTGATATGTGCGTTTCACTTTGTCATTCCCCTTTAATGTTTTTAGATAGACTACTCGAAAGTATAAGCAATTTCGCGGACTTATTGCAATAGAAAAGTATAGAGGTAAAGAAGATTCAGTGTAGGCAGATTTAATTGACCTTTAGGACTGTTAGTCTAAGAAACTGCAATTGGCAATTCCGCTCGATGCAGAACTGATTGAGACCCTTAGCCTCTTCCGATGTCACAGCAAAGACATAAGGCTTTCCGGTTAGTGTTAATGTTCTTAGCCACTTCGGGATTTACCGCAGAGCCCCAGAAAACGCAAAAGAAGCGAATCGAAGAGAAACTTCAATCAATTATCATTAAAAATGAGGAGCTCTAATCATTTTATTGGAAAAAATCTCTGCGCTTTCTCTGCGAGGCTGTGAAAAAATTGGAAAGATGCTTCAGTTGGCTGAAAAGTTGCAGCTGACGCACTTCTCTCCTCGGTCGTAGCTATGGCTACGACGTCGTCAAGAATTGCATCAGCTGCAACTTTCGC
>JACCRY010000241.1 GCA_013813265.1 Parachlamydiaceae bacterium
GTGTAAGTATCATAATAAGCGATATCCAACGAATACGCGAGGAGTTATATGATGAGTGCAAGTGGTTGGAGATGTGGTTTGAAGGGGGTTTATGTTAACTCTTAATTTTAATTCAATGACATTGGGCATAAGCCTGTGGTAAAATGAATTGAATCCAAAGCCGCGAATGCGGCGACAGGAGGAGCTGAGTTATGGAGGCCTTCTGTCGCCGTATACACGGCTCGGTGAATGTGCTCCCAAAACCATAGGCTTACTCCTATGGCTACATGCTTTCGCCGCATTCGCGGTTGCACGCCAGGCAAGAAGTGAAAACCCACAAAATCGAGCCTGAACTTCTTAATGTTATCTTTTGACAACTGAAGGACTACTATATGACAACAGGTAATATCTGAACAGTTTCACAAATCTGCAAGTTGATCAATTAAGTCGCTTCCCAATAAAAAATGGGTATCCACTTGGCCAGTCATGGCTTAAGTCAGCCATATGCTTGCAGAAGAACGGGCATTTCAAGCAATACAAAGGATGCTGAATCTATATGAAAATGGATGAATAATTCTTTTCACGTAGATAGACATCACATCTTCCGCTGAAGCAGCTGTTGTAAAAAATATCAAGACCTTCCTAAATAGAACTGGCAGAGGTCGCTCATTATCCTAGCAAAAGAATTGGGCACAATCGCATCTACTGACTTACGCGATTTTGGTACGTATCGCTAGAAAAATTACAAGCCCTTAGTAACTTATTTGAAATGTCTGGATCTTATCTCCTTAATATTGACATAAATAATTTTTTTCTATATTTCATCAATTGAATTGATATTGCAATATACTTTCTAATCTGCTAAATTATTTTTAGCTGAAGCTTTGTTTTATTTTATAAATGTGACTACTTAACGAACGACACGAAAACAAATATTTGCTACTAGTTTAAGATCATCCATTCATTATTATCAAAAAGGAAATTAATATGAATATTGTAAATTATGCTTCTGATACATTTTTTGCTGTTGTTGTTGGCGTGCCACATGCTTTGGTGGATTGTGCCAGTCATACGGGCAAAACGGCAATCGGTGTGGCCGCAACAGCTTTGTCGGTATTGACTCTGGGATTAGTTGAGCCGATTAACGATTGGGCGGATATGACAGTGAATGCTATACCAATTCTTCCTCGGATCTATCATGCCATGACCCAAATTGTCAATCCAGGCGATAGTGACCCCTCAACGATTCGCATGGAAGACGCCTTCTTTACTTCGAAAATCGCAACTCCAATTTTTGACATAGCTATGGAAGCTGCAAGTGATGAGTTTTTTCTTAACAAACACATTATTTCACGTGGTGCATTTGTGTTAGGCACTCTCGTAGCGATTGTAACAAGAACAGCTGATCTTATTCTTGGACTAATTGTAGCTGCTATTTCAATCATTCCATGTTTTGGAAGAGTCGAAGAAATTAATATATTTGCAAGAAATCAATTGGCATTCTTTGGAGTGATCCATGATGTTTGCGCAGGTCTTCGCGGACTCGTCAACCCACAACAGTTTTTAAGTGAATAATTCCTAAAGCAAAGCTTTGGAGTGCTGTAGACCTATCTTGCAGTCTCATTTAATGATTGAAATCACGCAAATACTGAAAAACTTTGCAAAATGAGCTTTTTAGTTGCGGATAAAGGAGCACCTAAAATAGAATGAGTTTTCGTGTGTTTCATTCGTTAAGGAAAGATGGCTGAGTGGCCGATAGCACATCCCTGCTAAGGATGCATACCCTTACGGGTATCGAGGGTTCGAATCCCTCTCTTTCCAATCTCTAAAAAAACCTTGAACTTTGCAGTACCTGCAAAACTCAAGGTTTTTTGTTTCAAAGGTCTTTTAATTATGAAGAAGAACATTTTTATTACAGGCGCCGCCGGATTCATCGGTTTTCACCTTGCTAAATTTCTGCATGCGCGTGGTGATCACGTGGTTGGTTTTGATAACTTTAACGATTACTATTCTCCCAAACTTAAACATGCCCGAGTCAATGAGCTCAAAAATCTAGGGATTGCAGTAATTGAAGGCGATATCAATGATAGATCCATTCTAGAGCACGCCATCCAAAAGCATGATACTACCCATTTAGTCCATCTAGCAGCTCAAGCAGGAATCCGTTATTCGCTTGTTGCCCCTGAAAGTTATATCAAAGCCAACATCAATGGATTTTTGAATATTTTAGAGATCTGTCGTAGTCAACCGTCAATTAAATTAACTTACGCTTCTTCCTCTTCAGTTTATGGGACCAATACCAAAGTCCCTTTTTCAATCGGTGACAGCACGGATCATCAGGCAAACTTATATGGTGTAACCAAAAAAAGTAATGAACTGATGGCCAGAAACTACCACAAACTTTTTGGAATCTCTGTGACAGGACTACGGTTTTTCACGGTCTACGGGCCTTGGGGACGTCCAGATATGTCTTATTACCTATTTGCCAAGGCTATCCAGGCCGGAAAACCAATCGATGTCTTTCATGAAGGAAAGATGCTGCGCGACTTCACCTATGTCGACGATATTGTGTCCGGAACTGCCGCTGCAATTGATTTGGGTGCTCCTTGTGAACTTTTTAATCTTGGAAACAATAAGCCTGTCGAACTGATGTCAATGATCTCTATTCTTGAAAGATTGTGCGGAAAGCCAGCAATAAAACGCTTTTTACCCATGCCTCCAGGTGATGTTCTTATGACGTACGCTGACATTTCTCATAGTCAGGAGCGTCTTGGCTTTCAGCCAAAAAACTCTTTAGAATCTGGCCTTGAAAAGTTTATGGAATGGTTCAGTTCATATCCTGAATGAAGAATTACTCTTAAGTGAAATTAGCTTTCTTACACCGCTACCGCGGCTAACTAATTTTAATTGCATTGAACCCACGTTCCGCTAACGCTTCACGCGGGGCTATTACGTTTAATCGCTACCGCGTAAGCGTCATTTTACCCATCCGAGTTCTCAATGATCTTTGCGCCCTTTGCGACTTTTGCTGCTTCTTTGCGTTAAAAATACAATCTAGTTCATTACTTAGATTGAACTAGGGTTTAAACTACGCTAGAGAAGTTTTATCCAAAGCAAATTTAACAGTGCACTAGATAATTTTTTTTTAACGCAAAGAAACAGCAAAAGACACAAAGGACGCAAAGAAGATGTAGGTGGATAAAATTTACGCTTACGTTACCCCGATCAAAAACAACCCTTACAGTCAACAAAGACTGCCCCGATCGCGGTAGCGATTTAACATAATAGCCCCGCGTGAAGCGCAAGCAGAACGCGGGGCGGATTCAAAGAACCGTCGACAACCTAAGAGCCTCTAAAAGCTCTCCTTTCTCGTGAATTTGGGCATCTAATTGCATCAAAAAAACTCTTTGAGATTCTGGGACAGAGTTAATATCATATTTGCTTCTCAACAATGTAAGCTCTGCTAGAGTGTTACTTAATGCTTCTATTTGAGTGAGGGTGGGCTGCTCCGGCATGATATTATTTTTAGCAGCTATTTCAGAAATTCGTTTGATTCCAAACAACAAAGTTATTGCTTTCAAATCAGCAGGCTCAACTTGAATAAAATTCTCAGATAACTTTTCAAAGACATCTCGTACAATATGCTTTTCGATGAGAGTGACTTGTTGTATGCGATTTGAAAGCTCCCCCGCTTGGTTTTGATGAACCAAATAGCACACTTCTTTTAATGAAAAGCTCCTATTAGCCATTAATTCCAGTTTAGGTCGAAGATCAGAAGCTCCAATAATTTTTTCAGCAATTTCACAAACTAGTGCATCTATAACCCCTTTTTCAAGAGAAAGGGAAATGGCACCTTGTTCTTCCCAGGAAAACTGCTCTACAGACTGCCTTAAATTTGGATCAACATTAAAATTCATAAATCCTCCATACTGTTGATAATAAAAAAACGATTAAAATTAGCCTTAACTTTGGCTGGATATTATAAATATAATAACTTATCTTATAATTTTTTGCAACAATGCTGCTAGGCTGTGCTAGGCTGCTTACAAATTAAGGTTCAGGGGCAGGTAAAGTTTACCGCAAGCCACTCTTGACATTAGCATTTTTTAAATGCTGCTATCAAGTTACTCTGCAGTATCTATTTAAATTACAAAAAAAATGAGCCAGACGAATGAAAAAGTGATATTAAATCCAGAATTGTATAACATAAACTAAATTCTTCGAGGGAATCCAATGAATAAAGTGAATATAAAAGAAAAATTTCAGATGTTCGATCAATTCTGGTGCCCAAAAATTCTTGGAGAATTAAATGGAAACCAGGTGAAAATCTTCAAAGCAAAAGGTGAATTTACTTGGCATCAACACGAAAATGAAGACGAGTTTTTTTTGGTGATACAGGGCCAACTGAAGATAAAACTTAAGGAACGTGAAATTGTCCTTAATGAAGGAGAATTTTTTATTGTACCGAAAGGAACTCTGCATCTTCCTTATGCTGATAACGAAGCACATGTTTTACTTTTTGAGCCTAAGCAAGTCGTTAATACCGGCGATGTTGTATCAGAAAAAACAGTAGAAAATCTTGAGTGGCTATAGAATAAAAAAACTTTCTTCTCATATATTGCATAAACGGTTAAGCTGTTGCTTTATACTGCAACTGGACTCTTCCAGAACCATTTAGAAGAGCACTTAGCACATCATTTTCGTTTAAAATTGAAGGTCGAATTATGCGCATACTCAGTTTTATTTGTTTCTTATTTCTTTGCGGTTGTGCAGCACCACGAGTGGAACTTGCACCAGTCGCCGTTAAAGTTGTCGATTCAGAAGAAATGACTTGGATTGTCGAAAAAATCACGGCAAGATGGAAACATAGAGAACATCAAAGATTGAAATTGGAGCATTCACAGCTTCATTACAATTTGACAGGCATCACCCGACTAAATCTCGAATTCTCTTCTCAGGAAATCCTTGAAATGTGTCCTGCGCGCGATTTACTCGTAGACCTCGTTGAAGAATTTTTATTCGAAATCAATACGAATCCCATTATTTCTGGCGAACTTGCTTCAGTTCCCTTCACACCGGATCTTTTAGACATCAAAATTAATTTTGAAAGCTTTTATGGTTATTATGTTGATCCCTTCTACATTGGGTGCATTTGCTTAAGTGACGGCATAGCTCGCTTCTCTGCCTTCGATATGAAAGACCCTGAATGGCACTCGTGGCACTCCAAAGTTGAACCCTACACCAAATCACGCGAAGTTTCCATGTTAAGACGCGCTGCAGAAAAAAATTATGAAGAAGAACGTAAACGTGCCTGTGGACCAACTTACCTAAATGAAATGCTTATTATGGATCCATGTAAAAATCCACACCATATGTAGGAAGTGCGCAACACTAAAATATAACACACTTCCTAAAGGGACTTTCCATGGGAAAACAAGATAGGCTGGATCGAAAGCACACAGCGCTCTTAGTCATTGATGTACAAGAAAAGTTAATCAAATACGAAGAGCGCTCTGTCGAAGTTTTACAAGCTATTCAAAAAGCAATTAAAGGATTCCAGATCCTGCAACTGCCAATCGTTGTTACAGAACAGTATCCTCAAGGTTTAGGATCAACAGTTGCAGGCCTTAAATGCTTACTAGGTGACCAGCAACGATACCTTACCAAGACAACATTTTCCTGTTTAGGGGACCCTTCTCTTAAAAATGAAATACAAGCGATGGGGATTAAGCAATGGGTTATCGTTGGTATTGAAGCACATGTGTGTGTACTGCAAACCGCCAAAGACCTCATTAGAGAAGGAATAGATGTTGTCGTTTTAAACGATGCCATCACTTCAAGATCCATTTATGATTTCTCCACTGCCATCGCCGAAATGCGTGACGATGGAATCAGGATTAGCAGCACTGAAACGATACTTTTCGAACTTCTAGGCAATTCAGAAGCTCCGGAATTTAAAAAAATCAGCCAGCTTGTCAAGTGAAAAAATTTGTCCTCCTGCCTTTTTTTTTAGTTTTTTCAACTCTATTCTCAACTGAACAAGACGTTGCTGGATTTCTAAATCGTATTTCTGCGCACCTTGTTATCTCCGATTATGCATCTGCATCTCAAGAGACAGAGCATGCTCTTAAGTTTTTCCCCTCTGAAAAAACAGTTCTGGCAGCACAAATAAAAACATTCGCTCACTCAGGAAACGAAAAGGGCATGTGGGATGCATGGAACCATTATGTAAACGAATTCCCCGAAGAGTCTCAATCAAATCAAGATCTACAAGAGGTCATGGCCTGGGGTATAATTTGGAAGGCTTCCTACTCACCTTTACCAATGATTAGGCTTTGTTCATTACTTGGGGCTTTTTTCGGAAATGACGCAAAAAGTATCGTTCTTCTAAAACGCTTTTGTAAGGATAAAAGCATCCCCATACGTAATGCGGCGGTACAACTTTCCAGTGAGATGCGCGATGCACAGCTTTGTGATGAAATTCTTCTACTCTTAAAATCAGAGAATATCCGAAAAGTTCGCCTAGAGGTTATTAAAGCTGCCGGAAAGATGAAAATTCGAGCTGCTCAACCCACTCTGCTTGCAATAGTCGGGAATGATCAGACTTCAGCGGAAGAAAAAGCTGCTGCCATTGCATCTCTCTTTCTATTATTTGAAACAATTGAGCGACCAGAAATCCTTGCGTTATCAAAAAGTGATCGAGCTGGACTGCGTCTTCTTGCTTGTCAAGTTGTCGGCCATCTCCGAAGTAGTCGTGATGAAGACTTAATGAAAATTCTAGCTTCAGATAATAATTCTGAAGTCCGCACTGCAGCCATGTACAGCCTAGGCCTCTTACGTGCAGAAGCAACACAATTAGCACGTAAAAGACTAAACGACCCTTACCCAGAAGCTGCGGTAACTGCAGCATGGCTGTTAACACTTAATGAGCCTGAATCTGCTAGAGAAACATTTATGCCTCTTGTACGCAATCCAAAAAGGAGTATACGCTTATTAGCTTCCGCCGCGATTGCCGCGACAGGAAAAAAGGGCATTTCTTTGGCGCAAGAACTATTTCATTCAAGTCATGATCCTTTTTTCAAGATGAATCTTGCTCTGGGGCTCATACATCAGCAAACCGAAACTTACGCTGCATGCTTAGCGCTTCAAGAAGGCCTGTCAGCAAATTTAGGACGTTGGATGTGGAAGGAGGAAAACTCTTTTCGTGTACTTTCTCCAAGCGATGTTAAACAAGATGATTCCATTTCAAATGCTCCCGAGGCCATCGACCAACTTGTACGTTTGGAAATTCTTAATATTCTGGCTGTCATGAAATATCCAGGAGCTGAAGTTGCCCTTCGAGGCTTTCTTCAACAACATAAATGGGGAGTAACTGGCCTTGCCTCAGCCCTTCTTCTGATGGAAGGAGACGACAGCTCAATGGATCTAGTCCTAGGACTTCTAGAGGATCAAGATCCTAAAATTCAAATGCAGGCTGCATTGACAGTTGCTCTTTGGGGTGGAAGAGAAGAAGCAATTTCTCTTTTACAAACCAACTACTCCACAGCAGACCGAGAAACCAAGGAAAAAATTTTAGAAGGACTGGGAAAAGTAGGATCTCGTTCTTCGATTCCATTTTTGCTCGATAAGCTCCAAGAGCAGCAGCAGATATTGCGTTTAATTGCGGCCTCATCGCTGTTGCAATGTCTGTATCACTAATGTACTAGCTCAGCTTGTAAGAGTGTAACCAAGTCTTATTCAACGCAGAGGCTGTGAAAAAATTCGAAATAATGCAGCAGTTAGGCGAAAGTTGCAGCTGATGCAATTCTTGACGACGTCGTAGCCATAGCTACGACCGAGGAGAGAAGTGCGTCAGATGCAAC
>JACCRY010000242.1 GCA_013813265.1 Parachlamydiaceae bacterium
GTGTAAGTATCATAATAAGCGATATCCAACGAATACGCGAGCAGTTATATGATGAGTGCAAGTGGTTGGAGATGTGGTTTGAAGGGGGTTTATGTTAACTCTTAATTTTAATTCAATGACATTGGGCTTACGACTGTGGCTATTTGCTGTCGCCGCATACGCGGCTAAGGACAAAGGCTTTAACTTCAGTAGAATAAAAGGGTTTTTCCCAATGACCCGATGCTCTCTCCTGCCCCTAGAAGGCATCCCTCTCTTCATTATTAAATTAGATGAACTAGGAACATGCCGATTTCAACCTCCAATATGTAAAGCCCTTAAATCTGGACTTTGTCCAAACTCCAGACTAATAGCTTGTGGAGTCGAGTTTCACTTTGCCACGGAAGATCCAGTACACAACTGTCGTATAAGAAATGACGAGCGGAAGACCTATGCACGCTATAAGCAACAAAATTTGCAATGTCTCCATCGAGGAAGATGAATTGTAAATGGTCAAACTTAGATCTTGCGGGTCATTGATTGCACGCACAACATTTGGATATATGCCGATTCCAAAAAGAGCTAAGAGACAGATAATATTAACGCACGAAGAAAGAAAGGCCCTAAAATCTCTTCCTAAAGTTATTTCACGAGGAATATTAGCAATGGCAAAGATATTTACAATGGCGACTAAAAAGAAGGCCGGCCTTTCCTTGATTGTCTCAGACATATGGGGCATATAGATGAGTGTTGCCATCGTGCTAGTTGCATAAAAGATAATAAATAAAATGATTGCGGGATTTACCCATTCTCGCATTCGGTCATGAAGCTCATTTTCCGTTTTCATCACTGCATAGATGACTCCATGCATTAGAAAAAGGGAGATGACAACGCCTCCAATTAAAAATGCGTAAGGATTTAGTAGTAAGGCGAAATCTCCGATAAATTCGCCTTCTGCATCCAATGGGATGCCTCTAATTAGATTGCCAATCAACAGGCCAAAGATAAATGAAATCATAAGACTGGCAAGGCTAAACATGATGTCCCAAAACCAACGCCACCAAGGCATGGGTTGTTTGCTGCGAAATTCGATTGCCACTGCCCTAAAAATCAAGCCTGAAAGCAAAAGCATAACAGGCAGATAAAATGCAGACAAAACAGTCGCATAAACTGCAGGAAAGCCGGCGAAGAGGGCTCCCCCACTTGTGACTAGCCAGACAGCATTGCCATCCCAGATGGGTCCAATCGAATTGATCATCGTGCGTCTTTCCACGTCTTTCTTAGAAAATAGATGGAGCATACCGACACCTAGGTCAAAGCCATCTAGCACAGCATATCCGGTTAACAATACGACGAAAGCTGTAAACCAAATAAATTGTAAGGTGGCGTAATAGGCTTCCATTATTTATCCTTTGTCTGAGTATCTGTCTGAGCAAATGTACGCAAATGGTGATACCTTGAATCCTCGACGTAAGAAGGGCCATGCACAAATTTTTCATTCAACAAGTAGATGAAAAGTAAAAAGAGAAAAAGATATACAAATCCAAACATGATGATTGATCCAAGTATTTGATTGGCAGTCACAGACTTCGAAAGTCCTTCAGATATCCGTAAAAGATCCTGAACAATCCAAGGAAAACGCCCCATTTCGGCTGAAACCCATCCGGCTTGATTAGCGATCTGGGGAAAGACAACCGAGGCAACAAGCAGTCGTAATGCCCAAGGTGTGTCAAAAAGTCTTTTTTTCCACCACAAATAGCTTGCTATTAGAGTAGAAAGAACCATAGCCATCCACATGCCAATCATCAAACGATAGGTTTGAAAGACGACCTTGACGTTAGGCCAATCTTTTTGAGAGACTGTTTCTAGACCTTTTATTTCGGAATTGAAATCTCCATGGGTCATAAAACTTAGTAGCTTTGGGATGCCAATTTGGTACTCAATTTGTTGTTTTTCGGCATTAGGAAGTCCGAAAATCGTTAGGGGTACTTCCTGTTGAGTTTTAAAGATTCCTTCAAGTGCAGCAAACTTTGCCGGTTGGTTGACTGCAACACCTTTTGCACTGGAATCTCCACTCATGACCTGTAGTGTTAAAGAAATCACAGCGACAATAAGTCCAATTTTCAGAGATTGTTTAGCAAAGTCCAGGTGCCTTTTTTTTAATAAGTAGTAGGCAGCAACACTGATAACCATGAAGGCTCCAGACAACCAGCATCCAATGATACTGTGAGTTAGTCGGTCGACTGAAGACGGATTAAAAACCATAGCCCAAAAGTCAATGATTTCAGCGCGAGCTTTAAGTCCTTCTCCAACAATATGAAAACCTGCAGGCGTCTGCATCCATGAATTTGCGACGATGATCCATATGGCGCTGAAGTGAGCACCTAAACAAACCATTAGTGTGGCAAAGAAGTGCATTTTGGGTCCTACTCGATGCCATCCAAAGAGAAGTATACCTAAGAAGCCGGATTCCAGGAAAAAGGCAAAGACTCCTTCGGCTGCGAGAGCAGAACCAAAGACATCTCCGACATAGCGGGAGTAGGTCGCCCAATTTGTACCGAATTCAAATTCCATAACAATCCCTGTCGATACACCTAGAGCAAAGGTCAATGCAAAAACCTTGGTCCAGAACTGAGTCATTTCAAGAAAGAGGATATTTTTTGTGGTTAGATAGCATGTCTCCATGATCACAAGGATTAATCCCAGGCCGATGCTTAGTTGTGGATAAATGTAGTGAAACATGATTGTAAAGGCAAATTGTAAGCGTGCAAGAATTTCTGCGCTCATTTATAAACCTCTTTAATTCTGGAATAAGCAGTGAGCATACCTAAATTTGAATTTTAGTGGATAAATTTTTGATATAGTGATGGAGAGAGGTGAGGGAGGAGATGAAGTTTACCGCAGAGCCGTAGAGAACGCAGAGGGACGCGAGAGAAAAATCATGACGAATAAAAGATTCTGCGAGCTTTGACTACGATTGTAAAGAAAAATCTCTGCGTCCTCTAGGTTCTCTGTGGTTCTGAGGTAAACTTCTTCTCTTTCCTCATTAAAATGAAGAAGGTTCAGTGAATTTAAGAAAAAAAATGGCTTAACACAAACTTTTAGATAAAATTTGCGTTAAGCCAATATCTTAAATAATCTCACTACCTTACTTTTTGTTCTTCGCTTCATGCGTCTACGCCGTTGCGTTGAATAAGCTGGCAGAATAATATAAACTGGGCCAGTACACTGTCAAGATTAAATTCTTCCAAGAAGGAGTAAGATGACGACGATAAGAAGAATTAGACCTAAGCCTCCGCTTGGGGCATAACCCCAACTAGAGCTATGAGGCCATGTTGGCAATGCTCCTAAAAGAAGCAAAATTAAAACAATCAATAAAACTGTACCTAACATAGAAAGCTCCTTGATAATTATTCAAAATTATAAAAACTGCCCACATTTCCTAAAATAAGCAAATGCAGGCAGTATAGAGTCAAGCAATAAACTTAATTCCTAGAACAGGTAGCCAGCATCAATGCGGACGCCTCCTGAAGACCAGTAAAGATCATCACGATGAGATGTTGAACACCAATGCGAAAAGCTGATAGCTCCTTCAAGATACCAGTTATCACATAAGACGTAGTTCGTTCCAAGTCTTGTTGTAGTTCCCCAGAAGCACTTTGTGCGATCATAGCGATCAAAGAATGAAACGCCGATTGAAGAATTTCGATCTCTTTCTACTCGGCCTCCATGTAGTTCAAATTCGCCAAAGAAAGTCCAGCAATTATCTGACACATAGGAAAGATCGAATCCAATCCATGGACCCCACCATGAAGTTTTGAAAGTGCTTTTCGATTTGCAATTATTGTGGGCATGATCGCCTGTCTCGATGCTTGAAAAATGACGGTCAGGATGAGCCCACAAATTTTCTTTGTTACGAATTTTAATATGTTGGCGATCATAGGAGAAACCGATCATTGGAGCAATTTGTAATCCTTCACATCCAAATTGATAAGGAACTCCGAAGGCTAAGTTGAAGTCCCATACATAGCTATTTCCACTTTCTCTGTTATGAACAACAGCTTTTGAATAGCGTCCATCAGTAAATACACCATTGTGATCAAAGTGTGTTGTGTCATGACGATTCTCAATGTTCAGTTCTTCACGCAATGTACCATCAACGATCCATCCATAATCAAATGATGCACGTGAATAAAACGACTCACCAAGCAAGCCTTTAAATCTTGCGCCGAGTACAACGATTTCAAGGTCTTTGAAATGAAGGTCTGACTCTACGTGGGGAGCTACAGCTCCATGATCTTCCATTTTCCATAAAATAGAATCTTGGCGATATCCTACGCCTATCTCAAAGCCGTACAGATCAGCATTGATTGCCCCTGTATAGGACGATGATGCTGTAGCCACGGCTAGAGCCAATTTTGTGACTAAATTTTTCATAACACCTCTTGTTGTTTGTCGCTTTAAATAAGAAAATAAGAGCATACCTTTATTTTGTCAAACCAATTTACTAGAGAAAAGATGTGATAGCAAATTTTTTTTGATTAAAGGGCAAATGGAGAAAGGAAAATAAGAGAAATAGAGGCAGCATGCTCTGGGAAATTTCGCGCGTAAGCTCTGTACCGACCACCAAAGGAAAGTTTTTGACCTCCATCAAAAATGTAGCTGTAGAATGCGCCAAAATCGATCGAACGATGGCGAATAGATCCATAACCATGAAATTTTTTGTGTTTCGAAAGAGCATTTCCTCCAAGCCCATAAAAGCTTTCAACAAAGAAGCCTAAAATTGAGCGATCCCTGAAGTTATTTTCTAGACTGAACTTAAGATGCATCCAAGGGGAACCGACATCTGCTGCTCCGATACCTAATGTTCCCCATATTCTGTAGCACCAGAATTGGTTGTCGACAAATTCTTTTCCTGCAGACAAGTGAGCGATGGCTTCGAACTTACCATGGTGGAAGGAGTTTAAGTCGTATAGAGCGTTTCGGGTTGAGGCTGTTACCGATAATGCAGCAACTGAACTAAGAAAACTTTCCCCAGATACATCATTCGTTAGTTGATAACGTCCTGTTACTATTGTATTATCATAATATCGATGTTTGGAATCTGCCATTATCAATTCCAGTTCTCCATACCAATTATAATAGGGATAACCTATGCCAAAATTTAAATAATTCGCATGAAGGGGTTTAAGAAATGTACCATGATCTGAAGCAATGGATCTAGAATGTTGAGAAAGAACTTCAATTTTTGGTTGGAATTCAAACAATCTTGGATACCAAGGAGCAAGCTCCATAGCAACTCCCTCAACGGGGAATGCTATGGATATAAGGAAAAGGAAAAACATTTTGAGTTCAAAAATAGATTTCATCTATTCGCTTAAACCTCTAGCCGATAACTCTCTTTCTGCTTCAATTGCAGCCATGCATCCGGAACCCGCAGCTGTAATTGCTTGACGGTAGACATGATCTTGTACGTCACCAGCAGCGAAAACTAAGTCCAGGGTGGTTTTACAAGTCCCGGGTTGTACTTGAATGTATCCGTTATCTAACAAAGGAATTTGTCCACTTAAAAATGCAGTATTTGGAGTGTGACCAATAGCAAAGAAAACTCCCCCAGCCGGATGCTCTGATATTTCATTTGATTTCATATTTTGAATTTTGACAGAACGTACGACCTTGTCTCCGGTTACCTCAATGATTTGGCTATCCCAAATTATTCTAATTTTTGGATGTTCCAAAGCACGTTTTTGCATGATTTTCGAAGCTCTTAATTGATCTCGGCGATGGACAATGTAAACCATACTTCCGAATTTAGTTAAGAATGTTGCTTCTTCGACGGCAGTATCTCCTCCACCGATAACAAAAAGCGGCTGATTTCTAAATATAGGCATTGCACCATCGCAAACAGCACATGCAGTCACTCCGCGTTGCCAAAATTCGCCTTCACGTGCTCCTGGTATATCAAGGCGATTAGCTGTAGCGCCAGTTGCGATGATAAGTGCATCACATTGGAAGGATGTGTCCATCCCTTTAACTGTGTAAGGATGTTTTGAGAAATCAACTGAAACAACATCTTCAGTCAGGATCTTTGTTCCGAACCTTAGCGCTTGACTACGAAATTTATCTACAAGGTCAGGCCCTGCAATACCGTCAGGGAATCCAGGGTAGTTTTCAACTTCGGTAGTTGTCATGAGTTGCCCCCCGGCAGTACCTGAAAAGAATCCTTCATAAAGAACAGGCTCAAGGTTGGCACGAGCGGCATAGACTGCAGCAGTATATCCGGCTGGTCCAGATCCGATGATAATGAGTTTAACTTTTTTCATAGAGGGCCTTTTTATTTATGTTCTATGGCTTGGGATGATGTTTCTACATATTCACTTTTTTTGCGTGTCGCAATCCAGCAGCGTAAAGGCGCTCCAGGTTGGATCCCTTTAACCCACTGTTTAGCTTCATTGAGAGTGGGGAAAAGCATTAAAGTTGTTGCAATTGCATCTGCAAGGGCGCAAGTGGTTGTAGCGACACTAGCGCTTGCAATCGAATCTTCTGTTGTCCTTAGTGGACGTTTCAATAAAGGGTTTATAATATGAAAGTAGGTAATTTCATGTTCATTTTCTATCACTGTCCAATTTTGCAAGTAATCCCCACTAGTTGCAAGAGCTAAATCATTCATTTCAATTTTTGCAATTGCTTTGTCGGGATTTAAGCTTCCCAGACCGCTTACAAAGACGGTCCAAGGTCGGCCTTCAGGATGCGCTCCAGTTGTGCGAATTTCACCGCCCCATTCTACCAGTACATCTGGAAAACCTAATTCGTTTAGTTTTTCGATTAAGAGATCAACGCAGTGGCCTTTGACGATTCCACCCAGATCGATTGCGGTGCGATCGTCGCTTTTATAGAAATTCTGGCCAATTAGATGTATTTTATTCCATCCGATAGCAAGGGAAATATTTTTTATTTGTGCAGTTGTTGGAATTTCACCTTTTTCCAAGTGCTCTTTCCAGAGCTTATGTAGAGGTTCCATCGTCGGGTCAAAAAGTCCATTCGTTAGATTGACAATATCATCTGTCTGCTTGAGGACCGCATTGAGTTCAAGCGAAATTGGAACAGTGACATTAGACTTTAGTTGATTCAATTTGGAAAGTTCGGAATTAGGATTCCAGTTATTAAAAGTGGTGTTAATAGATTCAAATATTTCTGAGATGGCCTCTTTAACAGACTCTGCCTCCTGGCTAGTTAACTTTTTGCCAATGATCACTCGGTAGTCGATCGTCATGGCATTACCGGCAAAGAGTGTCGTGTACTTTTCTTTGAGGTTATTTTCATGGCAGCTGCCTAATATTATAAAACACAAAAATAATAGACTGCGTTTTAGTACACTGTAAGGTAAAACCATACCCATCAAATTTCGCCAAAGTACCCGGGGTTGAAGGTTTAAAAATGGTCCCATATGTATATATTGGGTCACTTTTAAGACTTCAACCGCGGGTGCTTTCGCGGAGTTTGATGAGGAAGGATTTACCTTACAGTGTACTAGTGACCAACTCATAAAAATTTCCTTTCATAGCTCTGCAGAGTATTTTTCAAGAGCATCGCAATTGTCATGGGGCCAACGCCTCCGGGAACAGGAGTGATAAATGAACATTTCTTTTTTACATTTTCAAAGTCCACATCCCCAACGATTTTGTACCCTTTTGCAGAACTGCGATCTTCAATTTTATTAATGCCGACATCAATGACGACAGCCCCTTCCTTAACCATATCTTCAGTTATAAATTTTGGCTGGCCAATTGCGACAATTAAAATATCTGCAAGCAGTGCTAAAGCTTTTACATTTGTCGATAGTCGGTGAGCAACTGTAACCGTCGCATTGCCACCCGGCATGCTCTGCAACAGCATTGCAGCTATTGGCTTCCCTACAATATTACTTCTGCCAAAGATGACCGCGTGGCGACCGGAAACTTCAATATTATAATACTGGAGCAGAGTTTTAACAGCTAAAGGAGTACAGGGTAGAAATCCATCACTTTCTCCGGCTAGTAATTTTCCTACATTGAGCGGGTGGAATCCATCGACATCTTTTTCAGGCGCAATTTTTTGCATGATTTTTCCCACATTAATATGTGGGGGTAGAGGTAGCTGGACTAAAATAGAGTCCACTGATTCGTCAGAATTGAGCAATTCAATGACTTTTAAAAGAGCTACTTCTGTCAAATTCTCTGGAAAGTGTTTCTGAACGGATAAGATACCGACTTCAGCGCAGGCTTGAATCTTCCGATTGACATAAATTTGGGATGGCGGATGATTTCCTACCATGACAACTACCAGGCAAGGTTTTCGGCCTTTCAGTGTGGAAATCGACTTTTTAAGCTCTTGCTGTATTTCACTTGCTACCTTTTTGCCGTCGATATAAATCATTTGTGCTCCAAAATCTATGTGTCTGCGTTCGTAACATGCGCAAACCCTACACTATTTACTTTCTTAGTGGACTACCTTTTGATAGACTATACCATAAAGTGGAGTTTAGACAAAATATCGCCGTAACCACCTACTTTAAAGATGCATGATTTTGTTAAGAGGGCTAGGCCTTGGTGATTTCTGCCCAAACTAAATTGGCTGTAAAATGCATGAGAGCAACAGATGAAAAATTTGTGGTCTGAAGAGTATTTAAGAAAAGTGATTTCCCCTAATGAGTTGGAAGAGACAGTTGCTCTCTTAAAAAACGAAGGTAATACCGTTGCGACGATCAATGGCTCATTTGACCTTTTACATGCGGGGCATTTACAGATTCTCTATGAAGCTTCACAGCAAGCAAATATTTTGATTGTTGCCTTGAATACGGATGCTTCAATTCAACAGTATAAGGGCTCAGAGCGACCGATTATTTCACTAGAATATCGGATGCAATTGATTGCTGCTCTTGAATTTGTTGACCATGTTACGTGGTTTTCTGAAATAACGCCATGTGAGATTTTAGAAAGAATTCAGCCGAATGTGCATGTCAATGGAGCTGAGTATGGACTAAACTGCATAGAAGCAGATGTGGTTAAAGCTCATGGGGGGAGAATTCATATTGTCGAACTTGTACCCGGCTTATCTACTTCAAAAATTGTAGGAAAAATCGGAGTTTTATTTAACAATTAATTATTTAGTTGAAGTAAAATAAAATTTACTTTATAATAGTAACTAGATATTAACAAAAAGGGGTTATATGGAAAAATCGGATCAAGGGAAAATTTCTTTTTTTGCAGCAGTGTTGATGAGCATTAACATCATGGTCGGCGCGGGAATTCTCTATGCTGTTGGACCTATGACTGCCTTAGGTGGTAGTATCAGTTTTATGGGATGGCCATTAATTGGCTTACTACTTTTTCCTGTCGTATGGAGTATTGCTAGAGCTGCACAGCTTTATCCGGGGGAAGGTGGTTTTTATCATTACTGTTCAAAGGGAATTTCTCCAATAGCTGGCTTCATTGCTCAGTGGGGATTTTTTCTTGGGTACATGGGTACTGCATCAAGCTTAGCAACTGTATTGCGTGAAGGGATCATCAAAAATTCTGGCATTCAGTTTTTCCATGATTATCCATTTGTTTTCAATGTGCTGATGGTAGGCTTTTTTGTACTTATAAATTTGATTCCAGTTGAAAAGCTAAGTCGTATTCAGAGTATTGGAACTCTTTTAAAAATTACCCCAATTGTCATGGCGATTGCGCTACTCACTATCTATTTTAATCGAGATTTAACCTTTGAGCTTTCATCACTGCAAAATTTAGGTTTGACAGTTTCGACAGTCCTTTTTTCTTACTGGGGATTTGAGACTTGCTGCAGTATCGGAGGCCTTTTAAAAGATGGTCCGCAAAAAGTGACCAGTGTCATTCTTGTGAGTTTTTTCATCACCGTGGCTCTCTATTTTCTATTCCATTTGGGTGTTCTTTATATTATGGGTACTGAAAATCTTGCGACATACGGCGCAATTGAATTTCCTCGCTTTTTGGGGGTGTCCCCGATGCTTCAAAGTGTTCTTCAAATTGGTATTTCCTGTGCAATTCTTTTGAGCTGGGCAAATTCGGTCCTTGGAGTTTCGCTTGCAAATATTACAAACCTGAATTCTCTTGGCTCGCGTAAATTGCTGTTGGGTCATGAGGCGCTGACTGTTGTCAATCGCTATCAACGGCCTTATTTTTCTGCGTTGGCCTATGGCATCGCATTTTTGGCACTGATCACATTCATTCGTGATGTTGATGTTCTCTTCTCCCTGACAGGACTTGGGATATTAACTGCCTTATCCTTAACTTTGGTTGCCGTCTTTAAGGCGCATTGGAAGAAAAAAATGATCCCTCAGATTATTTTTTCGATGGTAGCATTTGTATGCTGCGGGATTCTAATCTTCTATACAGTAACAAAATTACCGAACTTCTGGTATGCAACACCCCTTTTAGGAGGGATGGCCTTAGGTCTAATCTTGTATACATTACAAGCTAGAAAAGCTGTGCAAGATGTAGTGCAAGAAGTAGAAGTCCAGTTAGTTGCTGAATAAAAATTCTTTTAAAGATCCCATATCCTTGGAAGCAAATATGGGGTCTTTAGTTGGACGTCCTAGACATGTGCAGGCTTCTTTCACGGTAATTCTCCTTTTTTTTATGCAATGTAAAAAAGAACTTAACTATTTCTTAAAATTTCTTTAAAAGAATTGCCCTCAGTCAATGCTACTGGGAACGAGAAAAGAAAGGATCAGATGCAGAGGTAGATTATGTCATTTAAGTCAGTTCACATAATATCATCATTGAGGTGAAATCAGGATCTATAAAGAACGCCTACTGTCACTTAAACAGTTTATGGAAGAAAGAAATCTATAAAAGGTTTACGCATTTCACAAGCTCCACTTCTTCTTCAAGGCAAAATACTTTCTGTGCCTTTTATATGATCGAGGAAATTCCGCGTCTTGTTCTTGAATATATTAAGCAGAGAACATAAAAAATTCTTGCTGTTATACTGCGCTAATGCAAAATAAATTTTTATATGTGAAAGGTCTAAATTAATACTTTGTGGGTTTTTGCCGCGATTTAATATTTGCTCTTTTTTCCATATGTTGTACGGGTGAGTCTTTTCCAAGAAGCGAGGGTTTATGCCAAATGATTTTAGAATCAAGACTCATTTTTTAATTTTCGTCCTATTGTTGTTGACCACTCAGCAATTTATTTTGGCAATTGAAGTGAGTGAAATGCCACCTTCTGTCCCACTTGGAATGCCTTCTTGCCCTTGGCCAAAAGATAATCCTTATACAAAAAAGAAAGCGGATCTTGGAAAGTTGCTATTTTTTGATAAACGCCTTTCTTCTGATGGTACGGTATCTTGCGCGACTTGCCATGTTCCTGGACAAGGCTATTCAGAAGATATACCTATCGCAATAGGTATTCATGGACAAAAGGGCAATCGTAATTCTCCTACAGTCATCAATACTGCTTATCAGACACATTGTTTTTGGGATGGAAGAGCGTCCTCATTAGAGGAACAGGTGCGAGGCCCGTTGACAAATCCAAAGGAAATGACTTCAAAATTGAATGCAAAGGATGCTTACCAAGAGTGCCAACAATGCATTCGTAAAATTGAAGGATATCGTATATTGTTTAAGGAAGTATTTGGGAATGATGAGTGCTCAGTTGAAGAGATAAGCAAGGCCATAGCTACGTTTGAGCGTACGGTAGTTTCCGGAAATTCACCATTTGATCAGTACATGGCCGGGAATAAAGAAGCGATGAGTAAGGAGCAAATTGCTGGATTACATGTATTTAAAAAAGTTGGCTGCGCTAATTGTCATGCAGGGCCGAATTTCACAGATGGCCGATTTCTGAATATTGGAGTGGGTATGGATAAACCGAATCCTGATCTAGGGCGGTATGAGATAACAAAAAATGATTCAGAAAAAGGCGCATTTAAAATTCCTACCTTGAGAGATATTTCAAAAACAGCGCCGTATATGCATGATGGTTCTCAGAAAACTTTGGAAGATGTAGTCGACTATTATGATCGAGGAGGAACTCCAAACCGATATCTTTCTCCACTAATGAAACCTTTACATCTTACAACGGAAGAAAAGAAGGCTCTCGTTAGCTTCTTACATGCTCTAGATGGAGAAGGGTGGCAAATCGCTCCTCCTACACAGTTTCCTTAACACAGATTTAAGATTTTCTCAGTTAATGCGGGCGAATGCTGTCTTCTTATTTTGCTCCACTTAAGAATTTATTTGTTGAAGCTCTATTTGGATTTGGGGTGTTTGGACAATCGGATCGTCGTTTCCGTACGGGTTCATAAATTTTTCGATACGTCCTTCGATTTGAGTAAAGATAGCTTCCCATGATACATCCTCTGTACTTTCTCTACTAAGTACATCTTTAAGACTTTCAATTAGGCTTGCGGTCATATAGCCGCCCACAACATCGTTCCCCCATGAAGATTGACCCGGGATAGCTCCGCAAGCGATAATACTACCTGAATAATTCAAAAATAATTTTTTAAAGTTTTCTTTTTCAGCCATTGCATTTATCCCGCTAAGAGCTCTTTTGGTTGAAATACTATCTTTCCTAACATAGGAATTGCATGAGTCTGCTATAGCCATAAACATACGAGGTTTTTTGTAACGAATTTTTGAGATGATATATTCCATTTCTAAACCATTGTCGCTTTCTCCAAAAAAAATGTTTGGCCAAATTGATGCTTTTTCTCGAAAGCGGTATCCATGCATTGCAAAGTATACAACGACCACATCGTCAGGTTCTATAACTAGCTGTTCAATTTTTCTTATAACATTCTCGCGATCAATTTTTCCGTAGATCAAATTAATATTCGCAGAAAGTCCAGAATTAATTGCAGCTCTGTTTAAATAGGAGTACACATTATTTATGTCGATATTTGGGCTTGGTTCAAATGAAGGTCACACTTTCTTTGGCGCTTTGCGGCAAAGAAAGTGTGACC
>JACCRY010000243.1 GCA_013813265.1 Parachlamydiaceae bacterium
GTGTAAGTATCATAATAAGCGATATCCAACGAATACGCGAGCAGTTATATGATGAGTGCAAGTGGTTGGAGATGTGGTTTGAAGGGGGTTTATGTTAACTCTTAATTTTAATTCAATGACATTGGGCGAGAGCCCATGGTAAATTGTAATAGGTATAGCAAAACCGCGAATGCGGTAGCAGATATGGAGCGTCCAGGTAAATATGTTTGTCTTCATTGATCATGTAATGTTTTTTTCAATAATGGATCTACGTCACTTTATGCGAAGTTGCTTTAATTCTCTGCCTTAAGTATCTTAAGGTCTTCATGTGGGTCACTCATATTATTTATATGATTTCACTATCTAGAAAAAATACTTACTTTTGGAGGACTGCCTTATGATTCCATCAATAAAAAATTCTGAGGCTTCTTTGATTAACCCGCTAGGGGCCAAGCTTTCAACTCTTCGGAGAAGAGAACTTGACTTGCTTTGCCGCATCGACAGTATCGGATCTGAGATGCGAGAAAGCATTAGCCTCATTGTTGAGATTGCCGAGGCCAAGCTTGTCCTGATTCGAGACCTTTTAGCTCTTAATCCGGAAAACAGAGATTTTACGCGAGCCGAAAATCAGTTTAAATGTGAAATCGAGAGGAGAGATAGAGAAAACGTAGAATGTTACCAAAATCTTCTTGACGCTAGATCAAGCTATATGCAGTCAGGTGTAGAAGTTCAACTTACTCCGGAAAAAAAACAGGAACTCATACTCTTATTTAAAAATGTCGTCAAAAATGAGCTAAGTCAAGCACATCTGAACATCGATGCGGAGACAGATTTGAAGCAATTGGAAAAGCGCATGGAAGAAGAAATAAAAACCCATTTGTCCATCTTTCAAAGCTTGCTAGACAACAAGACTTTGCTCGGAATGGAATTTGAAAAAACGACCATAGAAAATGACCAGATCGATAAGATCAAAAGCCAACTGTATATTCAGGAAGCCACTAACATCTGGCAAGCAAGCGAAATGGGAGACCTAGGCTTTCTCACAAAACAGATTGACCTGTTGTGGTTCTTTCAGGTTTCAGACTTTGTCAATCAGAAAAACGCAGAAGGTCAGACCATGCTCGCGTTAGCAAGTGCCCATGGACACTTAGATTGCTTAATATTCTTGTTAAGTAACAAAGCGGACCCCAATATTCCAGATAAGCACGGGTATCGACCACTCCACTGGTCTGCGAAGAGTGGACGCATGGAAATTACCAAAGAGTTGATCCGGTTCGGAGCCGATGTCAATGCCCTTGGCGAGTATAGAAGAACTCCATTGAACATGGCGGCCTTTGATGGACAAGTCGCGATCTGCGAACTTCTCCTGAGCAAAGGTGCCGACATTAATGCCCGCACAGACGTGAATGGAGGCGGTCTCGCTGTCTTGCACACAGCGGTTATGAGAGAACATAAATTAGTTGTGGAGGCGCTCATAAAAATCCCAAGGTTGGACGTCAACCTTTTGGACTCCTCGAACCATTCTCCATTGTACTATGCAGTTTTGGCAGGATGTCCGGATATTGCAGCCTTTATTGTGAGCCATCTGAGTTGGAAATGTCCAAAAGATCTCAATGACCCCAACCACATGAATCAACTCTCCAAGCTGATTCCCAACAAAAATCCTGAACAAATAAGCAGGTTCCTCAGTCATTTCTTATGAACTCTTTATCCTGTATTGGCTCTTTGCCAAAAGCGCATTTTATAAACACTATCCAACAGGGGATCAAAGATGCGGACGGCTCCGTCATCGGAACCACCTTACTTTTACTGTGAGGGGGTGCAAAATTGCGATGAGGTACAGGACGCATCTGCCCTGCTTTTTCAAGTCCTTTCCCGGCTCAGCAAGCCGCAACTTGAAGGTTTATTAAAAATGCAGCTCCCTCTTTTTTACTACACCACGCCTCGCCTTAGCAACAGCTCGCCTTGAGCCTTCAACTTGCCCTTGGTTTCGCTGCACGCGGCAATGAGCTATTCTCCTCTTCTTTGCAGGCAATGCATTACTTTGCAAAAACCATCCAGATGCGATCGCTCATCATTGCACTGACCTGGGCAACATCCAACAACTGGCCTCTCAGCAGTTTATGGCAATCGGGAGTGGACGTTGGATTGAAAGAAACGGTATGCCTTATGCTCACGCCAGGTTATAGGTTATAGCAGGATTAAATGCACCTTGTTCTTTACTAGAGAAGAGGTTAACCAAAAGATATTGGGAAGCGCTTTTGACATTTCGGAATAGCTTTCAGAGTATAGGCGACAATAATATAGGCGACATTGGAGATTTTCTGAAAAGTGTGACAGAAGCGTTTAGAAATCTTTTCAAGGTTTTCATCGAAGATGCACTTCCGATCTTGGGCCCATACCCACTTATAGCCAAATAAAACATAGCCCTCCTTGCCGATTTGATATCCGCGCTATGGGCTCTCTTGGCAAAAAAAAGAGGTCTGACCCTTATCCGATCTGGAATTCCTGATCCTCGTTGAACAAGAAAACGCCATCCCCCTATTTCAAAAAACTTGTCCAAATTCTTGAGATCCAAATCGCCGCTCTGGGAGAAACCTCATCCGGCAATCCATATTTGTCTGTATTCATACTAAAAGGGCAGTTGAGTCAAAATAGGTCTATGGTCAGAAGCATTTAATGAACTATCCCACTTCAGTAGTCTTGTTGTATTTCCCAAAGTATTTGGCTTGAAAAATGATTCCTTGGTGTGCTGTGTATGCAATACAGTGCGCACAAATATGAAATCCAATTCTCTTTTGCAATAGTTGCTGTTCGGTTTTACATTAGTGGCTTTTTTTGTTCGGTGAATCTTAAAACCTGCATCCTCAAATTCTTCAAAACGGTGCGTCCATTCCCGATTATTTTTTTTACCTGCTTTCGTCATGATTTCGGGGTTCGCGTTCATATCCGCTCCAACGATCTGCATGTCGGTCCCTTCGATTTCTGCTAAAGTATTAATAATTGTCAAACAGTACTTATCCCCATCTAAAGAGTCGGCTTTATACAATTTTGTCTCCTCTAAGTTAAATCCCGGAACATGACCGGAAACAAAAATAATCCTTTTCTCAGATAGTTTATAAGTCGTACTAATTATAGCCGTGTCATATCCATTTATTATTTTGGAGTGGTTTTCAATTTTCTCAAAAACATCCATTTTTAAAGCAATTGCTGTATCAAAAGAATCTCGCTTTTTTGTATTTTCTGGAGCATTGGGATTATTCAAGATATGAAATATTGCATACCCAGCAATTTTTAGACTCACTATTAGGGCTCTGTCTTCCTTCTCTACTTCTTGTAATAAGTAAACCGATGCTTTATCTACGAGGTTCTTTGCTGTATTTTCCTGAGCCTTTTTATACATTTGCTGGCCACTTTCACTATCATCAATTTCTTGCTTAAGATATTCACATTCCCAAGCAAAATCTCGAATGTTGGTTCCCATATTGTAGCTAATAATATTTAATGTATTCATAATTTTTCGAGTTTTGAAACTCCCTCAAGATTGTTAAATTTTTGCATGATTAAATCTTCCTTGCTAAATAGCTTAAGAACAAAAGGGAAGATTTCATCTAGAGATGCGTAATTTGGGGTAACGAGCCTATCAAAGCAGTTGAAAAACTCTTCAATGGCTTCGCTTGCGTCTGGTTGTAGAATAGGTTGTGATTCGGCAAGAACCAAAAAAGCATTTTTTGCCTCGATTAATCCATCTTTATAACCTCCGAACATTTGGTACATGCGGCATAATTTTATCCTGCCGCTGACTACTTCTGGATGAGCGTTTCCATATTTCTGCAGAGTGATATTAAAGGATTTGCGATACATTTTAAGAGCTTCTTTATGGTTTCCCACTATTGAATAGGCTGTGCTACATAAGTTATAAATGAGTTGAAGATCAGGATGGTGCTCATAATGGGTCGATAATTTAATTTTAAGGGCTTTTAGGCTATATTCGATTACTTTTCTATTTTCATTAAGCTTGGAATAAAGGTCGATCAATGCACAATAAGTTTTGTCCAAGCCCAAATATTTTTCCCCAAATAGCTCTAACTGAAGCTGCAACTTAGCCTCTTGCTGTTTAAGTGCATTTTTATAATCTTCTGCAACTTGATAGCAATGTGCTAATTTTTCATAAATATCTACTATTATAGGGTGAGAATCACCAAAGTTGGCCCTGCTGTGTGTTAAATCTTTTAGATACCATTTAACTGCTTCTTTAAAATTGTTGTTAGCTAAATAGGCATTAGCATACAGGTAATAGTTGGCGGTTTGAATAGGGTGATCTTCAGAGTAAGACGTTTCAAAAAGGTGCGCACCTTTCAGTAAATTGCCTAAAAGTTGCTCTGTTTTTGGCATTTTCACTTGAATGAGATCCAATGCAATCAGAGCTTCTGCATCGTTGGAATTGAAGGAAATTGCTTTTTGATAGGCTTCGCAGGCTAAAGCATACTTTGAATTTTTTTCAAATTGTTTTCCTTGGATGAATATACTCTTTTCATAAAATGTCTTGTCTTTAAACGATTTCTTTTCTTTTGTGGTGTAAAAAATTTGCATACTTTTAAAAAATGGAATAATGACCTCATAAAGTTCTGATGATATTTCAGTGTTATGAATCAGTATTTTATTTCTATTGGCGGGTTTGAGGGAGAATTCATCAAGCAAGGTTAAGTTATTTTTAAGACCAATTTCGATAATTTTTTTAAGATAACCTGCCCCTTCTTTTGAAATAATTTTTTCTTGGTATAATACTTCGATTTGATCAAATGTATTTTCTTTTTCCCAATTAAATGAGAGAGCTAAAGTTTGTATTAACTCTATAAGGTGATAATATTTAGTGGTGTTTTCTATCGTAAACAAATCAATTTGAATTGTTCTTAGGTGCTCTGCCATGGATCCAAAGGCTAATTTGCTTCTTAAAGTATATTTGTCTACCTTAGCATCCAGCATTTTTTTAATCACTTTTCTATGATTTTTAAGAAGCTGTTTATTTCCACTAATCAAAGATGTAACGTAAGGAATATTCATGTCTCCCGGAATCCCTAAAAGGGTTGCCCCTTGACTGCTAAAGTAAAAACCTTTTGCAGGAGCGTTTGGAAACTCATGACTTAATTTCGAAAGTTCCGATTCCCCCATATTCACTAATTTTAACTCTAAAAGATAGCTTAAGTTGGCAAAATACTTTTTACTTTCTTCAAATTCCTCGGGGATCAAAATTCTAAATTCAATATTTGAATAAAGGGTCATTTCCTCCCTTGCCATTTCACCGAGCGAAATAAAAGCGTATTCAGATGGCGGCTCGCCCATAAGGTTAATGGAATCTTTTATAAGAAGAGAGAAAAGATTTTTCAACGATTGGGTGAACTCCCGGGCGACGTTTTGGGGGGGCTCGCCCAGCGAAATTTTCTTCGAAGCATCTAAGCGGTTTTGTTCGAGCTTGTTTCTATATTTTTTGATGTAACTATGAAAGCTAGCAGGCGTTTGAATATTTATAGAATCTAAAAAAAGCCCTTCGAGCCTTTCTAAACGAGTAAATAGGTAGTATTCAAAAGAGGAAAGGTTCATTTTTTGGGCAATGGATAGGGCATTATTCGCAAGTTTTGCTGCTTCCACAAACTGGTTTTTCTGTACGTGAATATCACTGATTTTCCCTAGATAAAAAATCTGTTCAACGAAATCATCAGAGTCTTTTGCCCTTGTCAAACATTTATGATAATAACTTTCCAAATCGTCAGGAAGTGCATTAGGAACTTGGGTTAACTGTTTGTCAACGTCTAAAAATAGAAAGGCTAGATTGTCTCGCCCCCATCGGACGGCTAAATCAAAAGGCAAATCCCCGTTTTGATTGCAGCGATCTACTAGAGAGCCACTTTCAATAAGTATTTTTGCGCTTTCTTCTCGTCCTTCTTTTGCGGCAAAGTGAAGAGGAAGGTAGCCATACTTGTTTTCAGCATTTACCTCAAATTCATATTTAAGAAGTAATTCCACGATTTTAGGTTCGGAATTGCCACAGACAGCCTTGTGTAACGCTGTTTTCCCATCTTCATCAGGCGCGTTAATAAGTGCCTTTGATTGAGGAAGGCTAAGAATATTTTCGAGAATGGATAAATGACCATAATAAGCTGTAACATGGAGGATTGTTTCTTTTTCTATGGCAGGAATTAAAAAATTTGCATGGTGTGCTAATAAAAGTTGAACAGTTGCCTGATTTCCTCTTAAAGCGGCTAAAAAGATAGGCGTGCGGCCGGCCGCATCTTGGCAATCAATCTGTGATTTATTATCTAAAAGCAAATTTACATTTTCGTATTGGCCAGCCTGAGAGGCGAGATGTAAGGGAGTTTGACCAAAACGATTCAAGTCATTTACATTTAATCCTTTTTTTAAGAGAAGGAGAACAGCTTTTGGACAGTTCTTTTCGACTAATTTGTGGAGTAAAGTATCTCGATTTTCAACAAAGTCCCATTTGGCGCCAAAATGTACGCAAATAGCTGCATAATCCAGATATTCATGTTCGAGAAAAAAGAAGAGGTGTTTTTGTAAAAGTTCCGGTTGAAAAAGGAGTTCCTGTCCTTCTAATACGAGTGAAAGAGAATGGCCTTTTTGTTGACAGCACTCGTATATTTGAATGATTCCCTCTTTGGTCATAGCTGAGTCGTTTTGAATTTTGAGGTGGATGTGGATCTGCTTTTGGAGGATTGGTATCAAACTACCTTCTGTTATGAAAGGGCAATTTTCAATGCATAGAACTTTAAGTTCGCGTAAAGATAGAATACGTAATAAATCTGCGTCTTTTAAGGAAAAGTTGTGAAGTATTAATGTGTCTTGATTTGGAAAAAATAAAAATATTTTTTCTATCCAATTGATTTGTTGTCTATAGTTTAGCAAGCGTGGAATTTCTTCCAAGCAATTTTGGATACAATCTTTTAGTTTCACATTTTTTTCTTCCCAGCAGAAAAGGCTTAATATTTCAGGTGAACGAAGAGAAGGGTCTTCTATCCATTCTTCCAAAATAATAGGTCTGTCCCTTCGATCAAAAAGCCATTCTTCAGCTTTTAAAATATCTCCATCTGTTTTTTCCAATAGAGATCGATAAAGTATAGCAACGAATGGAAAGGCGACTTCTAGAAACTCCCAATGGGTCATTCTGGGTTGATTTTTTACACATGTATGGATTCTTTTTAGTCTTTGATATAAGTTGATTACAGAGGCTGAGGTTATCTTTAAAGGGAGGTAAAGTTCTTTAAACTCAGCTTTTGTATAGATGCCTTGAGATAGCATTTCAAGATCAGATCTTTCTTGTTTTTCCAAAATGCTAAGCCAAGTTAGAAGAATATCTTCAGGATTTAGTTCCAAGAATGTTTCAATATATGCCCTGTCTAGTTGGGAATCCATCTGAGGCAGCAAAAATAATGAATATTTCAACTCAAGAAAATGTTCTTTTTTAGAGAATAAAACTCCTGGTCCCAAAATGCCGTCGTTATCGATTCCAATGATTTTATACTTGTTTCCAAACTGTAATCCAATAAAGTTATCGCTTCTTCCATCTGTCAGGCATGTAAGCAATCCCAGAAAGCACAAGGAAGTAAAATTGGCAGGGTCAACGGTAAAAGTAATTCCTTTTTCAAACATTTGCTTTAAATTTTCTCCATCTACAGCATAGGAAGAAAGCATAATGTGTTGGATGCGTTGATTTAAAAAAGGAAATTCTTTCTCTAAATCAGGATAGGATTCAAAAATTTTGCTCGCAATAAAACCGGGCTTAGCGAGAAGATCTGGCTGATCGTCAAATTGACCAGAAATGCTGCGGCCCAATGATTCTAATTTTTCTGCTGAACCTGAAGATTCGGTCTTGTCTATTGTTGTTGCCCAAAGGTTCCCAACTTTTATGATTTGAGTTGCCGTAAGGCCCCGGTTGTCGCATAAAAGACCATGGAGACTGTGTACAGCAAACTCTTGGCCGGGGTTAAGGGGATTCATTCCACGAGGTCGCTTAAAAAATGCGGAACCCATACGAGAAACTGCTCCGGCGCCAAAGGCATTATTGCAATCTGTAAAGCCAAAACGATCGATGCAAGTTATTTTCCGTGCTTTGGACTGATTAATAAGATGGCACTCTCCTTGGATGAATAAACGTGCTTTGCCAATGAGAAGTGAAGATCTTTCTTGTCCTTTACAGCTGCACACGTCTCTAATAAAATTTTTGTAAATTTCAATGAGTTTCTCTAGTCGAGGAACGATTTTTTCTAGGCATTGCTTGCTTGCTATAAGTTCCCTAAGAATTAAAACGAGTTCATTTATTGAAGAAAATAAAGGGTCTTCGGATTTCAGTTCATAAGTGTCGTAATAAGAAAGGGGCTTTGAAGTTTTCTCAATACAAAGATCTTCTGGAAATTTCAAATTCTCCAGAATTGTTGATAATGAAGGATCCTTTTCTCGTTTTATCAGATTCAGCACTGTGAAAAATGGAGATGGGCCGAGAGTACATTTGCAAATTTCCCGATAGAGGTTGTAGTGATCCATCAGGTGTGAATCGACTTTAGACTTCTTTTTTTCGGTGAGTTTGATCGAAGTTAAATGCTTAGAAAAGATGGGTTTTGAAAGCTTTTTATCAGAGCCAGAAGATCTCCAGAAAGGGGATGACGATAAAGCTTTACTTTCCCTCTTATTTGGTTCATTTTTATCATCTAAAGAATTTTGTATTTCCTCAAAAATTTTGGGCTCTGGAAGCAGTTTAAAATCTCCCGACTTGCTTAATTGTCGCTCATTATTTCGGTGAGGAATCCACTTAGGTGTTGTCGGCGAGTGTGTTGAGTCCATCGTTTTTTTTGTCTCTTAATGTTTTGCTTAAATGATCAATTGCAAAAGCGCTTTAGTTAATTCATTCTCTGTACCTAGGGTATCCACACAAAGGATATGGAGGGGTTTTAGATTTTGGTGCTGTAGCGGTTGTAGTTTCTCGGCAATAATAAGGAGCGACTTTAATGAGTTCAATATATCTGGATGCGATTGTTTGTAGAATCCACACAAGATTTCAGCAGCCATTTTAAAATGGTCTAGAGCATTTAAGAAGTCCCCCAAATTTCTAAAGTCATCGCCAATAAGGTTGTGACATTTGGCTATAAAGTCTGCATAGCGATTATTCTTTTCAGCATTCAATCGATTAATTAAAGCTTTTTGGTGAAACTCTAAGGCTTTTTTGTAGTTCTCAAGTTTGTAATAGACATCACCAATATTATTGTAGATGAGTGCCACAGAATAATCATTTTCTCCGTAAAGCTGCATTACAGCAACCAAATCAAGGTGATAATAATTAAGTGCTTTTTCGAAATCTTTAAGGTGTCTATAGGTCCAAGCAATACCCGCATAGCGCTTATCAGGATCTTCTTTTAAGACTATCCATTGAACCTTTAAAGTCATGTGATAATATTCCTGAGCTTGCTTGTCATTCCCCAGTTTTTCATGGGTCAGTCCGATATGAGTATAGCTTTTGGCTACATCGAAATGGTTTTCCCCATAAACCTGCAATCGAACCTCCATACCCTTGAGGTGATATTCAAGCTCTTTTTCGAAAAGCATAAGTTTACCATAGGTGACAGCAATCGTGGCGTAAATATCTGCTGCGTTAGAACTAATTTCTCCATGTTTTTTTTTAGTGAATTCCAGAACCTTTAAATATGTTTGCAAGGCATGCTCGTAATTTCCCATCTTGCCTTCTTCAACAGCTAAAAACATAAGAGTCATTTCGTCATTAGGATTTAGCGAAACAGCCTGTTGCCTAATGTCTCGCATTTGAGACGGTTGTAAGCCAAAATCGAGTGCTTGGACCTGAAAGCTTTTATCAAGAAAGTCTGAACTTTTGAAGGACTTTTTACTTTGGGAGGTAAGGAACTTTTCTCCGCAGTGATGAAAGGGAATTATAACTTGATAAATTTCTTGCAAAATTTTAAGAGTTTCTTCGTCAAGGTACATGAGGTGTCTATCAAGAGGCTTACCTTCCTCAGGATGGCACAAAAACTCCTCTTCATTTTTGTAGAAGAGGTGGGCTTTAAGGCGTAGCGTAAGCACTTGGTTGATTGCTTTTCTCAGATTTCTTGCTCCACTGGCGGAAAAAACATTTAGGTTCACCAGTTCATCGATGCGATTGAAAGTGGTTTTTCCATTGAGCTGATAAAAGAGAGCTAAGCTGGCAATGATTTCTTGAATAGGGCGATAAAGTTCTTTCTTTATCCCAAAGGCTTTGATTTTTTCTTTCTCTTGCGAAAGGTCCGGCGAGAATTCTGCGGTATGCCCTCTTAAAAGGCGCATAGCCAACACTTCGTGATTCTTTTGATTTTTCTCTGTTAGTTTGTCCTCTTTCTCGATGAGCTTCTGCACCTTAATTTTTGCTTTTGTATACTCATTGACCAGTCTTTCTTTTCCGGCAACTAAACAGACATGGCTTAGGACATTAGGCAAAATGATGCTATTGTCCATCCACTGGATTGTCTGGAATTGTGCCAGAGATGACGGTGTTCCGATGAGTTCATAAAAATTGGCCACACCTAAAGGAGTATTGCCTCCAGCGTCCATGCAAAAACCATCCGGTGTCGGGCTGGGATACTTATCGCCAAAAACCGGAAACTTGGTTTCGCCAAGATTAATGATGCGAAGTTCCAAGATCTGGGAAAGCGTGCGGAAATATTTCATAGCGTCGTTTGTTTCCACGTGAATAAGAAAAGCAAACTCTATATCGGAATAGGGGCACATTTCGTCTCGAGACATGGACCCCATTCCCATACAAGCCCATTCAACAGGAGGGGGGCCTAAAATTTTTTGGGCTTCGGTAATAAGAGCTTTCAGCAAGGTTTTGAATGCTGTTGTGAGATTCGCTAAAGTATGCTGGACGGCTTGACCTTTTTCTTGAGAGATTAATGCGTCCTTGCGAATCTTTTTTAATTGGTTGCGGTGATCTGCAAGAGGATTTGGGTTTATAGGCAGTTTTAATCCCTTGGTTTCTAAAAACATCGCTTCAATCTGTTCTAGCTGCTCAAAAATGCGCTGCTCAAAAATTGCTAAATAAGGGTCAAAGGTTGGAAGTTGATATAGCAGAGCAAGTGAAGCATTAAGAAGCTTAGCTCCTTTGAGGAAGTCTTTTTTCTCAATATAGTGAAAGCCAATGATTTGAAGGTGGAGAATTTGTTCTTCAAGAAGCCCTTTTTCTTTTGCTGCAAGCAGAAGTTTATAGTGATGGCCCTCGATGTCCTTTTGGACAAATTTTTGTTTTTGAAATTCTTGGGGTGATTGTAAAATGGTGTGAATAAAATTGTATGTCCCCTGACGAATAACGAGATCGAAATTTACAAGGTTACTTTTGGCTCCATGTTTGAGTAAAATGGCTACACTTGCACTTTGTCTATTTGTTGCAGCCAAATGTAAAGGGGTTAAGCCAAAATTGTCTATTGCGTTGACATTGGCACCGTTTGCAATGAGCAGGGTGATCATCTCAGGTTTGGAAGAACCAGCTAAGGCTTTATGTAAAGGGGTCTTACCATCTTGGTCTTTAGCATAGATTAATTGTTTAACATTTGGGTATTTAAGGAGCAGATCTTCTACCGTTTTCGTAAAACCATTAGAGACTGCAGTATTAAAAACCATTTCTTGCTCACTTGAGGTAAGACTAAGATCTGCTTTGTATTCAAGCAAGATTTGAAGGCCTTGCTCTATTGTTGTGAGGGGGGATGATGACGCATTGGAGAGATCCTTTACGCAGATGTTCTCTTTTTGCTGGAGCAGCGGCAAGACATTTTCTTTGCTTTGACAAAGTTTAGTTTGTATCGATTGTTGATTGACTTTCCCCTGTAAAGGGTTGCTTGCGCGGCTAAGCGGCTGAGGGATTTGTGCTTGGGCAGTTCGAGAGATATCCTCATTGACTAAAAGCGAATTCTTGGACCCACGAGTAGGTGTAGAAGGTAAAGGCTTTGCTTTGGAAGTAATGGTGCTGACATCAAATTGCTGGTTCGAGGTAGAAGGACTTATAGGTGGACGATGGTTGCCTAATGGATACATATTCTCACCTTTTTGCGAGTTTAAAAGAGTACTAGTACACTGTTAAGGTAAATCCGTCTTCATCAAACTCCGCGAAAGCACTCGCGGTTAAAGTCTTAAAAGTGACCCAATATGTACATATGGGACCACTTTTAAGCCTTTAACCGCGGGCGCTTTGGCGAAGTTTGATGGGTACGGCTTTACTTTACAGTGTACTAGGCCCCAAAGCATTATGAATATTGCTTAAGATTTACTTTAATTTGGGGCATAGAGTTCGTTATAGTTTATAACCTAACCCGTTGTCTAGGCATTTTTTTGTTATTCAATCCTAAAGAACTAACAGATGAAGCTCAACATACCACATAAAAGCTCGTGTATAACGTTAGCGGAACGCGGGGTTGAATACATAAAGCTAAAGTGTTTTTTTAACGCAAAGGAGCTGCCAAAGGCGCAAAGGGCACAAAGATTATTGAGAACTCGGATGGGTATAATCGCAAGGGCGCAAAGATCATTGAGAACTCGGATGGGTATAATTGACGATTACGCTATGATTGCCTCGGATCGCGGGAGCGATTTAACGTAAAAGCCCCGTGTATAGCGATAGCGGAACGCGGGTGCGCCCAGCATGGGCATATCCTAGATGATGAGAGATCATTCATAACCCTTATAGGAGGGAATATGTAGACGAAAGCAAGGGTGTCCGAAGAAATCAATTCGTAACTCCACAAT
>JACCRY010000054.1 GCA_013813265.1 Parachlamydiaceae bacterium
CACTAAATATGTTGGGGTCTGGAAAAGGCTTATTGGAAAGACGTAAAAAATGTGGATGGAATGAAGAATATTTGAAGGAAGTTGTTACAAAATTTTTTATCAAATCTTTCTAATTAAAAACCCCTGCTTCGCAACCTTATAAATTTTCAAAAGCTCAGTAAGATTTGTAAGTGAAGAAACGTCAATGGCAGGTTTATCCCTCTCCCAGTTGATAAGAATACTTTTGTGCTCACAATCATCTATAATTTCTTTGCTGTCTAATTGTTCTCCGAATAAATAAATATCTATAATGTTTTCAAAATTCATGATTTCTTTATGCAAAAGGCTGACACAGCTTTTAAACAAGCTTTTGACGTCATAACGATGGGCAAATTTGATTAAGGTTAAGAGCTCATCAAGATCATTTGCTACAATTGTATAATCTTGATATAAATAGTCCAAAAATAGTTGAATTGTTTTTAAATTTTCATCGGGAAACATAATTTTATCTTTTGTCCATTCATTTTTAAACATTTGATAAAAAACAGGTGATTTTACAGCTAAAAGACATCGGTGAATGGGTATAAATTGATTTTCCACTTCAAATGTACAATCAAAAAAAAGCTTATCCTTGCGCAATTGATTAAAGTTTTCCTGAGAATTTAAATTAGAATTTAAAATTTCAAATTTAGGTGTTAAAAAGTTTTTATTTTCCCATGCTAAATTAAGGTAACATAACTCATCTTTTTGAATTTCCTCCCCTTTACAACCTGCAGTTGAGAAAATGATATTAATTGCTTTGGCAACTGCTTTCAGTTTGCCTATATTTATAGTAGTTGTGAAATTTTGTTGAAAGCTGTGATCTTTAGCAAATTGTTTGAAATCTTTGGAATCTATTAAGTCATTTTTTATATCAACCTGGATAAAAGATTTTGTTGAAATATTAAGTCTTTTAGCTAATATAACAGTAAAATTATTCAATAGTTTTTGCCCTATCGTATGAGAACTTACAACGGAAGAAAAGTCAGATTCATTCATATTAAAGAATGTTTTGAAAAAAAAGTTGAGGTTTGTATTAAAGAATCCGGTATTTAAGTTTACATTGTATAGATTCATACATTTGGGGACATCTTTATTATCGAAGTTCATCGGGAGCATCTTTACCTCGTGATTAAAAAAAAAGGATTTTTATGAATTCATTTTGTCCGTGAAATATTTACATATGTATACAACATAAAGGATTTTACCACAATAGAATAAAAAAGCATGGAAATAAATTGCCGTAAAAGGAATTCTCCATTTGTAATTTGAATTGTATATTAAAGGCTATTATCCACAGTTTCCATAATCGCAGTTATTACTTATTTTACCTCAGCTTGCAGCTGTTTGTTCCACACAGATCTGCCCCGGCTTTTGGTGCTGATATAAATAAAATTTTAGACATTTTCCCTATGTCAAATTTTGTTTTTGCGGTGGCATCATATAGTCATGGGCGTGAGTCCAATGTCATTGAATTAAAATTAAGAGTTAACATAAACCCCCTTCAAACCACATCTCCAACCACTTGCACTCATCATATAACTGCTCGCGTATTCGTTGGATATCGCTTATTATGATACTTACACTTACGCTCAAACTGCCTTCCAGGTCTTATGGGCTCTAAATTTTTCCTCATGAGAGCTTTGATTTCTATACAGAATTCTTTTGGCGTGATATCAAGATCTTGTAATGCACTCATAAATCTATTCTTCATATATGCTAAAGCAATACTATAATTAATTTCATATTCATACTTTCGCTGCTTAATTTTTTGACTTTTATCTAATTCTGTTTTAGCTTCCAGAGCTAAAACAGTTGTCATATTAATATGCAGTATCGTTGCGTGAAAATCTTGTTCTACAGCAATTTGAGATTTCCCACTAAAATTTTCTATTTCTGATCTAATTTTTTCAAATCCAAAGTTAGTTTCAATCCCCCATCTCATGAAATAGAATTTCTTAAATTTTTTATGTTTATACTTTTTTGAGTCTAAAAGAGATGTTAACAATACTTCTTTTTCTCCGGTATCCAAAACAACTACCACTATTCTCACTGGTATGTCTTTGCTTAAATCAAATCCAGGACATTCCTTCAATAATTCTTCTCTATCAGATTTTGAGAGTTTTTTTGAGCTTATTTTTACAATTCCATCATTTTCACCTGAATTAACAAAATCATTAATCT
>JACCRY010000126.1 GCA_013813265.1 Parachlamydiaceae bacterium
TAAGAAAGTCGCTTAAAAAACTTACCTGCTTCTATATTAATATTTTTTAAACCGGTCTGAATGTAGACAGGATTCTGATTGTCATTTGTTACCCATTTTTTGCCTATTTTGAACCATGCCGCAGATGTCGAAAAATTAAAAACACAAAATGAAGTTGAGCTACATCATTTTAAACAATCTCTTGAGCAACTAGAAGATCTCCATAATTTTTACGTTCAAACAAATTGAAAAATTTCAAATTAAAATCCTTGAAATATTTTAGGGACAAGGACCTAAGGGGCGATAGCTTTAAATGATCAACCCTTAGGCCCTAATTTCCTTTAAGACACCTCTCTAATAATAGATATTGATTGAATGAGTTTATGAAAGAAATATCTGCCTTGTAATAGCCTTAATCATGTATCTTTTCTTTGTGCTTTTGCGTTTTTGAGTCTTTTGCTGTTTCTTTTAAAAGGGGCTCTGCACGTAAAGGGTCTCTGCACTTCTTTAACATCCCATGGGCACATAAGTAACAAATAAATTTAATAAATAGATATAATTTGTTACGTTAGATTAAACTTGATAAAAAAATATTTTTAACTTATTAAAAACATGTAAAATATTTGATATAGAAAATGATTAATTTGTATAATAGTATTAACCGAGTAAAAGGGGGGGGCATGGAACCAACTACCAGAGCAGATGTATTAAAATATTTTAATGGAAATAAAGCTGAAATTGTATCAGAAAGGCAAGTTTGCCTTGTATCAGAGAAAAAGGGAGGTGATGTAAAATACGAAGTAATCAAGCAGGATAATAACCCCCTATATCAATTTTTTAGTGATTTTAAAATTTGGCTTCAAACTAATCTTGGATTATCCACACGAGTGGAAAATTATTTAGCTAAGACTGCACAGAAAGGTTATGAAGAAGTAGATAGTAGATATAAGCAAATTTTTGTTAATTTTAAAAAAGATAGTGGAAAAATTGATCTGGAAGAGGTTAAAAAATTAAATAGTGCTATTAAAGCAGAGGATGATAAGTATAAACTTCTAATAAAAAATAATACTAACGACCCTGTATCTCCTGATTTTTTTAATGAAGAAAATGTTGAAACGGAGGAATTCATTCCGAAAAAATCTAAGATTGGAGATAGATTTAGTAGGATTAACAATCAACTACTTGAAACTAGCGCTAAAGTCCATGATGAAATTGATCAATTAGAAGTTGCGGTTAATTTGATAGAACAATTCAAAAATCCAAACGAAAAATCTGAAGTTATAAATTTATATATCACTAATTATAAAAATTTATCTCCAGAAATAAAAAGTTTTTTGGCTCAAAAATTGAGACCTCAGATTGTTAAGCATATAAATGATCAACTTCATAGGTCTTTAAGTGAAGTTAATCAAGAAATTAGAAACTTTGACAGTACCCAAACTGACTTTAAAGCATTGAATAACAAAATGAAAGATTGGTATGATTTGAATTCTTATGCTGAGAAGTTGAGTTCATTGACTCACAACTCTAAAGACTTATTTACAGAATCTAAAAAGTCAACAACAAGTTTACTCACAGAAATTAAACAGTCTTTGAATGAGCTTTCCATAAAATTAGAAAGTCAAAAAGAGGAATTAACAAAGAAAAAAGAAGAAGTGGAAAAAAATGATGAGGAGATTCAAGCAATTCGAGAGACAGTAAACATATTCAAATTTACCCCTGAGCAAGAAAGTCAAATTTTGAATAAAGCAAAAGCGGAAGCGAGAGAAGCTAAATTAAATATTCCCGAAGATGCATTTTCTTCTTTCTCACAACTAGATGAGTATTCTGTTAAATTAAAAAATCGGAACGAAGCAAATAAATCAGAAATAGAAACCACAAAAAATATTATGAGGGTTTTAGGAGAGAAAATTGGCGAAATTGAAGAAAAGAAGAAAGTTTTATTAAATGACGAAAAGACGAAATTGCTATTAAAAGTTTATGAGAAACTAAAAAAATTAAAGATTTCGGATCCCTTTACAATTGCCTCGAGTGATGTGAAAAACGTGCAAGAACTCATTGCACAAAGAGATAATTTAATTCAAGATAGAACCGTTTTGGATAATGCAAAAAAATACTTTGAGTTAAGGGGAGAGCGAAATCGCAACCAACAAAGGCTTTCAAGTCTAAATAGCGAATTACAGCATTTTATGCGTTTTGAACAGATACAATTTATCGATGGAAATGACGGGGTTGTAGGTTATCAAGAGGGAAAAAAATGGCAAAATAAATTGTTTGAAATAAATATGAGTACTGATATTTTTGCCTCGACACACATACATAATGATTTGGAAATAACCCAAAAGAGTGTGGAAGAAGTTAATAAATTTATGGAATACATAAAGAGGGTTTAAGATTTAAGCAGATTTTAAACTATCTGCTCTCTAAAAGGCGTGAACGTTCCCAATTAATGTCCTGACCTGCTCCCGTTTAAAAGGCTATCTATTCAATTAAATAGTAATAGTGTATAATCCATATTAAGGGAGGGTGTTGTATTCATTTTATTAATATCCCCCTGACTAAGAATTTATAAGAGATAGGTGCATTATGACCGAAACAAACATTGACAATCAGGGATTTCCCAAGTCTTCATACAAAGTTGATGAATCAATGCTAGCTCCTTTCATAGCCGCAAATCCACAATTTGCCTTTCTAATAAGTACATTATCTCCTAGCGAACAAGAGCTCATTTTTTCACCACCCGTAGCCGGATCTCCACGTTTATCACCATCAGCCGATTCTTCTTCATTTGTGCTACGCACACAAAATGAAATGGCTAAAATTTCACTTGCGGTTTTAACTGCCTGGGGCAAGGCCCTTGAGGAAGCCGCCGAATCGGTTAAACGAGAGATCAATTCTCCTGCATACCAAGCGCTTCAAGCTGAAAAACGTGAAAGAGAGCTTCCACAACGAGAAACAGCAGCTGTTGCTAGCCCAGGAGCCACACATAAAGCAGAAATAGATTTAGTAGAACGGTCTGTGTGGTTAAGTTCTATGGCGGGACTTGTCTCTGCATTAGTTCATCTGGAATCGAGTGGGACACAGGCCGTCACGCAGGTTAGCTCTGTGGATAAAGGAGGACTCAATCCGCTTGATCCAACCAATACTACTGCTGTAGCATCGCTTTTAATTCCACAGTATCTGATGTTAGCGATAGCTGACAGTACTTTGTTTCTAGGAGGAGGTGCATTGGTTGGAGGTGCGTCGGCTATAAATGGTCTCCATCCAGAATCGAAAGTTATGCAAGGAGCATGGGGTGCTATTTCCAATCAATCGAATGACCCTTCTTCGCTTATTGCCGGATGGGTTTCTTCTCTATGGGGCATTGGGTTAATTTATCGATTATCTGCTGAGAATATGAAAACTGAAAATGTTGAAAAGAAAGATAAGCCAGCTGATATAAATTTTGCAAAAACCTATGCAGAAACCGTTCTTGGAGTTGTAACTTCTGCACAATTTACGACTACGATTGAAGCAGCCTTGGTGTCTGCGACAGGGAAGTCAGCTCAATCAGCTGGGCCAGAGACAACTGCATTGGTTACAAAGGCAAAAATTGCCCTTTTATCAGTTGCACTGGCACTCTTATTAAAACTCGAAGAGGGAACTACTAGTGAACCTGAATTTACCGGCTTATTAAAAGGAGATGTAGATCTTACTAAAAATGACCCACATAATACAGCAAGTATTAAACGAGCATTACTTGATGAAATACAACAAATGCTTACAACTCTTGATCCTGAAGATCGAAGTCAGGTTTTGTTTAACCTGCTTGGTTACATGTCATCTGATCCAGATGTCGAGAAAATGATGGACCAACAAAAAGTTTTTAGTGAAGTATTAAATAATAAATCATTTGAAAACGAAATTATCGATCAACGGCCTCTAAGCGCATAAAGATGTCTTGAATATATAGTAAGTCCTGTCAGATGAAGACATTAGGATTACTTCATTTGACAGGACTTACTTTATCCTCTAATGTAAAAAATTTAACTATAATAGGTGCATTATGGGAGAAAATATTGAAAGCGAGAGACTTTCGAAATCTTCAGACAAGGTTGTTGACGCTTTACCAACTTCTCTATTATCAGCAAATGATTTTGCATTTCTTGGAAGTACTTTATCTAAGAGCGATCAAAAGTTGAAACTCTCACCCCTTTTAGCAGAATATCCACGGTTGCCTCAATCCGACACTTCTTCCTATGTACAATACACCCAAAAAGATATGGCCAAAGTTTCGATTTCGATTTTGCTCGAGTGGGGTAAGGCTCTTGCAGAAGCTGCAGAATTAGTAAAAAAGGAGATCGATTCTCACGAAGCATTAAAAGCAGAGCTCATAGAAAAATATGCATGGTTAAATTCATTGGGGGCCCTTGTCTCTACATTAATTCACATGGATAGTGTAAAGGGCCAAGGCATCACGCATGCAACCGACGTAGGTAAAGAATATAATCCTCTTACTACTCTTGTTCCGCAATTTCTTCTGTTAGCAATTGCGGATAGTGCTCATTTACAAGGTGGAGCGTTGGTGGGTGGTGCCTCCGCGATAGATGGTCTCCACGCGGAATCTAAAGTCTTTCAAGGAGCTTGGAGAGCTATTACGAATGATAATAATGACCATTCCACATTGATTGCTGGTTGGGTTTCTTCCCTTTGGGGTGTGGGTTTGATTTATCAATCATCTATTGATAGCATGAAAAATGACGGTGTTGAAAAACAGAAAAGGGACAAATCGTCAAATATCAATTTTGCCAAAACTTATGCAGAAACGATTTTGGGAGTCGTTTGTTCAGGGCAATTTTCTACATTCGTTGAAGCAGCCTTAGCTTCCGCAAGTGATCAGGCAACAGATGAAGGCGGGGAAAATAACTCATTAATTTTAAAAGTTAAACTAGTTCTTTTATCTATTGCATTAGCCCTTTTGCTAAAGCTTGAAGAAGGGACGACAAGTGAGCTTAGTTTTTCCGGCCTGCTTAAAGGGGAAGTTGACCTTACAAAAAATGATCCATACAGTACAGCAAGTTTAAAGCGCGCATTAATTGATGAAATTCAGCTGATACTTGCGGCTCTTGAGCCGGATGAACGAGATTTCATTTTATATAGCCTACTTGGGTACATGTCAACAAATCCGGCCATAGAGGAGATGTTGGATCAGCAAAAAGTCTTTAAAAATGTCCTTAATAATAATCCTCTAGAAAATGAGCTTATAACCCAACGGCCTCTTAGCGCTTAATAAATCGCACAGCTTAAAGGGAGCACAGGGACAAAAAAGATCTAAGGGACGGATAATGTAGACAATTGCGTCTTGCATTTTTAGTTCCTTAGATTTTTTTAATTGTAAGATTTAAATCACAACATCAAGACTCTGTTATGAAGTGTTTCATAAAGTTTCCGCGTAATTTTTCGCAAAAATAGAAATAACAAGTAGAGTGCAGGCGATAGAAGCAAATAGAAATATTAAAGTCATTTTAAAAAGGCCCAAATGCAAATTAAAAAAACTTCATTCATAAGCCCTTAAGGTCAATTAATCCTATCGTGATATCATCCGTTGCTTTTCTTTCTCTCGCTTCTTTCAGAAGTGCTTTTGGGATTGCAAGGGGATCTGAACAATTTTCCCGCATGGAATGCACAGTCTTCGCAAGATATTGCGTTGTAAACATATCTGTTAACCCGTCTGAACAGACGAGTAATTGAATATTCTTTTGTTTTTCTAGATTGGCAAGGTCTTTGATCATGATTTTTGGTCGCGGAGTGATAGGTTTGAAGCCGTTTTTCTGCTGCCTCAAATATTCATCACCAATTGCTCGTGTAATTGCTAATTGTCCATTGACACGTGGAAAGTCATTTTTAGAATATTGAACATATCCACCTCTCTTAATCACAGATTTCTGAGCTTCTTCTTCACTGGTCTTAAAATCAAATGAGAGTTGTTCGGTCTCATCTAATTCATCCTGAATTAAAATTGCTCTGCAGTCACCGCAATTTGCTATAAACAATCTTTTCTCAAACATGAATGCAAGAATTGCTGCACATCCCGGCTTAAGAGGTCCATTAAGTCCCTTACGATAGCTTTCTAGAGAAGAATCAAGCAAGACAAAGGTCATCTTCAGTGCGTTCGATATTTCCCAATCTTCTCCCTTTTCACTAAGTGCTTCCAAACATTTACTTAAAGTATCTTTGACATTATCCCGGCAGAACTCAGATGCCAAGCTTCCTCCATGTCCATCAAATATAGCAAAGCATGAAGCCGTTTTTTGCCCAATGTTCACTTTAAATAATTGAAGGGTATCCTCATTTTTTGGATGGCGAGTTCCACATTGGGAAATGAAGCAACCGTCATAACATTCAACATTTTCCAGCGAAGCTAAAGAAACAGGAGTACTTGCATTTTCTTGGAGTTCCTTTAATTTCAAATTCAAGTTTTCTCTAACAACTTGATTTTGGATCCGTTGCTTTTCTTTATTCAATTTTTGTCGCAAGATATCGTTGTTCAACAAAAGAACGGCCTCTTTTTTTGGTAGAGCGTTGAGTCCAAATAGTTTTATAATTCTGGGGTCAATAATGATTTCATTATCTGTACTATTAGAGATGACTAATGGTTGGCATGCCGACTTATCTAGATTAAGAAAAATTTCCGTAGCAATGTCTGATGTTTCTTTGATTTGTTCATTCTCAACTTTTATCTCAATTTCAAATAAGTTAAGACAGGCTTTGTATCTTTGTAGCTTTCTTACGGGCTGCAATTTTTGGAAGTGATCATCAGCAGTATTGTCAAAAGGATTTTGCCGTTTTAACGTGGCTTCAACAGGTTGCATGGGCTTTCCTAAGGGTTGATGTGTTCGCTTATTGCCAAGCACTAATTTAGTCAAATGGGCATTGTTATGCAACCTGAGATACGCTTTACATGGCGAATTTTTCAAACAAAAAATTCAATTATTTTTAGAGCGTGGAGACTTGTCTCCGCTGTCACGCTCTCGACTTGTCGAGGGCGCCTGGCGTTGAAAGTAAGTGCACGTTAACGACTTTGCATTAATCCATGCTCACCACGCTAAATTTAAGAAATGTCTATTCGAAGAAATAATTTTTTTCAAAATGAGTCAAGCCGAGGGCGAAGACAAGTCTTTTTTTTTCCGGTTGAAAAGACTAAAGTAAAAGCCATTGGTGTCTGGCCTGATATTCTGATATTTGCTTTAGCGATACCTTTAAATGACGTTCGTAGCAAATGTCAGAATGTCAGGCCTGACACCAAGGCCTGCGCTATGAAGGTTTTGAGCTAGGAAAGACTAATCTCCTCGTTTAAACCTTACCTAGTACACTGTATAATTTTTATTGAGTATTTCAGGGTAATTCTTTTTGCGCCTCTCAGAGGCTGTGAAAAAATTCGAAATAATGCAGCAGTTAGGCGAAAGTTGCAGCTGATGTAATTCTTGACGACGTCGTAGCTATAGCTACGACCGAGAAGAGAAGTACGTCAGATGCAACTTTTCAGC
>JACCRY010000129.1 GCA_013813265.1 Parachlamydiaceae bacterium
ATTTAAACAAGCCGCTTAGAGAATCCTTTAAATCTAGAAACTCATTTTTTTAAGAAACCGGCCTAAAAGTGGGCAGGCTCGTGATCGTCTTCTGTTACCTAATTTTGGTCATTTCTGAACCATGCCGTTTTTTAAAGTGTATAATGGTTTACAAGAAAAAGATAGTAGATCAAAAAGAGCAAGTAAAATTAATTCTGCAAAAATTATTCTTCACACATTAAGAACTATATTTCCTGATGAAATTGAAATTTTATTACTTTTGGGTAAAATTTACTTAGAGGAACAAAATTTAAAAAATGCTGCTCTCTTTTTTCAGATGTGCACCTATAATCTAAAGAATATGGAGAGTTTAAATGACATTAGGATATCTCTTTTGGGGAGAACCCCTGAAAAATTATTTTCAGAAGCCAGTTACTTATATGATTCCATAATGTCATTACAGAATGAAAATATAATTTTAAATTTATATAACAACATATCTTCTAATGACGCCAAAAAAGACTCTCCGAAATGATTGCGCTAATAGTAAGGATAATTTTATCGAAATATTCTTATGCTGAATTTTTTGCTCCGGGCAGCAAAGAATTGTATACTCCTTGCGGTAGCTTGTTCATTCTTTTTTGGTTAGTGACAAGTCGACTGATTTTTGGCTATACCATAGTTTTTATGGATGGCAAAAGTGATTTGATTGGCATCACACCTCAGAATCTTAACAAGCAGGCCTGGCATGATATAACTTTTGGCCATGCGTAAATATATACGCTTAACCCCATAGGATAATTATGCAACTTGGATCAAGTAGTGATTCTGATTTTTCGTCTATTTCAATTTTCGATGATACAATATCTCAAAATGATAAATTCAATGAGGAATCAATTCTTGCTTATTATATTCCAGATGCAGAAGAAATTAGTAATTTCAATAAAGATTTAGAAGTTACTTCGCCATTGCTTGAACATTTTTCTTGTATCCATCATCCTATGACAAAAAAGGTTTCACTTTGTGCAATAGCCATTAGTTTTTTTGGCATTAGCACTGTTATAGCAAGTAATTGGGCTTACAAAACAAAAGTATTAGATGCTGCAATGTTGGTTAATGGTCTATCTGTTGCTGCCATATGTGCATTACTTTTACCTCCTGATATTCTCAAATCAATCAATGCAAAAACAACTCATTGGAGCTACGAATCGCTTTTTCTTGTCACACAAATTTTTATAAACTTGGTCCCAAAAAAAGCTAAAGGAACTATTGGAAGTTTGTTTAGTTGGGTCTTTGGAGGAATGGAAGGCAAAGATATTCTTCATATAATGACTACACATGCAGAACTTCCTTTATCTTCATTAGCCCCAGAAGAGAAAGATTTAATGAAAATGGTAGGATTTTCGACCCAAAATATCAAGGGAAGAAATGTTTCTATGTTAGCTCTTCTCATTACTGGAATTGCACTGAGTATATTAGATTTTGTTTGGCTAAAAGCTAAATATCAAGAATATGATGACTTTGGAAAACTAGGAGTTTATCAAGATTTTTTTGCAATATTAACTTTTATTCCACTAGCAGTTCTCAGCACGGGGTATCTTTGCGATCGGAAAAGAATTTTGGAAAAAGAATATTATAACTCGATGCTTGAAGGAAAGCCGGAAACCTGGTCTCTCAAAATTGCAAACCTTATTTCTAAGGCATTAATACTTACTTCGCCGATCATTACGATTTCCACGCTAGCAATTAATAGCCCTCCAAATCGAATAGAGGCTTACTTTCTCATTGGAATTGGAGCATTTTCCACCGCTCAAGCAGCCTTTATTTCGAGAGAGGAATTTGAAAATCCTAATTCTCCCCTACACGATATCAAAGCCATTTCTGATATCGAAGAGCCCCAAATCCTTGCCATGAAAGAAAAAATTGTTTCTTGGATGCAAAAGTATGGAGCTTCTCTACTATTCGAAATAGGTTTTATCGGTTTCTTTATTGCTGTACTTGTCGAAAGTCCAAAAGATTGGATTGCAATATCAGGTACAATATTTATGTCAATTTTATCCTTTATTTGCACAGATCGCTTGGCAGCTCATTATCAACCTGCAAGGAATAATCGCATCCTTAATGAAATTGCATTCCATGTCTTATATTTTCCCTTATGGCTTTCTTTCGTTTATGAATATATCACCACCAAGTTAGATATTGATGACCAAAATTTAAATCATAACTCTTTAGAATTATACGCAATGGCTACAGCTGGATGGTGGACTCTTGGTGCTTTAATTGGGATAAATCGTGCTATCCACATTCAAGATAAGACTTATTCCATTGTAGAATCCAATCCTGCCATTTTTACAATGGAAATGACGAAGTTTCTTTATAATCGTTTTAACGTATAGTTTAAATTATGGATTCCCTTCCCACATGGTTAATTACTTCAAGCGAAACCCCAACAAAGATTTTAGAAAATTTTCAAGTGAAAGTTCAGGCACTATTCAATAATCCAAATGGAAAGGCAATCAATTTACAAATTGATGAACTGATAAAAATAGGCGGTATTTTGAATCAGCCTTGTTTAGCGATTCTTTTGCCTAAGCCTTTACGTATTGTCTATCAAAATAGCTTAAAAACCAAAGACCAACGCTTTCAACAAATTACAAAAAATTGCTTATCAGATTTAAAAATTGAAGGGCGTGAGCCTAGGTTTGACCAAATAAAAGACCTTTATAATAGCACTTCTATTTATTCTATAAATTATTTCCACAATGTCATTCAAGAAGTGGCCCTTTATCTACTATCTCAACCAATGCCTCTTCAATCAACTAAATTTTTAGGTTACTATGAGATCATTTTATTTAGAAAAGCGATTGATGCCCGCCATGAAAAACTTATGAAGACAATCACATTTATTTTTGAGATGACGCAAACAAAGGAAGCATTAGAAGAAATGGTCAATTCTATGCTTAAAATAAAATGTGAAGCCATCGAAACAAAAGAATCAGAATATTTAATTCAAGTTACATCGGATAAACAAGCCTTTCGAGAATTTTTGAATCTTGAGCAGGAACATTTGTTATTTAAATACGCTGCGTTAATAGGACAATCTTGCAAAGTATCTTGGGTTTATTTTTTCTATTGCTGGGCAAACCAATCTAGCTATGGAAAACCATTTGTTGAGCTTATCGACAAGCATTTTTGTTTAGATAAATTTTTGGTTCAAGAGAAAAAGAATTTAATAGAAAAAAAAATTAAGCGACCGCTCTCTAATATTTCTTCTAGAAGTTATTTGATTCAACAAACAACTCAAATTTTTTTCAAGATGAAAACATCGATAATTCCTAGTGGAAAGTGGGAAATAGATCTACAGAAACAGTTTACACTTTCAGAAGACATTAGACAGGATACAATGTATTACATCGATTATTTAGACAATCTCTGTCGAAAGTCATCAGAGAGGTTTTCTACTAAAATTGAGCCTAATTCCAGGGGTTTTTAATTAGAAAGATTTGATAAAAAATTTTGTAACAACTTCCTTCAAATATTCTTCATTCCATCCACATTTTTTACGTCTTTCCAATAAGCCTTTTCCAGACCCCAACATATTTAGTG
>JACCRY010000130.1 GCA_013813265.1 Parachlamydiaceae bacterium
CACTAAATATGTTGGGGTCTGGAAAAGGCTTATTGGAAAGACGTAAAAAATGTGGATGGAATGAAGAATATTTGAAGGAAGTTGTTACAAAATTTTTTATCAAATCTTTCTAATTAAAAACCCCTGAGCAAACTGTGACATTACAACTAAAAATGGCATTCCTATTGTCCATCAATTAGCAATTTTAGGCAAACAACAGCTCCTTCGACTTTTTGGAGCAAAAGGACTTCTAGGTATAAAAAACAGCAATGGTCTACAAGCAATTCATGTAGCTGCGGCTCACGGAAAAAGCGACAGCTTAAGGACTATTGTTGCGAGTGATCCTGAATTTATAGACATTGCTTTAGACAATAATTTGGAAGATGAGCTAACAAAATCGATCAATGGAATTACTCCTCTTCATCTTGCAGCAATGTCAAATGATCCAAGAAGTGTCCAGACTCTTCTTGATGCAAATGCCAATCCCGAATTAGAGACTAACCAAGGAATGAATGTTTTATCTTCATCAGCAAATGCCTCAACCCTTGAACTATTCTTTCCTTATCCTCTTTCAAAAGATCCTCAACAGTTGCGTAGAGCTCTTCTTCATGCCATAAAAAATGATGACGTAAAGAAAATGATCGCACTCTATAAACGAGGCGTTACAATTAACTCTAACCTTCATGAAGGACTACCGGGGCTTCATATAGCCTGTCAGTTAGGTGCATTGCAATGCACACAGTGGCTGTTACAAAATGGAGCAGACCCTTCACTAGTCTGTTCTTCTGGAGAGACGTCTTTTGATGCTTTTGAACTCGCAGTAGCCAATAACTCCTATGAACAATTTTCTTTCTTATTCCAATATTCTGACCTGGATGTAAACCGAGTCAATAATCGAGGAGAAACCTTGATGCATATTGCTGCAAAAAAAGGCAATATTCATCACATCATTCTATTGTTACTCCATGGGGCCGATCCTGAACAGACTGATGCGAGAAATTTTACACCTCTTCATTATGCAGCTCTTGGAGGTCACGAACAGATCGTTCAGCTCTTGCTTATATTTGGAACGGATATGTTGCCCCAGGAAGTTTTGGATCTAGTGCAAGACGAGAAAACAATAAAGGCTTTTGATGACTTTGAAAACCTTTCAAAGATTTTAAATAAGAACACATCAGCTCTTCACTTGGCTATTATAAGTCAAAATCCTTTAGCGGTACTTCTTCTCATGCAGATTCAAGATATTAATGAGCAAGATGAAAAGGGATCATCCGCTTTACATTTAGCTGTGCAAACTGGACAAATCGTCTGTATTAAGCATTTGATTCAAGGTGGCGTATCCCTGAATCTGCAAGATGATTGGGGCAGAACAGCGCTTTCATATGCTTGTGAAAAAGATAATCTTTCTATCGCTGAAGCTCTCCTTGAGGCGGGAGCCGATCCTGAGATTAAAGACAACTTAGGATTCTCCGTCATGGAGCAGATTCTAAAGGGGAAAACACCTCAAAATCAAAGGCTCCTTCATCTTTTAGACCAAAAGTCTTCTTTCTTGAAGTCACCAGTATCTCCTAAGTACAGAAAGAAAAAAGTAAAAAGTTATTCCATTCAAAACGAGTATCAAAATGAGCGAATCGAATTAAACAATCCACTAACAAGGATCGGTGGACCTATATTTTCCCCTTCAGAACATGCAGATTTAGATAAATCCGCAATTATTGTGGGAAGTATAAAAACTATGGATAAAAAATATAAAAAGAATATCTCTCGTTATACGCAAGATTTTCAAAAGGCTATAAAAGAAGATCAAACCCCGATTCCTCAACCTCCTTCCGATCCAATATGGTCAACTCTAAAAATTACTGGAGAAATTCTGGGTTTCGGAATGATCGCAGACATTGGAAGTTTTCTTACAAAGAAAATTTTTGGGGGAGAAATTCAAACAAATACAAATCAAATAAAATGCTTGGAATCGATAAAACAGTTGGAGGAAGAGCGAACGGTACAAATCGAAAAACAAATCATAAATGATTGCCAGCTTTTGGTACCAAAATTACTCGAATTAGAAGATAGACAAGAAACTTCAAAGATAGCTTTACAACAGCTTGACCAACTTTATCGCGTACATCGAGCCACATGCCAAAAGCCTTTGATCATAGATGAGATAGAGATTGAAACACTTTTGGAACGTCTTAAACAAAAATTTCCAGCCTTTTCTGAAAAAAGATTTGCAAAAATTCATGCGACAAAACGAGCTGAAAAGATCTCTCCTAATTCTTGCATAACCACCCAAGACCAAGGTCTTAGTCAACATTCATTGAAAAACATTTTTTCTGATTGTACCACTTTTAAAGATGCCAGGTCTTGCATGATTCGATACTTAACCTCTTTGTCGGAAAAAAATCGTTTAAGTATGGATATTTATGTAAAAATATTGAATTGCTTAGAGAGTAAGCAGCATTTATCGGTTAGAGGAAAAATGGTATTTGCTATGCAGGTACTTTTCTGTACAACTGATCAAGATCGCCCTATCTCTCTTCAATATTCTCTTAATGATCTAAAGGAGTATCTTGAAGAAACATGTCGTTTAAGTGAAATATGTGGCGAAGGAGTGACTTTTACACTTAGACAAGCAAAAGATTTTCCACTTGTCTCTTTGCATGATCTGATTCAATTGTATCGATTGATGATCGTTCTTTCAAAAGATCTTAGTTTAGTAGAAATTGTGCAAAAGGAAGTTGAGCGCTATGTTTCGAACAGTTGCAGTTTTACTGAATTGATTGAAGAATTAGAAAACTTAGTTCCCGAGATTGAAAATGAAATCCCAGCAGAAGATGAACAAGATTTAGATATTCTCTTCAACCGATTTTCAGGAAAGGATCCTCAGGTTAAATTCCCTATGACTAAGGGCGAGATTCAGGCGATGAGAAAAAACTACTTAATCGTGCAAGAATACTGCCAAGCTTGGAAGAAATGCTCTTTAGGAAAATTAGCACATTTGACCTATGAAATTAGGCAAAAAGAAGAATGGACCCTTGAGGATTCGCTTAAAGTAATCGCCATTGGAAGGCTTGCTATCCGAATAAAATTTCCTTCCATTTATTTGTATAACACCCAAGTTTTAACAGTTTTGGGACTTCTCCAAGGAAAAACAAATTCTATTGCTCAAGTGAAAACAGGAGAGGGGAAATCCAAAATCGCGACTTTGTTGGCATTTGTTTTAGCTATGCAGAAAAAAAGAATCCACATGATTACCTCCACTGATGAACTGGCGAGGGGTGAGCAACTGGCATCTCAAAATTTTTTCAAAATTTTTGGAATTACAACGTCACATATTTGTTCAAAAGGTCAAGAGACAGAATGTTTTCAAGCAAATATATTGTTTGGAACGGCATCCGACTATCAATTTGCGATTATGCGTGAAATGCTCTACTTTAAACAAATTTTTCCTGAAGAAAAAGAATCTCAAAAACGTTTTGATTGTGCTGTTATAGATGAAGTAGATAATTTGACAATCGATACGGTATTACATGGAACACGATCAAGCTTCCCTGCTGAAGTCACCTATGACTGGGTCTATATGCCTATTTTCACGTTTGTACAACAATATTCGAAATCTCATAGTTCCCTAACATCAGCTATTACGATTCAAGAATTAAAGGTCTTCTTGGGAGGTTATCTCAACGGCAAATATGCGGCTTTGGCTGAGAACTTAACCGACCAAGATTTAAAGAAATGGCTAAAGTCCGCATACCATGCTCTTTTTGAAGTAGAGGAAAAGAAAAATTATGTCATTGGCCAGAGAGAAGGAAGTAACGGAGAGATGGTCAAGGCAATACTCATTGTGGATCACAATAATACTGGAAATATTATGGAAGGTTCTCGTTGGTCAAACGGGGTTCATGAATTTATTGAAGTAAAACATAATATTGAAGTGAAAAGTGAGAGTACAACCCCCATCGCTTTGTCTCACTCTGCATTCTACCCTATGTATACTCAACTCTTCGGACTTACAGGAACACTTGGGTCTGTTTCTGATAGGAACCAAATCAAAGAGTTATTTGGAATGGATTCTTTTGATGTACCAACATACAAACCACAAATTCGTAAAGATAAACCTTGTTTGATTGTTCAAAATGAGCAAAAGTACTTTCAGATAATTCTTGAAAAAATCCGCGAAATTCATCAAAGGAACCGACCTTTACTTCTTCTCTGTTCGACCATTAAGGAGTCCGAAATAATTGGAAATTTATTAATAGAAAATGGATTTTCTTTTGAAATGCTCAATGAAATACAGACAAAAAAAGAAAGTGATATTATTGAAAAAGCAGGTTTCCCAAGAGCTATTACGGTGGCTACAAATAAAGCATGTAGGGGTATCGATATTCAATTAACTCCTGAAAGTGTAGAATTTGGTGGTCTTCACGTCCTCATTACATTTTATCCTGAGTCTGAACGAGTGGAATATCAAGCCAGAGGCCGAGCTGGGCGGCAGGGAGAACCTGGTTCCTCTGAAATAATATTGTCAGCAAGTAAGTTATCTACTGATATCATTTCTCTGACGGACTTGGATGAGAAAAGACAGATAAGGGAAAGGTTCATGAAATCGATCCACCACTTTTATTCAAAAATCGATCGATATACTTTCTCAGCCTCACAGGATTTTTTCTCTTGCCTGCAACAATTTGAAAAATTTATCCATGACGAAAAATGGATAGATCTACAATCAGGAAATTTCAGCGATCGACTCATATGCCAGGAGATAAAACCTGATTTCAGTCATTTGCATTCAAATGATCGTCAAATTGCTGAAGATGCATGGGAGCTACTGACTCATGGAACATTCAATAAAATACACTGGAAAAATTTCTTTCAGCAAGTGGGTAAAAGATTATTAAATAAAATGATTAATTATTGGGCTTGCGAATGTCATTCTAAAATCGAAGAATTGGTTAAGGAATCTAAGCTAGAAAATATTGCTTTATCACAACTAAACTGCGGGAGAGCTAAGGAAGATTCTGAAACATCTTTGAAAGAAACACAGACATCCGAGGCATTCCTCCAGTATCTGTATACATCTGCCTTAGAGAATCAAATAAATGAAATTGCCTCGGAAGAACTTCAACTGCTTACCCAAAAAATGAACAATCTTCTAAACCAAAAGAAACCTTATTGGGAAAATTATCTATCAGAAAAGGGGATTTTTCAATATTTATTTGAAATGACTGGCTTGCATTTATTTAGTCAAGAAAATGAGTTTAGAATTTGAGAAATAAATGATGTAAGGTACGCTATAAATGCTAATTGCTCACTTTCTTACACCCTCCAACATCTTCGGGCGGTTTTACGGAACTCATTCCCTATTGAACGTAGACAACAAAGACTTCTGTGAAACATTTCTATAAAGTCAATTGCGATGATGCTTACAGCTGAAATCCCAATTAAAAACATCCTTAAAAACTATTGCAATAAAGTCGTTTAACCTTTATAATTTGTCGAAACACGTATGCTATTAAGGAAATTTATGAATATTGTTGAAAAATGGAACAATTTAGAAAATGGTAATTATTTTTACATTAACCAGGATAATAATTTAACGGCTTCGGAAATTAAAAATGAAAGAGGATCACTGGTAGCTATCTTTTTAGCTTCAACAGGTGAAATAGACTCTTTAAACACTGTAATGCGTACGAAAGATTTAGTTGCTTCTGCGCTTAAAGCAAATGAGCGATTTAGGGTGGCTTACGATAAAGCTAATATCATGACCAAAATTTTCTGGACAATTGCTGGTCTGTTTAATTTTTCTCTGATTGGGGCGCATCAGCAATTTATTAACAAACTTGCATCCAATGCAGCAGAAAATTACGAAGGCGATTTAATCGATTTAGTTAATAAAATAACAGCTAAAACAAATCCAGAAAAAAAGGCCTTTTATGAATTGATGGCAAAAAAAGTAATGGAAAATATTGAAAATAGTCCAGATAATACAGGATTTCTTTATACCATTACGAATGCAAAGGGTGTTACTTCGAATTTGATCGGAACAATCCATCTTTCTAATTATGCCATGACTCAAAATCAGCGCATGATAGATGCTGTGAAAAATTCAAATGAATTATATTCAGAAGTTGGAGACTCGTTTTGGTTTAAATTCAATATCTTTAACAACCCATTTAGGAAATTAAAGTATTCAATTGATCTTCCTTTAATCAACATTGCAAGAGAACATGGCAAAATAAACACTGCTCTCGAAACAATTAGTGAACAATTAATGGCTCTAGTAAAAAGGACTATTGAACTCCAGGAAGAAACTTTTAGGCATGGTTCAAAATAGGCAAAAAATGGGTAACAAATGACAATCAGAATCCTGTCTACATTCAGACCGGTTTAAAAAATATTAATATAGAAGCAGGTAAGTTTTTTAAGCGACTTTCTTAAACAG
>JACCRY010000132.1 GCA_013813265.1 Parachlamydiaceae bacterium
CACTAAATATGTTGGGGTCTGGAAAAGGCTTATTGGAAAGACGTAAAAAATGTGGATGGAATGAAGAATATTTGAAGGAAGTTGTTACAAAATTTTTTATCAAATCTTTCTAATTAAAAACCCCTGACTTATCAACTTGAAAGATTTAGATCTCACAATGAATAATAAAATTACGAATGCTGGTCTTTTAAAGCTTACTAGATTAGAAAACTTAAAGCTTTCAAGCAATACTTTGATCACTAATGAAGTTTTAGTCCAGCTGGACGAAAAAGGAAAAGGTCATGGCAAACTAAATAATCTAACGTCTTTAGATATTAGCAATAACTTAAAGATTACAAATCGGGCCATTTTTTGGAGGACGAATTTGATCGAATTAAGCTTACGTGGTGAAAGTAGGATTGAAGATAATTTTTTATCAATGCTGACTAATTTAGAAAAATTGGATCTCCATGGGAATAACATGATAGGCAATAAAGGAATATCAAACTTAACAAATTTGACTTTTTTGGATTTGTCTTTGCAGAAAAATGTGACAAATGATGCACTGACTCGCCTTACAAATTTGAAGTCCTTATCATTCATGAGAAATCTCAAAATTGGCAATCTCCCCCCCAATTCCCTACCAAATATCGAAAATTACACAGATAGGTTAGATAAACCTATATATTCTACTAAATATTGCTTGTATCAACATCCTCTTTATAAAAAAATAAAAACTGGCATCTAGAAGCTATTCTTAAAGTTTACACCCCCTTAGGGCAGAGCCTGGACGTTATTAAGAGGGCTTTGAATTAAAAATGTTTACGGCCTTAATTTTGTCTTTAAGAAGTCTAAAAGCTTCTTCGTAAGAGTAATTTAATCTATCTACATTTCCTTCGCCCTTTGCTGCTTTCTTTGAGTTAAAAATCAATCTAGTACATTAGCACTGTTTAAACCTCTAATGCTTTCTACGAGTGAACTAGATTTTTTTTAACGCAAAGGAGCAGCAAAAGACACAAAGGGCGCAAAGATCATCAAATCTCGGATGGATGGATGTCCACGAAAATTTCTGAAGGTGCCCTATTTGTAGCCGATTCTTTTCCGTTACCCACCTCTTCATCTCTCGTGAACAAGCATGTATGCCACGAAGATGAGGAGGTAGTATAATCAGTAATCATACCAGAGGAAATCATGCCACATCTTATTCATATAGGGAATTCCCTAGGAGTTCGAATTCCAAAAGCCCTTATCACTCAAGTGGGCTTTAATGAAAATATAGATCTCGTATTTAAAGTCACAGATGAAGGATTGCTCATTTCAGTCTCTGGAGACATTAGGCAAGGATGGACTGAGGCCTTTGAAGCAGCTGACAATGAATATCTTTTCATGGGGAGATGTAGCCACCAATCAATTTGATAAGAATGAATGAGAATGGTAAGGCGATTTAATGTTCGATCCTAATGTTGGAAGTGAAATTCGAAAAATAAGGCCAAGTGTTGTAATTTCGCCCAATGAAATGATGGGGTTAAGTACACTTATTGTAGCACCAATGACAACTAAATCCAAATCGTATCCTACTCGCATCCCTTTACAATTTGACAAAAAAACAAGAGTACATCGTTCTTGATCAAATTCGAACAATTGATAAAACTCGACTAGTGCAATTTTTAGGAATTATTGATAAGAAGGCAGCCTCAGAAACTCTTAGGATTCTTCATGAGATGTTTGACTAAGCTGGTGCTCTATCATAAGACTAACCTCAGCCAGCTCGGCATCGCTGCCCGTTAAGGTCTCAACTTCAAGTTTCCTGCATCTTTCTCATCAAAACATGGGCTTCAGCAGCGAGGTTAAAGAAAAAGATGACCGCCGGTGATAGCATAATTGCAAAAGGGATCATCATAAAAAAGGAATGAATCACTGTATAGACTGAACTATTACAGATGGCACCACACATCGATTCTGTAAGAAATGCCGCAAATGCTAGTATCCCAACCGAAAAAACCAATGGCAAAATTGCTAGCGTGCCAAGCAATAGATTAAAGAAAGCATCCCCTTTAATCCGATCTGTCAAACGGTTGGCAAGTTGGATTCTATTCCCTCCTTTTAGAGCAACTATGGGTGTAACAAAATAAAGTACCAACAATGCAAAAATACAAAGGAGCAAAGAGCTGAGATTTAAAAGAAACGGAGCAAAAGCTAATATTGCCATAAAGAAATTTCCCACTCCGGGAATTTCTTGAAGTAAAATAAAAATCCCTAAAATCATCCAGAGTAGAAGATAAATCAAAACAATCGGAATAGAAAAATAAGAAGCTGCAATGATCGCTTCCCAGGAATTGGCTAAAATTTCTGAATAATTAACTTCTTTGCCCTTGATTTCATCGTGATAAACACGCGTTAAAAAAATTCCCGCAGAAAGTAACACCCCGGTGCATAACAAGATCGGCGTAAAAGTTAAACTTAATGTAATCCAGTAATTTGCATGGACAGCGAGGCCTCGGGAAAAAACAACCAATAGTCCACAAAGTGCCAATAGACTGGAGATCATCAGCAACTTTTTTGTAGAAAAAGTTAAAATGAGTGCCCGATTAAAAATTCGACGTATATCAGTAAGATTCATAGTTTATGCATTCGGTTTATATATGTATTTTGGCCGCACGATTGGGGTCCCTTTTCCATCACGCGCTTCGCATCTTTCGTAAACTATCTGTCTTGCTATCCCAACGCTTCGCGCCATTCCAAAAAGCAAAGTAAAATAGTCAGGATACGCAAAGCCTGCCGCCGATAAAAGGGCCCCCGAAATCGCATCGACATTAGGGTAAGGATTAGAAATCTTTGGATTTTCTCCTAAAACTTTTGGTCCTACTGCCCTTAATTGATGTGCAATCTTGCAAATCGGATCTTCAGGATACATTTCTTTTGCAACTTTGTAAAGAACTGTTGCACGTGGATCTTCTACACGCAAGACTGCGTGGCCAAAACCATAAATAAGTTCTTGATTGGCAAGACGTTCGCGCAACAAATTCTCAACTTGCTCTTCAGTTGCTGAAGGCCCCAATTTGCGCAAAACTTCCTGAGTAAATTCTAGGCAATCCTGATTCGCTTTTCCGTGGCGAGGTCCAGCGAGAGCGCACATAGAAGCTGAGATTGATCCATACATCTCTTCAAGTCCAGAAGCGACCGCTTTCCCAACAAATGTCGACAGGTTTCCTCCGCCATGATCATAATGAAGAACATTAAAAAGTTTGAAGATTTGTGTTAAGTGCGGGGCATTAATATTCGGTGCACCAAGCATATTAACAAAATTTTCCATATATCCGAGCTCTGGCTCAGAACTTTTATTGCTTTCCCATCCAGCGTGATAGTTAATTACAGTCGCAACGATTTCGGGAGCTTTAGCGATTAAATCAAGACAATCTTCTCTGTAATCGTTTTTACCTTCTAGCATTCCAACAACTAAAAGCGCTGCGCAAAACTGTTTCATTGGATGTCCAGAACGAGGCAGTTTGCGGATTGCAGCAATTGTTTCTGGAGAACATTTTGCACGTTGGTAGAGTTCTTTTTTAAATACATCAACCTCTTCAGGCGCACCTTCAATACCGTGATACAGTAAGTATATGACATTTTCCGGTTCCCATGTAGAAAGCTCCTCAACCGAACGACCCGCGTAAAACAGGCCCTTAGTTGCATCTACACTGGATGTTGTACAGTAACCTACTGGATAGCCTCGCATGCCGGTTTCCAATTGATCTTCAGTGATTGTAAAAAGAACTTCAGCCATTGTTTATCCTCCAGATCATAATACTAATAAATTTTTCACTAATTCGCGCTCTTCAAGCAATTCCTGCTCTGATAGCTTAATTTTTTTATGTAGAAAACCGGTCCACGTAAGACCTTCTACAATTTCATAGCTTCCATCACCATTTGAGCGGCAAGGAAAGGAAAAAATTAGATTTTCGTCAATTCCATAAGGATTACCTTTGGAGTAAACTCCCGAAGAAAAATATTCCCCTACAGGTGTTTTAACGTGCAATGCTTTGATTGCATCAATGGCTGCATTTGCGGCAGATGCTGCTGAAGATTTGCCTCTAGCCGCAATAATTGCAGAACCACGTTTTTGGACATTGCTTAAGAACTCTCCTTGAAGCCAATCGTGATCGGGGATGACTTCCAGGAGCGGATGTCCATCGATTTTGGAATTATAGAAATCAGGGACCTGAGTAGCTGAATGATTACCCCAAACGACCAAAGAATTCACAGCGGTAACATCTGTTTTAGATTTTTTTGCAATCTGACTAACAGCTCTGTTTTGGTCTAAACGCATCATGGCATGGAAATTCTTTTTTGGAATGCGTGGTGCATAGTTCATTGTGATGAGGCAATTTGTATTGCAAGGATTTCCCACGACAAGGACTTTCACATTTTCATTGGCGCTCTTTTCTAGAGCTTTACCCTGATCGATAAAAATTTTACCGTTTTCACTCAGAAGATCTCCGCGTTCCATTCCTGCTGAACGGGGTTTAGCGCCAACAAGAAGAGCATAATCTATATTAGCAAAAACCTCTTGAGCATTACTTCCAATATGAATCTCTTTAAGCAGTGGAAATGCGCAATCATCTAATTCCATAGCAACACCTTCTAAGGCTGCCATCGCTTCCGGAAGTTCAAGAATATGTAATGCAAGGGGCTGATCGCTTCCTAACATTTCCCCTGCAGCGATTCGAAATAGTAATTGATAGGCTATTTGCCCTGCACCGCCTGTAATTGCGACACGTTTTATCGGTTTGCTCATGTGTGACCTCCATGGAAAAATAGATGCTTCTTCGCATTGTATGGCGCGACCTGATATTCAGCAATAATTCTTATTGTTATTTTTTGAAAGTTTGTAATTCCTTTTTCTTTCATACAATTCTTCAAGTAGAAATTCCTATTACATGTCTCATTGCTCCGCTTCTCTATGGCTTGCTTTTTTATTTAAGGAAACCTTTGACACGATATTCTGCCAAGCCAAAATTTTCATGAAAATTTCTGTTGTTTTTATAACCGTTTTGATATACAATTAACTTTCTTTAGTATAGAAAAAAATCATTTAATGCTCAGTGCGAGGAGTTAATTCTTATGGCTAAATTAATATTCGATCATAATGGTGAAGAAATTGAACTTGATGAAGACAGTCCTATTGCAGAAGCTTGTGAAGAAGCGGGTGTACCGTTTGCTTGCACTGAAGGCGTCTGCGGGACATGCGTAATTGAAATTAAATCAGGTAAGGAAAATCTTTCACCGCCAACGCAAGAAGAAGAAGATTTCCTAGGCGAAGGTTGCCGCGACGAACGGTTAGCTTGCCAATGTAGAATTAAAAACGGCAATGTCCGCGTTTCATTTTAAGATGAGACTATACTGCACACAGTATAACTTAAAAACCAAAAAACTATAGGAAAAATGTGGAAAAATCCCAAAAAAAAATCTCTCGTGATATGACCATTGAGTCTATTCTGAGCTGTTTTCCTCATAAGGCTCAACGCCTATCGCATGAAATCACGAGTGCAGGCCTTCATTGCGTGGGTTGCCATGCAGCGACATGGGAAACTCTTGAAGCTGGGATGCTAGGCCATGGTATGGCAGAAGAATCGATCGACAGACTAGTTGGCAAACTCAATAAACTTCTAGAAGAAGAATCGGATCATAACACCATTTCAATGACTCCACGCGCAGCAAAAAAATACCAAGAAATCCTTGCTGAAGATGGCAAAGAAGGATGGGGCATTCGTTTTGAAGAGCGCATGGCGGGATGTAACGGTTTTGAATATGCTCTTGATTATTCTGAAAAGGCGCTTGCCGATGATCAGACCTTTGAATCTCATGGCGTCCAGATCCATATTAAAAAGAGTACCGTGGGTCGTCTTTTGGGTTCTGAAATCGATTATATCGATAGCTTAAATGGTTCAGGTTTCAAGGTTAGCAATCCTAACGTCAAATCTTCTTGTGGTTGTGGAACTTCGCATAATTACTAAGACTCCAGAAATAGTTTTGAAAAAACTTAAATGCTACTCCAATTCTTAAAAGTTAAAACTAGTTTTAACTCGATAGAGCGGAGTAGCATTTTTCAGAGGCTCTGGTTTCGATCGCGACAGACGTAAGCGTCATTTCTACCCATCCGAGTCTCAATGATCTTTGCGCCCTCTGCGACTTTTGCTGCTTCTCTGCGTTAAAAAAAAACTAGTTCATCACATAGATAAAACTAGAGGTTTAAACTACGCTAAAGAGGTTTTACTTAAAGCAAATTAACAGTGCGCTAGATATTTTTTTTAACGCAAAGAAACAGCAAAAGACACAAAGGACGCAAAGAGAATGTAGGTGTATAAAATTTACGCTTACGCGACAGCGATAGCGTAATAGCCCCATGTGAAACATAGCAGAACGCAAAGGTTGAGCAATTAAACTGGTAGCGTAAGTGTCAATTAACCCATCCGAATTAGATGGGTAACTATCTTTATAGGAAAATTTACTTGCTTAACTTGGATTCGCATGCTCTTTCAGGGCAACACTGCCGTCCTCAAAAGATATCATGCCCTCCCTTACCTCTGAAAAAGCAAACCAGTGGTTAGCTTTTTGAACGCCTCATTTAAATTTGGAACGAATAAGGACTTCTTTGCCTTCGAATCCGAACCCTATGTACAAGATACGCGTAACACCACGATCGATGAGCTCTTGTGCATAAAGTCTATCTTCGATTTGTTTAAGGGCTGAGTCGACGGCTGCTTCCAGCGTCGTTTTCTCAAATCGTCCAATTTTTTTAAACTCCATAACGATCCCAAGTTCATTGGGAGTTTTAGGAATAAGCATGACATCATATCTGCCAAGGCCACTTTCCCGGTTGGACTTAACCTCATAGCGATCCTTTAGCCCAATCAGCATACCCAAAACAAATCCATGATAGATTTTTTCTGACTCTTCAGAAGGAACATCAAATACACTGACGGAGGAAAGCATAAATTCTTGAAAAATCTGGGAGAAAGTGTCGATATCCCCGCTTGTTAAGCTGCTCAGAAGTAGTCGATATTTATACTCGTGAATGCTTTGCTCAAACCAGCTTAAAATCATCGATTTGTATAATTCAGCGATTTCAGTATTAGGAATACGCAAATGGCAAGGTGTTCCATAAGAGGGAGCACTATCTAGCGTTAAATAGCCACAGTAAAGGAGTAAAGACCATAAGGCATTGGGATTTTGCTGAAGTTCGGAAAAGACAACGCCATCATCGATGTTCATTTCAATAAATTCACCTTTTAAAAGCTGCTCTATATCGGCTTTGAAGTCACTTGTTCCTTGAGCAATAAGCTTTTTCATAAGGGCATTTTCGCTCGTGTTCACCCAGTAAGGCGCAAGGGCTCCTCGATTTGCGATACTATTTAAAACCGACCAAGGATTATAAATATTTGTTGACGATCCAATGCGGTAACCGTTGTACCATTTTCTCATATCAGAAAGTTTTTCAGAGAGATCATAATGGTCTAAAAGCTCCTTGACTTCCGATTCAAGCAGTCCAAATTTGTCACTGAATGTCTCATTCAGGATTGTAAAGGTGCTGATATTGTTTAATCCTGAAAAAATGCTTTCCTTGGCAATCCGCAATATCCCGGTTAACACTCCCCTCTCTAAAAAAACATTGTCTTTCAGGACCGCTGATAACCAATTGCGAAGAAATCCAATCAACGTATCGTAATAGTTTCCGATATAAGCCGCATGCGCTGGGGTATCATACTCGTCAATCAAAAGAATCACTCGCTTACTGTGATACCGATGCAGCCATTCGGAGAGCAGCAGCAGGCTTTTTTCAATGATCGTTTCACCATCTTCTCCAAAAACTATCTTGTGATACAACGCTTTTTCTTTTATAGTCAGATTATTGCCTTCCAAAAGATAGCTATGACGCTCAAATTCAGCTGCAATCAATTCCCGTAATGAAGCAAATGTTTTTTCCCAAGAATCATGTTTTACATCTTTTAATGTGATAAAGATGACTGGAAATTGCCCTTGCAGGGCTCTATATTTTTCATTTTTCCAAATTTTCAAATCTTTGAAGAGATAGCCTGTTTCTTGTTTTCCTTTTTCGAAGAAATAGCGCAGCATTGAAAGATTTAAAGTCTTGCCAAAACGACGAAGACGTGGAATGAGGGCGACTTTCGCTCCTTTTTCGATGAGTTCTTCAATCAAAAGCGTTTTATCGACATAAGCGTAATTATCCTCAATCACTTCTTTAAAATCGCTAATCCCAATGGGGAGTGGCTTGTACATGGTTCTCTTTTGCTCTTTAGTTTACTTTTTGATTAGATTGCGAACCTGGTCAAGCCCATAATCAACGAGAAGCTTGCAACAGATAGTGAAGGCTCTATATGCATACGCACAACGTTGAAATCCTGCTACAATCTTGGTACGACATTTCTTTAGAACCTTTTTGGGGGGTGAAATGACAAATGCGTGAGCTTGATGCTTAGACTTGTTTACAAAAGCACGAAAGGCAAGAAAAGGTCTCTCAAGAGATGCTATAAAACTACGATAAAGATCTTGAATTTTTTGGCCAAAGGCAGCAATGGGGCGATACACACGTAAAAAACCGTTGACGATAGGCCTTACAATCTTTTCTACGATTTGTTTAAATTTTTCGACAAGCGGAAAGATAACTTTTGTAAGAGCTAACTGAGGCATTTGATAAAAAGTAAAATAGAATGGCCACACAAGAATCAGAAAGAGAAATTTAGTGCATGATCGCGCAAAAGGAAGAGCTCCGACAGAAAACCATTCTTTAATTTCTCCGTCTATAATTTCTTTTTGTGATTTCTTTATATTTTTTTGCTCTTCTAGGGCAAGAGCCTTTCGTTTTTCCAGTAAGAATGAAGTATTATGGTGACGAATAGACAAGTATAATGAAGACTCGTCTTCACCTTTGATCATCGTATCGTAACAACCCCTACCGTTCAACATTCCACTTGGCATAAAGTTCTCCAATCAGTTAAATTATACACTTATTATAACCGATATGATCTTTTATTTCAACTTAAATATAAAAATAATTTCTTACAAGATAATTGAGTATAATCAATAGACCCAGTAGAGTCAAATCAACGATGATAAGTGCCCAAATATTTGCCTCTACAAAGCAGAATCTCCATGTTCTTTTTTTCTAGCACAAAAGAATCTTCCCTGCACCAAGCAGTTTTGAACCATGATCTCGAAGCTATTCGAATTTTGTCAGCTGATAAGAATTTACGGGATTTAAAAAATGGTTTAGGTTTCACAGCCCTAGAACTGGCGCGATATCTTGGTCAAAAGGATTCTCAACGCATTTTAGATCCCTCAGCAAAATGGTTTATAAATGTCGCACCAAAGGGAAGTGATGTCCCGTTTCGCATTAATGAATATCAATTTAAAGATCAATTTGGCGTGGAGTTTCGCCCCTATCTAAATTTCGGCTCATATCCCTTTTTTAAAGAGGTTTTAACGAATTGCCCCTGGATCCTAAAAAAGAGCTTTTTAGGTGAAGAAAATCGTGAACAAGCCTGGAAGTACCGACATGAATTACATAATGGTTACAAAGCGAACATGAGCATCAAGTGGATCAACGAAGAAATGGGCTATGGGGCTTTTACAAACTTCGCACTGGAAACTGGGGAATATGTTGGAGAATTTACAGGTGCAGTCCGTCGACTTTACCGTCGTTCTCCCGATCAAAATGAGTATTGTTTTCATTATCCTACTCGCTGGTTCTCGCGAAAATATGTAATCATTGATGCCATGAATGAAGGCAATGAAACCCGCTTCATCAACCATAGTGACACCCCTAATCTACAACCTCTTTGCCTTTGTGCAGGAAATCTTTTGCATATTGTCTTTATTGCTAAGCACCCAATTGAACCGGATGCTGAGCTAACATATGATTATGGCAAAGCATTCTGGAAAAAACGTCAAAAATTTTAATTAATCCAGCCTCGCCTCTTTATTAAGCTTCCATAGCATTTCACAAATACAACAACATTATAAGCACTTATTTCAACATACAAGATTGTATTTTTGCATTTACACTATTAAATTTTATTATTTCATTATTGTAAAAACAAATGCTGACGCTATATAATATAATTATAACAATTACGAATAAATATATAAATTTTTGAATAATTTTTTTTTTAATTTGGAGGTAATATGTTTATACCACCTCAACCACAACAATCTCCTACAGACCGTTTTTATGCAGCATTAGATAAAGCTGTGGATGCCGACAAAAATTCCGGCAAGACTAACACAAATTCTACGAATCAACAGTCAAACATTAAACCTAGATCTGCTCCACCTGATTTGGAACAATTCAAAGGTAAATCAATTAAAGAAAAAATGAATGATATAAGTAATTTGAGTTTGCAAATAAGAAGTCCAGATACTGATGCCGCAGGCACTGTCTCAATTAAAGATAAACCACAAGGTAGAGAAGTACGACACGCTGTTCATGATTTAATCACTTCGGTATCTGATGATCATCCAGAAATTAAAAAGTTTTCTTCCGAACGAGTAAAAATCCTTGAAAGTTCTGACGAAGGAAAAAAAGCACGATTATTCTCAATGGGAAAGGGGTCAATTAGAGCGAATGATTCCTCCTATGGCTTGGATATTGACAAGAAAGATCAGACTAAAATAAGCAATACTGAAAAAACATATCATAGTTTTTTAAATGAATTATTTGAAAATTTGAAAAATATTCCACTCAAAGATCCGAGTTCCCTCAGCTAAGATATTAAGGTTTTCAAGAAATTGGATAAAGCCTGGGATTGCATCTGATTCTGAATTCACATATGATGATAGGAAAGAGTTCTAAGAAATCAATAAGCTTTGGGCTTTCAGTATAAAATTGGAAAAAGAATGCACTCCCGTGAAATCGTCTTAAAAAAAGTTAAAGTTCACAATCTTAAGTCTGTGGATTTAACACTCCCCACTAATGAATTTATCGTATTTACGGGAGTTTCAGGTTCCGGAAAGTCTTCGCTTGCTTTTGACACACTTTATGTTGAAGGTCAAAGGCGTTATGTCGAATCCCTTTCTACCTTTGCAAGAAGACAAATTGGGGATTTTGCCAAACCGGACATTGAATCGGCATCGGGAATTTCTCCTACAATTTCCATCGAACAGAAAACTGCCGGACGCAATCCTCGATCCACAGTAGGCACACTAACAGAAATCTATGATTATTTTCGCGTGCTCTATGCACGTGTGGCAATCCCCCACTGCCCTGTAAGTGGAGATCCCGTGCTTCCTCAAAGCCGAGAACGAATCATTAAAACTGTTCAAACTTTTCCGACGGGCTCAAAAGTCATCATACTATCTCCATTTGCAAAAGGTAAAAAGGCTGAATTCAAGGAAGACTTTCAAGAGCTCTTGCGTAAAGGTTTTACGAAAGCACGTGTAGATGGGAAAATCATTAATTTAGGGGATGAAATTTCCTTGGATGGCAATCTTGCCCATGATGTTGATGTTGTAATTGATCGCATCGCAGTTCAACCAAATAATTTCTCTCGAATTGCCGAAGCGATTACAACGGCTCTAAGTTTTGGAGATGGTGTTTGCAGTGTTCTTGAAAGTGAAACTGAGGAAGAACATCTTTATTCCATGCATGCCTATTCTCAAAAATCGGGTCTTTCATATAGTTCTCTAGAGCCTCATGACTTTTCCTTTAATACTCCCTCAGGAATGTGCGAACGCTGTAGCGGGCTGGGGGTGACTAATGAATTTGATTTAGATCTCATCATAGATCCCGCGAAATCCATTTCGGAAGATTGCTGTGTCGTTGCCAGTTCCTACAATACTGTCCGATTCGGAAATATTTATGACAATCTAGCCCGACTCTATCGTTTTAGCGTATCAACTCCTTGGAAAGATCTTCCAGCTTCAGCTAAAAAAGTCTTTTTGCATGGGACCGAGAAAAAGTGGACGCGAATGCAATTTGTGAATCCCAATACAGGCGCAACCTGGACGGATCACATCCATTGGCGTGGTGTGTTGCATGAAGCGAGTACTCGCCTGGCTGAAGCTAAAAGCGAAGGTTACCAGAAAAAAATGCAAAAGGTGATGGTTTTACAGAATTGTCCTTCTTGCCTCGGACAGCGATTAAAACCCTACCCCGGGGCTGCCCTACTTTCCGGTAAACGGATTGGAGATCTGACGGACATGACCGTGGCCATGTGCTTAAAATTTTTCACTTCCCTTCACCTTACTCCAAATGAACTACGCATTGCCGAAGAGCTGTTAAAAGAAATAACTGAACGCTTGCAATTTCTTATGGAAGTTGGCTTGCACTATCTAACACTGAATCGAACAGCCCCGACTCTATCAGGTGGAGAAGCGCAGCGTGTTCGCCTTGCTTCACAAATTGGCTGCGGTTTAGTTGGCATTACTTACATCCTTGACGAGCCTTCAATTGGACTTCATCCACGCGACAATCAACGCCTTATTGCCACTCTTAAGCATTTACGTGACATTGGGAACAGTGTAATTGTTGTCGAACATGACGAAGAAACTATCTGGGAAGCTGACCGGATTGTGGATGTCGGTCCTGGTCCTGGATCACGCGGTGGAGAAATCGTCGTCAATGGATCTCTTACTGAACTTTTAAATTGTGAAAAGTCCATAACCGGTGGATATCTTACAGGAAGACTCAACATACCTATCCCGAAAAAACGAAGGAAGCCAACCAGTGAAGCCATTAGCATCTTAGGAGCTATCCATCACAATCTTAAATCTGTTGACGCTACCTTTCCTCTAGGAATTTTTATTGCTGTGACCGGAGTTTCAGGTTCGGGAAAATCGTCTTTGATTACGGATATCCTTTATCCTTCCCTTTCCAATCATTTGCATGGCGGAGAACACCTTGTGGGAAAACATCGTGTTATCAAAGGGATTGAACTGATCGATAAAGTCATTGCGATCGATCAAGCTCCTATAGGCAGAAATCCCCGCTCAAATTCAGCCACTTACATCAAACTTTTTGATGAGATCCGAAATCTTTTCACTATGTTACCTGAGAGTCAAGCTCGAGGTTATAAGCCCGGCCGCTTCAGCTTCAATGTCAAAGAAGGATCCTGCCCACATTGCGAAGGCATGGGCATGATTAAAATTGATATGGACTTTATGGAAGATTCGTGGGTAGATTGCCCCTATTGCCTAGGTTGTAGATTTGACCACGATACCTTGTCCATTCTTTATAAAGGAAAAAACATCAATGAAATTTTGGAGATGGAAGTTGTTGAAGCTCTCAGCTTTTTTGAAAATATCCCTGCCATCAAGCGAAAACTCATTACGTTGCAACAAGTCGGCATGGAATATATCAAGCTTGGACAGTCATCGACGACACTTTCTGGAGGAGAAGCTCAACGGGTTAAACTAGCAAAAGAACTGACAAGACCATCAACCGGAAAAACTCTTTATATCCTCGATGAACCGACTACGGGACTTCATTTTCATGACATTAAACACTTGCTTGAAGTCCTGCATGCTTTAGTTGAGCGTGGGAATACAGTTCTTGTCATCGAACACAACATGGACGTTGTCAAAACTGCCGATTGGATTATCGATTTAGGACCTGAAGGTGGTGAAGAAGGCGGCCAGATTGTCGCAACAGGTTCTCCCGAAAAAATAGCAAAACTTGATACCCCCACCGGCCATGCGATCAAAAAAGCTCTTTTTGAACATCCGATGCATAAGATGGATAAAATTCAAAAGCATGACAAGCTTTTGCAAGTAGAGATCAAAGCTCGAGAAAAAACAACGATCAATACGATTACCGTCACATCAGCAGAACAAAATAACCTCAAAAATCTTACACTTTCCATTCCAAGGCAAAAACTCACTGTTTGTAGTGGCCCTTCGGGATCAGGAAAATCCTCATTTGCTTTTGAAACGTTATATGCCGAAGGACAGCGTCGTTACATCGATTCCCTTTCCCCCTATGCGCGTCAATTTGTCAAACAAATGCCCAAACCTAAAATAGGCCAAATCACAGGCCTCTCCCCTGCGATAGCTGTTGAACAAAAAGCTCATGCCGGAAATCCACGCAGCACGATCGGTACACTTACAGAAATTTACGATTATTTGCGAATACTCTTTGCACGTGTCGGTATTCCACATTGTCCTGAAACTGGGGAACCGATTCAAGCAATCAGCAAGCAATATGTCGTGGATCGGATTATGGGGTACCCTGAAGGTGAAAAAATTCAAATTCTGGCACCGATAGATCTCGCAAAAAATGAAAAATTTGAAGATGTGATGACTCGTCTGCAGAAACAAGGGTTTTTGCGTATCCGTTTAAATGGGATGTTTTATGAGTTTGATGAATTGGAATCGAATGGAAATGCAACGATTCCCTTTGATCGTAAACGTAAAAATGAACTCTATTTAGTGATCGACAGGCTCAAAGTTTCTCCCACTCTGGGACATCGGCTCTTTGAGGCAATCGAAAATAGTGCATCTATCGGAAAAAACAAACTTGTTGTCATGCGAGAAAGTGGCGATGTGCTTTTCAATTTAGCATTTTCAGTAGAAAGTACCGGTAAATCCTACCCTGAGATTACCCCTCACACATTTGCTTTTAACGTTGCAGAAGGGATGTGCCCTGATTGCACCGGCCTAGGATATCAGTACGGAGCAAATTTCTCCAGCCATGCGGAAATGATGCTTTTTTCTTTAAAAGGCCTTATTCGTCGATTGTGGATTGCGAAATATAGCAGAGAAGCGTTTTCTTTAATGGAAATTTTTCTTAAAGAAGAAAAAATCGATTCAACGCTTCCTTTAAATCAAATTGCATCAGAAAAACTTCAACTTGTTATGAACGGCTCTCCTCCAGACAAATGGTACACAGCCCCTCAAGGATTTAAATTTCGATGGGTCGGTATTAATGCCACATTGGCCAAAGCCGGTAAGGCTGCGTACGCTGAAATTCGTGAAGCTGTTCTCCCTTTTCTAGAGGAGCTCCCCTGCCCTGCATGTGGCGGAGCGCGTATCAATCCTTTGGCCCGAAATGTGACGATTGATAATGTCGCAATTGATGGGCTTTGCCGCATGCCGATTGATCAAGCCTTCAATTTTGTAGGCAAAATTACAATACCCACAAAGGAAAATAAATCATTAGAAGAAGTCAAAGCGCAATTGATCAGCCGCCTCAGCTTTCTTTCTGAAGTTGGCTTGCACTATCTTTCTCTCGAAAGACGAGCTCCGACCCTAAGCGGTGGTGAAGCGCAACGTATCCGACTTGCGCGTCAGCTTGGTAGTGGCCTCACAGGAGTTTTATACGTTCTTGATGAACCTACCATCGGACTACACCCTCGGGATAACGATCGTCTGAATGCAGCATTACAACAATTAAAAGAGCTTGGCAACACATTATTGATGGTCGAACACGATCCTCTTTCTATTGCAAAAGCAGATTACATTTTGGATTTTGGCCCTGGCTCCGGTGTTCAAGGCGGACATATCATTGCACAAGGTACTTATAAGCAAATTTTGCGTAATTCTAAGTCTTTGACCGGAGCTTATCTTTCTGGAAAAATGAGCGTTCCGATGATTAAAAAACGCCGTCCCATTGATCGTGGAACGATAAAAATCCAAAATGCCTCTGCAAATAATTTACAGAATTTAAACCTAGAAATTCCCCTCCATGCCATAACAATCTTAACCGGAATTTCAGGGTCTGGTAAATCATCACTACTTGAAGAAGTTATTTTACCGGCTTCAGTTCAAGGGGTCAATACGCGAGCTGATGAGGTACAACTCAAAACAGGCAATGTCTCAAATCTTAAACAATTTGAACGAGTCATCTCCATCGATCAAAATCCGATTGGGCATACAGTTCGTTCAGATGTAAGCACCTATTCGGATGTATTAACGCATATGCGTTCATTCTATGCTTCTTTACCTCAGGCAGCTATCAAAGGGCTGCAGCCTAAACATTTTAGCTGCAATCATCGAAAAGGAATGTGCTCGGCTTGTTGGGGACTCGGCTACCGCAAGATTGAAATGCAATTTTTGCCGGCTATTAAAGTGATTTGCGAAGACTGCAAAGGACTAAGACTCAATCCTGTTTCTTTAGAAATAAGTTATGAAAGCAGAAATCTAGGCCAATGGCTCAATGCAACTGTAGATGAAGCTCGAATGGGTTTCGAACATCATCCTAAGATCACACGTATTCTCGACACACTCATTGCAGTTGGTCTTGGATATTTGACTTTAGGGCAGGAGATCGCAACTTTGTCCGGAGGCGAAGCGCAGCGCCTTAAACTCAGTCGTGAATTAGCCAAACGCTCTTCGGGAAAGACGCTATATCTCCTGGATGAACCTACAACCGGACTCCATAGCGATGACATTAAAAAGCTTTTAAATGTTCTTCATAAGCTTGTCGACAAAGGCAACACAATGATTATTATCGAACACAATCTAGATATCATAAAAAACGGAGATTATATCATTGAACTAGGTCCAGATGCCGGCTCGAAGGGAGGCCAAGTTGTTTGCACTGGAACTCCTGAAGAAGTATCAAATTCGAAAGGATCTTGGACAGCACCTTATCTAAAAACTGCCCTTCAGGCTTAAAAGAAGGCGCATGTGAATATAAAGAAATTTCTTAATCCATTTATTAGATCGTTTAAAGATCTTTTATTTCCTCCTCGATGCATCCATTGCCGAGAAACAATTTATGAAGAATTTGCGCATCTTTGTGCTGAATGCACACGGCAATTACAACTAATTGACCCCAAAGAACGCTGTCCGTGTTGTTTTACACAAGACTACTGCACCGAAAGCAAACGCTGTTTCTGTTGTAAGCCAGAAGAATTATCAGTGGATCGTCTAGGTGCTGCTTTTGATTACATGGGGCCAGCAGCATCGATTGTTCGTAAGCTCAAGTATGGAAATCAACCTTATCTAGCTAAAGGAGCTGGAGCATTTTTGGTTGCGCAGTTTTTTCAGTTACAATGGCCTCTGCCAGACCTTATTGTGCCAGTCCCAATTTCATTTACACATTGGCTTGAACGAGGTTACAACCAAAGTGAACTTCTTGCAGAATCTACGTCTCAATTTCTACGGATACCGATGGAATCCACACTTATCCGCAAAAGCGGTGACTACAGCCAAGCTGGCATGGATCGCAAGCAACGTAAAATCTTAACTAAAGATACTTTACTTTTAAAAAAGGGGCATCAGTTACACGATAAACGCATTCTCCTGATTGACGATGTCATGACAACAGGATCAACATTGCAACGTTGTGCTGAAGTGCTCTATGAAGGATGTCCTGCTGAAGTGTATGCTCTGACCTTTTGCCGGGCAATTAAGTAGCCTCACATTCAATGCTATCAACTTAAGACGAGCTAAAATTATATTAGGTAGGGCCCAATGAAAAAACTCTTAAAAAATGCTATTTCTGATTGTTCTCAACAAGGCTATTTGGTATAGTAAAATTCCGTAACCAAACATTAAAAGAGGTAATGTAATGAATCCTATATCCGATAAGCAACTTACCCCTCGCGAAAAAGATAATTTAATCATATGTTGTACAGTTACTCCAGCACTCATAATTGGATTAGTTGCAACTGTGGCAGCGACTATTTTTGCAATTTCTGCTTTCTGTATTTTTACTTATGGAGCGCCATTAGCCATTGTCGCGTTTGTAGCAAATCCATATGTTAGCCTTGCAATTGCAGGAGCTGCACTCATAATCCTTCAAATTGCAATGCGCTGTATAAGCCGCTCAGCCTTTGGTTAATTCCACATGCATCATAAAATCGTTGACACAACTAAAGTAGTTTTATATTCGTGTCATGCATGACCAAATTTTCCCCTACATCTTTTCTTGTCACTCATTAGGGCTGTATTTTCAGACTGAAGGCCTGTGAGTTTGCGTTTAAGAAATCTGTGTGTGGATGTAGAGAGACCCTACTTATTGAATTAACGTAATATTTACAGGCCTATAGCTTGAAAATGCCTCTTTACACTACCTAGGGCGATGCCTTAGCCCTAGGCTAGGGTGTTCATTTTGATGGCATTTTGGCTTTGAAAAATCCTCGCGATTCAACGATTGAAATCGCCCCTGTATATATATACAGGGTCGATTTCAATCGTTGAATCCCGAGTGATTTTTCTTTGCCAAAATATCATCAAAATGAACACCCTAGCCCTAGGCGTTAATAGGCATAGCTTCAGCCTGCTAAGAGATTCATTAGGTGTTTCATCCTAAGGACAATATCTGTCAATTCAAATATCATCAATTATGGCTCAGCCTGACACCAATGGCTTATCGACTTCACAAGCCTTTGCAGTTGTAAAAGACATCAGTCAAAATTCAAATTGAAATTAAAAGCAATTACAGATTTTCTTTACCTTTCAGTTAGTACTTATCTACACTTCTTGTAAAAAATGATCATCACTTAAAATTCGAGGTAAATCCTCGAGGAAAAATCGATGTACATCCTCTAGTGTAAGCGTAGATAAAATTGAATCAATAAATAATTCCGGAAGTAGTTGAGTATTATGGAAAAATTGATGCACATAATCTAAAGTTAAGTGAGATACAAAAGGCTTAATTAAGTATTCAATAAGAAATTCCTTTCGATTAGAATCTATGAAAAGCTGTTGCAAACTTTCTAAATTTAAATGGATTGGGATGAATTTGACGAAGGCTTCCGGGAGAGACGTACTCAATTCTCCTCGAAGCAGTGATATTTCCTCCACCGATAATTTGGACATAAAAGTCTTTATTAAGCCAATTTTTAGATCGTCTTTTGCAAATTCTTTTTGTTTTATGCATCCTATTATTAAAGAAGGGGGAATATTCCAGGACGTTTGTTTTTCTGAAAAGTGTTTTTTAAATAAAACTAAATCATTTTGCAAAACAGGATCTATTTCCGTACCTATAACATTCATTAGTTCTTCAAAAGAGGAAAGATAACGAATTTTTTCAGAAAAAGATTTTCTGAATTTTAATAGACTAAGAAGAGGGCTGCCCAATGTAGGCTCCTCCCATTCAAATTTGCATTTTTCAAACAAATCTCGATAGACTTTCGTAATCTCTTCGTATTTGCCTTCGCAGACAGAATTGTGCAGATAAGTGGCTACTTTAAAAGTATGCTGATGCTTTTGATGGCCAATTTTGCAGATCTCTGAAAGAGCTGTGTTTTCAAATTTATCTTGTGTAAGTAAGTATTTTCCAAATAGGCATTTGAAATGCTTCCATTCGAGAATAGTATCTTCATAAGGCAAAGGAGATTTATAAACAATAAACGTTTTGAGAAGTGCGATCTGAGATTGAATGTGGCACGTATTATGTTTTTGTGTTGATATTTCTGCAGCGAGGACAGAAGGAGTGGTGACTCTAGATTCTTCCTTAAATAGTATGGGAGAGCCTTGATCCAATATTTTGGTAGAATAAATATTTTTCCAAAGATCAGAATCGATAATTTCTTCTTTAGTCAAAGAATAAACTTGTAATGGGGAAGCTGAACCAGTATCACAATAGAAAATTTCCCATTTTCCCGACTCAGTTCGATCAACTGTTATCTGTGTTTCATGAATCCAATTGCCAGCCAAAAAAGATGCACTTTCCCCAAGTTTTAAAATTTCAATTTTACTAAGCGTAAGCATAATCAGTCGTTCGACCTCATTATCACCAACTGTAGAAGATTGTTCATTATTTTTAAAAACTGTTCCGAATATGTTTCCTGTTTTTAATAAAATTATTGTATTATTATTGAGTGAACGAATTAAGTCGATAAGTTGAGATAGTTCGACTCCATTACGTATAGAAGTCATGAAAGCTAAAATTCGTATGTATGTTTGGGGAGTTAACCCATTTTTGGCATCTTCAGTTTCTAGAAAATGGGTAAGGTTTTCGAGGAAACTTTTAGCTGAAAGTGAACTTGCACAGAACTCCAATTGAGCGCAGGCTGTCGGATCATTTTCCTCGATCCGATAGTCTGTCACACCATTTTCGAAAAATCCAAAAATAAATTTCTGAAAAACCATATCGTTAGAAATGCCTAGAATTTCTTGTTCCATCTGAAATCGATCTGCAATCGACGCATTGGTATAATTAACGTTTTCAAATAAAGAATTTAAAGAATTCATTGATCGATGCTTCCTTTTATTTGTTTCACAAAAATATTATATATTGAAATTATTTATAAGTCAAGGCACTAATTATTTTGCGGGCTGGTAAATAAAAAAGTCCTTTTGGTATTGAATAAAACAATTCTATTTTGTACACTATTTTTTCCTCTTAAAGGAGTAAATAATGGATCCAATTTCTATAAGTCAATTTTCATCTATAGAAGATCAACCATTAACATGTTGCAAAGTTATTTCGGGAATCGTAGCAGTTGTTTCAGCTGTATCAGTAGCAATTTTTGGATTGTCTACTTACTGTATCATCACTTATGGAGCACCTTTAGCCTTTGTGGCCTGTGTTGCAAATCCTCTCATGACCGCAGGGATCGCCATCGCTGCAGCACTTGTTTTTATTTTTGCATTATCGATACTTTCTGCAAAATCCGAACAGATAATTATCATGAAGAGGGAATTGCAAAACGATTTGAGTGCTCTAGAATCGAAAAATCGCCCGATGATCGAGCTCTCGTTGGTGATTTTTCAATTCTAGAGCACTCAAATCGCTTTGTAATTTTGAGGAAAATAAACAA
>JACCRY010000238.1 GCA_013813265.1 Parachlamydiaceae bacterium
CGAGAATCTTCCACTACACTTAAAATCTTAATGACCGGATGATTTATCCCTGAACTACATATTTTTTTTTGCCGGTCCATCACATGTTCTGGAATTTCACCTTTTTTGCCTGCCATTATACCCCCCCTCCATTTTATAATGACGAAGGTTAAGGAAAAAAAAATTAAATTTCAAAAAATTGTTCTGATTTCATGTGCCCTGAGGAGTTGGCGCGCATTCGACGATACATCGCAAATAACTCAGCAAAGTTAAGTTCTGGCACATTTTCTTTTAAACAAATGGCTTGGCTGGATGAGTTTACGAAGCCTAAAATGTAACTCGAAATTCTATGTCGAGTTAAGTGCTAAGCTAACGATCGCTTTCAGTCCTGAGTCAGACCCATATAACTAAATTAAGTGTAATATAATTGGGCTCTTAGCTGTACGTTATCTCATTAACGTTACTAAGAGCTCTATGCAATAGGCAAAAATGGGAAATATTTACGATTTTATTGGCCACACCTCTAAAAAACACTACCATAAATTAAACAAACTCATAGAACCCCTAACGCGTTTCTGCGGAATTGACCGTTTTTGGAGAAACACACACGATATAAATGGCTTATATTCTGTTATTGGAAACTATCCGCCTACAGCAGAAGTTTTTTTTGGACAAGATCTCTATAAAGGGCATCCTTATTTTCGTCATCCACGTTTCTTTCGTAATGGATTCGTAATCCCCGAGCTTTTCAAAAGTAGAGAATATGAAGAAACGCAAGGAAAGTTAAATGACGGTGGTGATTGCTACCATGTTTTTATATGCATTCGAACCTTTGATAATGGTTTCATCGAATATGGGTTTGCAAAAAGTCAGTTTATTTCCGGCTTTGAGATGAACTATTTAAATAATCTTCAGGCCATTAAAAAATTTATTGACCATTTTGAAATTGCAGCAAAAACGATCATTGAAGAGTCTTCTAAATATCAAATCAACATTTCGGATATCATCGGAAATCAATACGATATACAGCCGGAAATAGCAGGAGATACGATTGTTCCTAAAAGTGAAATCCATTTTCTCACATCTATCGAAACCGATTGTGATAGAGCAAAAGCTATCCTGACTTTAACCAAACGTGAAAAGATTGCATTAGGCCATTATCTCACTGGCGCAACTACTAAACAAATTGCCCAAAAGCTCCATATTTCTCCGAGAACCTTTGAAAAACATTTGGAAAATGCGAAAGAAAAACTCGCTGTGACGACTCGCAGCAAACTATTCGATATCCTACTTCCCTATCAAGATCTTTTCAAAGACGGAATTTAACTCCAAGTCCATAACATACATCTCTTGGGTTGAAGAGACTTAAACTCGACTTTGTACATTTTTGCCATCGCCCTCGAAGATAAGCTTCCTACAGCGTAATGAATTTCGAAGGAAGGGGTAGAAATACCCATTCCTTCGAAATTCATTACGCCATAGTTTGCTTCTCTCGCGAGGGCGATTGCAAAAAATGTACAAAGTCGAGTTAAAGGAAATTGCGTCTCGAATAGATTTGTGAAAGTGATTTAAAAGAGCTTCTGGAAGCTCGGCAGTCTTTGTTGACTGGGAGATTGGAAATTTAATTATATTGAAATGCTTAATGTGGAAGGGGCTGCCAATCGTCTTGAAAATCACCACCATCACTCACCATGCTGTTGGAAGCGAAGCGATAAGCTAAAGGATCTTTTGCTATATATGCATTTATATTTTTATGTAGTTGGGCAACCAAATGATCACAAGGCTCAAAAACACTAGACCCAGAATTTGATTTTTTTATAGCAGCTTCATAAGTTTTCACGACAGCATCATAGGCAGTATGATTAATAGCAAAACATTTATTTACAACACCATATGTCGCCCGTAGAAGCCTGGGAGCGCCCTCTACTTGTTTAGCACTTCCCCAATCTCCATGCAAACACATAAAATAAAACATATCCCAATCGTTGGGCAATTGCTTAATCGTTTGACGAAATTGAGTTCCCACCCCCTTAAGTTCCGGATTTCCATTTTGAAGTGATCCAAACGCTGCATTATTTTCCAAAATCAATACAGAACTATATTTCTTAACTTCTTGTTGAGCAAAGGTAAGTTCTTCTATTGTAACAAGATCTCTTAGTATTAAAGCATTGTAATTATTAAGTGCTTCGTCGTATTTTGTTTTTGTGTCTAGAATTAAATTGTAGTGCGCTATCGTGCATCCTGCTACTCCTTGCTTCCCTCGTTCTGATTTTGCGGCCCAATCGGGGACTTTAGACCAAAGCTTTTTCGGAAGATCTGCTCCCTCCACACCAGGTACTGCAATAAAATCATCTTCAGATAGTCCTATTTTTTGCATTTCTTCAACCAATTGACCATACCGGGAAGAAGTTTTCCCTCCGAGAACTTTAATATGTCCAAAAAATTCATTGAGTTTCCAATCGCGATCTAATGTTGCTGCATCCATTGTAGATAAATGTTGATTTGCAATTGAACCAAATAGAGTCTCCTCTTTCCCATGTGGGGTAGTTCCATTATCATAGACATAATGAGTTGCCCTGCTGTTCCCTTTGCCACCGTATAAGTAATTGTTTGGAACGTAATTAGTTGACAACAACAGCAGCATGAATAACAGATACTTTAACATGAAACACCACTTGTTTTCTAAAATAGCTTAGAATAATGCATTTTCTCTTAAGAGAGTTGCGTTTTTTTGTAGATTTACCGCTTACTTAGGAAAGTTTGTACCAGATTCATTATTATAATACAATAGAAAAAAGAAAGAATAAGAAATAAGGACATTAAACCTAAGAAGAAAATTCTTAAATCCAATGTCCCTCAACAATGCAGCTTAGAACTCATAAATAAGTTCTATGTGCGTAAAGTCTAGAGGAGCAAGTTTCTCCAACAAAGCCACAACATCTGCATGCGTACCATTTTCTGCAAGATAACGACAGCGCCAGCTGTCAATGCACAAGGTCTCTAAAGCCTTTTGCGGCCATACTTGAACACCGCGATTGTAAATCGCTGAAAGAGAAAGCACCTTCGATTGACGTGAAGCAAGTTCATGATGCAATTTTTCCACATCTTTATCCCAATCGATAAAGATATCTACACCCACTATTTTTTTATTTATTTTTTCTGGCGCTTTTTGATGGTGAGCCTTATGGACATGCTTAGGCGCGCTAAAGTTTGCCGCTTTAAATTTTTGCGGCAATTGACCTAAACGATCGACGACAGCTTGGCCAAATTCACGGGTACCAACTTTTTGCTTACTTGTATCAGGCTTAAAGATATCGTAAGTATGAATTCCATCTTCTAAAGTTTTTAACCAGCCATTTTGAATTCTATTTGCCGCTTCACTTTGTCCAATGTGCACAAGCAACAAAACTGCAGCTTGGATTAACCCTGAAGGGTTAGCCAGATTCTGTCCAGCACGCCTTGGAGCAGACCCATGGATCGCTTCAAACATTGCACAGTGAGCTCCAATATTAGCAGAACCTGCAAGGCCAACTGAGCCCGCGATCTGCGCAGCTACATCAGATAAAATATCCCCATATAGATTAGGCATCACGATCATATCAAAAGCTTCAGGAGTATCTGCTAGTTTTGCTGCTCCGATGTCAACAATCCAATGTTCATTTTCAATCATAGGATATTCTTGCGCAATCTCATCAAAGACCTTATGGAATAATCCGTCAGACATTTTGAGAATATTATCTTTTGTAAAACAAGTCACTTTTCTACGCTGATTAGCCAAAGCATACTCAAATGCATAACGTACAATACGCTCACATCCCGGTCGAGAAATGATTTTCAAAGCATGGTAAGTGTCTCTGGACTGCCGATATTCAATGCCGCAATAAAGATCCTCTTCATTCTCCCGAATAATGACAACATCCATTTTTGGATGTTTGGTGGCAACAAAAGGAAAGTAAGAAACGCAAGGACGAACGTTTGCATAAAGTCCAAGAGTGGTACGAATAGTCACATTTAAGCTTTTAAAACCTCCACCTTGTGGAGTCGTAATAGGGGCTTTTAAAAAGGCCTTGGTATTGCGTATTGTTTCCCATGCTTCAGGCGCAATTCCAGTCGTCTGTCCGCTTAAATATAGCTTTTCCCCGACTGCAACCGGATGTATATTTAATTGTGCTCCTGACTCTTTTAGGATATGTAATGTTGCGGCCATAATCTCTGGACCGATCCCATCACCTTCGGCTATTGCAATATCAATTTTCTTTTGTGTCATTGTTTTCAACCCCCTTTACACTTATTTTAGATCCACTCGTTTGTTTGCTGCTACACGAAAGCCAGTAAAAGCGTCCGTGTGGCTTAAAGGAAGCGCCAATCGTTCTGCAGTACGAACTCCTGAAGCTAAACTATCGTAACAACCACCTTTAACGATTTTGCTCTCTTCAACTTTTGGGCCTATGGAATCGCTCTCCCTAAAAAAATCCGAGACCCATTCCCATACATTGCCACTCATGTCGTAAGCGCCATAAGGACTTTTAGCATCCTGCGTATTCGTATTGGTCCCATTAAAATACCCCACTTTAGCGGTATGCACGAGGTTATTTTCAATTGGAGTGTCATTATTTTTGTAGTTGGCCCATGTGAGGTCTATTTCATCTCTGGAAAATCCAAAGCGGAATTTTCGTAAAGGAAATGAGTTTTCTCTGATTTCCATCGAGGCAGCTTTTTCCCATTCAGCTTCTGAAGGAAGACGCCAGCCATTACTGCGAGAATAGAGATCTGCCCCATACCAGGAAACAAAAATTACTGGAAAATCCTCTTTACCGATAATCGGCGAAAAATGCACATGGCCCTCAATCATACGATAAGATAATTGACTTAAAGGCTCTCGTTCCTTCGTCTTGCACAAAACATGCCCTTCTCGATCAAAAACTGTCCCTTGCGCATCACCTTCAGCCGTATAGGTAATCTCACCTTCTGATACAGCCTGATTCAACCAGCGGGCATATTCTGCGTTTGTAATTTCGTAGATTCCGATTAAGAAAGCAGGAACTTCCACAACTGCGGCCGGCAAGGCATTGATTGCAGTTTCACTAAAGGAATCACCTATAATTGCCTGCCCAGCTTCAACCAAACTAAATTTATCTGATTCTTTGAAAACAGCCTGACGTGGTCTTATAAATTGATTGACTTTAATAACTTCCGCAGGATGAAGCTCAAAAGAGCGCTCAGGGACCTCATCAAAATAATGATCTAAGTTCGGAACTAAAAATTTTAAGGTATATTTTCCGATAGGAAGATTTTCGATCACAACATGTCGATGTTGACATTTGTCACCCGTCATCAAGGCAGTTTTTTTTGGGTAGAGTTGTCCCTCGTATTGCGAATTTTGCAAACGGAAGCGAATGCGATCAAGCCGTTCCTCTTTGGGGCCGGTTTGATAGCACACAATAAGAGTACCACAAAGCACTTCTTCTGCAATGCATGATGATGCCGCTAGAATACATAAAAGTAAAAATCGGTAAATTATAGTCATCGCCCTACAAAATAAAAGTTTTTTGATTATTCGCGGAGGCAAATATTGACTTTTAGGCCACCGTGTATCATTTGCCCGACATTATGATTTTTCTATTTCTTTCGCAATGCAGGATATGCACTATCAATTCTAACTACACCGATAATTAAACATTTTTCAGCGCTGTTGTAATAAGAGTTGCCAAATCCACGTTTTCATTAAGTGAATCAACGCTGCGCTGAATTGCCTTTTGCGCTATCGCTTGAGTATACCCTAAATGCATTAAGGCACTCATAGCATCACTTAAGCCTTGTTGCGCTGTAGAATGTACTGCTAAAGTTGCAAATTCAGGACTTGAAAGGCTTTTAAGCTTATCCCGCATTTCTATGATTAGTCGCTCTGCAGTTTTTTTCCCGATTCCAGGAATTCGACATAAAGCAAAATTATCTCCTCCACTTACAGCCTGCTGTAATTCACGAATGGAAAGATGTCCTATGATGCTTAAGGCAAGTTTAGGTCCGACACCCGTAATTCCAATAAGCAAATCGAACAGATCCCGTTCTTGCGCAGACAAAAACCCATAAAGATGCTGTGACAGCTCTCTGACAACAAACGAGGTATGAAGCAATATCTCTTTGCCTGACGCGGGCAATTTTCCAAATGTACTTGCAGGGATAAACAATTTATACCCAACTCCCTGCACATCAAGAATGCAGTGTAGAGGTGTCGCCTCAAAAATTACCCCTCGAATGAACGCAAACATGCTAAATCTCCCTATCAATTGAAGAGCCATAACGGACAGTATTTGAATGGCAAAGTGCTACAGCAAGAGCATCTGCGGCATCTGCGGGCTCAGGCAAAACTTGAAGACCAAGCAACATTTTTACAAGTTCTTGCACTTGGACTTTTGAAGCGCGTCCACTTCCAACAGCTTTTTTGACACTAGTCGGAGAATACTCATAGACAGCTATTCCTTTGCACTTAGCAGCAATGATCGCAGTACCTCGAGCTTGGCCTAATGTCAGAGCACTTTTCACATTTTTACCGACATATTGAGATTCCACGACTAAAGCTTCAGGTTTATAACGCTCTAAGATACTCTCAAGCGCATTAAAAATAATTAAATAGCGATCTGAGAGTTTAGCTTTTACAGGGGGTATAATGCAACCATAATCCAGGGCCACATAAGAACTACCACGCAAACGAATAATCCCATATCCAGTTACACGAGTACCTGGATCAATTCCAATGATTATTTCAGGGATTTTTTCTTTCATCTAGTATACTGCATATGTTAATCAAAAAGATTTTGCTTTGAGCGGCTTTGTACTTGGGGGAGATCAAAAAGATTGGAGTATGGTTTTACAGCTGATTCATTATCGTCAGAGTTACTCAGCTCGGGTAAAATGCCAAATTGTAAAGGAGTATGACTTTGATGTCCATTTTTATTCAGAAGAGGTTTGTCCTCGATAGTTGGGGGAACTAATACTCCGCCAACCCCTGAAAGCAAACTTTGCAATTGAGCATGACATTGTTCAATTTTTCTCAGCTCTGCATTTCTTTCTTCTGCAAATTGCCGTTGCTGATTCTCTGTAAGCCAATCTTGCTGCCATCTAATGATCTCAACCTCAAGGACAGCAATTTTTTCAGAAAGTTCCTTTTTCTCCTCTTCTCCTCTTTGAACATCACAATCTAAAAGGTTATTTACCTCTTTTAGATGCTTTTGTATGACCTCTTGCTCTCCGGCCTGGCGGACTAAGTCTTCAATTGCGTCATTCATCTGAGCTACTTCACGCATTTTTTTAGCAAAATGTTGCCTTGCTTCCTCAAGTTGAAAATCCTTTTCTTCATTTAAAGCTTTTTGTAGGGAAATTTCTTCCAGCAAGTGTTCCTGTTGAATTTCAAGAGTATCTTTTTCTTGGGTTACTTTTTCCAGACGTTGAGAAACTTGTTTGATCTGCAAAGCATTTTCTTCCAACTGTTTTTCTAAACGCCCTTTTTCAGCTACGAGAACTTCTTTTTCATTTTCGAGCAAGGAATTTGCTATATGAAGCTGATCACGATTTTCTAAAAGATCTTCCATATTTTTTTGAAGAGCATTTAACTGAATTTCAAGTGCATCGCAGCGTTGATTTGAACCAGAAAGCCGTTGCTCCAGATCAAACAGCTCAAACTTTGTGCGTTCACTATTTGCTCTTAATTTTTCTTTTGTATTTATCAGGTCTTGATGCTGCTTATCAAATTCCCTTTGCACTTGACGCATGGACTTCAGAATGTCGACTTTTTCAGTTACAGCTTCGCAAAAACGATTTTCCAAATCTTTAGCATCACGCATCCCCTTAGACAAGTGTTGCTTGATGACACCGATCTCTTCTTTGCACCTAGTAAAATCCACCTGAAGGCTTTCATTTTTTTGTTCAGTTCTTAAAAGTGATTGCTGAACCTTTTCAGTGGTTTGAATTTGGGAATGGAACTTTTCTTTGTGAAGTTCTACATGCTTTTTCAAAGTTTCGAATTGCTTATAGAGTGCTTTGAGTTCGGTCTGCAGTTCTTTTTTTTCTTCTTGTTCAGAAGCAAAGGAGCTCGACAGGTCATCATACTGCAGCTTGCTTGCTTCATTCTGTGCGACTAGTGACTGAATCATGTCACGAGCTACTAATGCACCTTGCAATAGCTGATCATTTTCGTGCTGCACAACATCAAAACGCTTCTGCAGGCTTTTTAAGCTCTGTTCTATCTGTTGTGTATACTTTTGCTTTTCTTCCAGACTTTTTTTCGCTCCATGCTCATACCGTAGAAGTTCACCGATACGCTTATCTTTTTCTTTGAGCTGCATCCCCATTTTTTCAAAATGAGTTTGCAGCTTGCTATTTTGCTCATCTGCAAGATCTTGCATGGAGCCCTTACCTGACATCTAAACCTCCCGCGCGGCACACCTTTTAATTCACCAGATACTACTGAAAAATAGAGAGTGTAGCAAGACGTAAATCTGTGCCAGATTGATTTTTTTAACTCAAAGAAGCAGCAAAAGACACAAAGGCATAAAGATCATTGTGAACGAAATTTGCCCCTTTGTAAAATGGCATTATTCATGTATCTAACATTTTCTTTGTGCCTTTGCCTCTTTTGTTGCTTCTTCGTGTTAAAAAAATCAATTTGGCTTGCTAAATTGGTTCATATGATATTTTTTATTAAATCCACAAATTCCAATCTCTCCTCTTAGAGCGGTATTTTTCTCGATCTCAAAGATATTTTTCTAACACTTTGCAAAATATCACGGCGTAGGTAAATAGCTTTGTATACCCTATTAGACCTCAAATGGTTCATCTTTCTAAATCCAAGAGAATTTTCTTGCGAACCAATCCTCCAGCAAATCCAGCCAAGCTCCCATTAGACGCAATGACTCGATGACAAGGAATAATAATTGAAATCGGGTTTCGTCCAATGGCAGTACCTACAGCTCTTACAGCTAGAGGCTTGCCTACATTTTGAGCAATGTCTTTATATGCACAGATTGAACCATAGGGAATCTGATATATCATCTCCCAAACAGCCTTCTGAAATGGGGTACCCATAGTTTCCAGTGGCAAGTCAAAAATATTTCGCTTACAAGAAAAATATTCCTTCAGTTGCTTCTCTACTTCTTTGAGTAATTCATCATTTTCATCTTCTTCCAGATCGTTCAAATTGACACGACCCACTCTTTCATTGTCCCATAAGACAGCAACCAAAGCTTTATTATTCACAACAATTTTTAATGATCCAACAGCAGTTTGAATTATTTTGTATTTAAGCTTTTTCATATTTAATACTTTTTCTTATCCCATGTTGAAACCAGTTTCACTCATTGTAAATTCTAAACTATCAAGAAAAAATTGCTTATTCGTCTGTATGGGAGACTCTGGGGGAGTGTGAAAACTTAAGTGTTCAGTTGGTATATCGATGCTACCGAAGCAAGTATGCGCTATACAGTCTCTTCCCCCTACGGACGCATTAAATTTTATACGTGTAGATGCTAATACCACCAGCATGTCAGTAATCGTCATTAACATTCTTCGAATCCATTCTTCTTTCGTTGTCGGATTCAAAATGTGATCTTTTAACCATTGTGCTTTCTGATTCACGACACGATCGGTCGTGTCACAATAAATACGCCCAGCAATACCTGGCCTAGAAAACGCCTCTCCCTGTATAGAATTACTTAATTCTGCGTCTTTTAGATATTTAATTCGGTGAATGTCTCTACAAGAAGTAAACCTGACGTACTTTTTTCCCGTTCCAAGATGCAGACAGATTATCTTGTAACTTCACCTGCCAGTTCTCCTTGAATTTTCCAGACACCAAATATTCACCCAAACCCAACGCCGCTTTAGCAAGTGAATAAATAGCTAAGTCTAACCCGTTCCTGAATATTTAAATTTTTGCTACCGGAATACTGCAGCGTCCATATTACTCCATTTACAAGACTTTCTTTCTCACTCTCTAGGGCTGTTTCATCCGAATATCCCTTCTCGTGATATTTTGCTACTTTCTCGTTCGCTTGTTAGGGATCTAATTCCAATCTCATCTTTAAACCTAATTTATATATTTTACAAGCTTTGTAGCTTAAATTTTAACACTTCCGCACGAACAAGTCAAAAAGTTTTAAATTCTTTTAAAGAACATATCTTTTTTCCATGGTATAAAATTAACTTATTATGATAATAATAATACTTTTCATAACAAATAGAAAAGGGTACTTTCTACCTAAAGAATCCATTCTAAGAATAAAAAAAGTTTATTCTACACCAAACTTGGAGATAGCTGCTACACTGCGTGATTTACAAACTTCCATGCTGTTTGCAATTTAAATTTGAGTGAGTATACTAAAGAATTACCTTAAGCGAGCCAACAATGAGCTATACCTCCTCCTATGGCGGCACTGCCGCTCCCGTTTCCAAAGCCCTTCGCTACTTGATGTGGACTCTGGCAATCGTCAGCATATTTTGTGCTCTGGTTGATGGATTTTTTATCTATTACCTCGAAATGAATGGACCTCAAGCACTTTTAAGCCTTTCTTGGAATGGATTAAAAAATTGGTATATCTGGCAGCCACTCTCCTACCTTTTTGTACTTTCTTCGGGAAATGGAGGGCTTTCATTTTCCTTTTTTTGGGAGCTCTTTATTGACCTTTATGTTTTATGGATATTTGGTGGCTCCCTACTTGATCGGATTGGTAACTCCGCTTTTTTCCGTTTTTATTTTGTAATCGGTATCATCGTCGGTCTTGCGACCCTCCTATGTATGCCTTTGCTAAAACAATATACAACTCTTGCAGGTCCTGGAGCCCCTCTTTTAGCAATTATCACTCTTTGGACAATGCTTAACCTTGAAAGCGAACTGCTCCTTTTTTTCCTCATTCCTTTTAAAGCCAAATGGATTTTTACAGCAATTTTTGGAGTTCTTTTGCTAATTAATATCTCACACCTTAACTTCATTGGCGCCCTTTTTGACATTTTCAGTGTACTTGGAGGGTATCTTTATGGAACCCTGGCATGGGAACTTGCAAGTCCATTTGCTTTTACGGAGCCTCTCGATAAATTTCTTATCAAATTAGGCAATCAATTACGTTCCTTAATCTCTTTTGAGAAATCGACTACATTAAAAGCGGACAAAGAGTCTAAAATTTTTGATTTTGCCTCAGGAACGATTCTTGAAGACGACGATGTCTTCATGGACAATGCTTTAAATAAAATTTCAAAATTTGGTGAGAAATCGCTGACTTGGAGTGAACGGGCACGGATGAAAAAAATTTCTGAAAAAAAGGCGCGGCAGCGTAAAAATGATTAAGGAGTGGGAGTTAGACTCGAAACACACAGCCTTTTGGATTTTTTTAACTCTTTCAAAAGGTTAAATACATGCCAACCGCTCCAGAAAACTTAAAAAATTTAACTTTTGAAATTAACACTTTTATCCATTCAGATAGATCCCAAGAAGCACTCGCTAGATGCTATGAAGCTTTAGCACTAGATTCACCCCTTAAAGATAATAGTTATTTATTATGGCGGGCAGAAATTTATGGACTCCTTGGAGATATCCTTCTATCGGAAGACAGCTTTAATGAATCAATCGCCGCCTACTTAAATTCAATTAAGCTCAACAGTGCCAACCATGAAATTTGGCTTAAATTTGCCAAGACGATCAAATTCGTAAAATTTAGCTCGTACAGTGAACTCATTAAACAAGTCATTACGACAGGCTTATCGAGGAATGGCATTTGCCTTCAACATTTTGCTCTTCCGGGAATCAGTCTGCTAAAGCTTGCGCCTTCATTTCAAGAAATTTTTGCATTGCTAGACTCAAAAAATGCTTTTGAGCAAATAACTGAAAAACTTGAATCAGATAACTTCAAACTTTTAGAAGATAAGCTTTTTATTAGACTCCTCGAGAAGACGCTTCTTTCGGACCAAGAAATAGAAAAATTTCTGACTTTCACTCGAAAATCATTATTAGAAAAATTTGAAAAAAATCAATTTTCAAAGCTTCCAAATGTCTTTTTAAAGTTTCTCTTTGCGCTTTCACGAAACTGTTTTTACAATGAGTACCTTTACGAAGAGGAGAAATCAGAGAGTATTTCTCTGCAACAATTATCAACCATTCTGCGAACCTTAAAAAATTTCGATAGCTCTTCTTTTGATTTACCTAAATTAAAAGCTCTAGTAGCACTATTCGGCTGTTACAGGCCCCTTCATAGAGTTCCGTTTGCTACAAAATTATTCGAGATAGCAGAAATTGAATCTGATCCAGATTTTTTTGCTTTAATCCAAGAGCAAGTAAAGGAACCAATTGAGGAAGAGCAGATTTCCAACCACATTCCGCTTTTAAAATCGATTTCTGATGTTATTTCTACTAAGGTTAGTTCTCAATATGAAGAAAATCCGTATCCTCGATGGAAAACTGTCGATAAAATCAATCCTAAATCTGCTGAATGTTTTGAAGTGTTAATAGCTGGATGTGGAACAGGTCAGCATGCGATCAACAGTGCCATTAGCTTTCCAAACTCCCACATTTTAGCAATCGACCTTAGTAAAAAAAGCTTAGCTTACGCAGCAAGAAAAGCTAAAGAACTCAAGATAAATAATATTGAATTTATGCAAGCAGATCTATTGGATCTCGAGTCATTAGATCGCACTTTCGATCAGATAGAATCGGTTGGGGTCCTTCATCATTTAGAAGATCCAGTAAGAGGATGGCGTGTTTTAACAAAGCTTTTAAAACCACAAGGCCGAATGGAAATTGGGCTTTACAGTGAACTTGCACGACAAGATGTTGCTGCAGCCCAAACTTTCATCAAGACAAGAGGCTATCCTTCTACACCAGAGGGTATCAAGCTGTGTAGGAAAGATATTTTTTCGCTTCCCCCCAGTGATCCTATACATTGGTTGTCAATGGGACTCGATTTCTATTCACTTTCTGCATGCCGTGACTTACTGTTTCATGTGCAGGAGCAGACTTTTACACTCCCACGGATTGCCGCAATCCTAGAAGAACTTGGGCTTAAATTTATGGGCTTTGAAATGCGAGACCAGAAGATCATAAAAAAATATCAAGAGCAATTTCCTGATGACCCACAGGCTAGCTCTTTAGTGCACTGGCACCAATTCGAAATTGATAATCCTCAGACCTTTACTGGAATGTATTTGTTTCATGTACAAATGAGTTCACAACAAACTGCAAATAAAAATTTATAGTTTTGCGTCTATTTTTATATCGACGTAAACTAAAGCAACCGTAAATTAACATCTGGTGGGGAGAATTGAAAAGATGTAGCTTATTAATTGGCACAATTCTTGCTTAAAATCCTAAGATGATAATAATCAATCCATTTAATTTAAAACTGTTTATCCTCCATTTTAGTTGACAAAAAAACAAGAACTGTGCAATAATAAATATATAAAATTAATTTAAACTAATAACAAGGGGCTATATGATTAGCACACAACATCAATCATCTTTACCTTTAAAACCGACCTCTAAACATCCAAGATCCTTACAGATCGATTTGTTTTCCTTTAAAAATACGCAAAAATTCCCAAAACTTATACGCGCCAAATTAGAACCAAAAAAGAAATACTATCTAGAACTAGAACTTTTTAAAGAACAAATACTTGGAAATGGAGAAGATTTTTTCTATCAAACATATGCTGTAAGTAGTGGAAAAGTACGATTCTATCGAGCAGTCTTTTTTGCCTTAGGAGTCATTTTTCTTGGCCTGGCTCTTTTTTCTTTAAATCCGAATCTACGATTTTTTACTGTCTTTTTCGGAAATATTAGCCTCCTTGCAAAAGGATCCCTTGCAGGCTTTTCTCTTGTACTCTCCTTACTAGCGTTGGGGATTGGATACTCCCTTTGCATTGCCAAAGAAGCTAGTAGCTATTTAACTGCAAAGGCCAAGCACAAACTTATGCAACTCTATGCACGCAAACGATTGGAAAAAGGGATTAAAGGGTTTTTCATTTTTTTTGGGAAACACTACGCGACACATTCAAATTTAAAGCAAGACTATCAGGAAAGTCTTGAAATTCTTACACAACAACAGGAAAAAGCTGTACACCTCCTGCAAAAGATACAAAAATTTGCAAGCGTTGACCCATGTTACCGTGAACTTCTTTTCAATCAAGCTCTTGCAGAGATGAATGATGAATTACAGGGTACTCTTCGCTCTTTTGAAACTGAAGCCTAGCCACTGGAAGTAACTTGCAGGCTGCTGCATCTCGCAGAGGCTGTGAAAAAATTCGAAATAATGCAGCAGTAAGGCGAAAGTTGCAGCTGATGTAATTCTTGACGACGTCGTAGCTATAGCTACGACCGAGAAGAGAAGTGCGTCAGATGCAACTTTTCA
>JACCRY010000239.1 GCA_013813265.1 Parachlamydiaceae bacterium
AGTAAAATTGATTGCTATGTCATTTTTTTTTCACTGGTTCAGATGAAGGTAACTTTTTTTGCGCTAATTAGCCGCTTAGCGGCTAATTAGTGCAAAAAGTGTTACCTTCATCTGAACCATGCCCAAAACAGAAACCTAATATAAGCCCCGCAATTAGTATAGTCTCCTTGAAGATGTGAAATTACTTTTTTGTAACGCTGAGCAAAATAACTACAGAGGATTTGATGCAGACCAATTTGAGAGCAAGAATGATGATCACGGAAGAGTAGAACACCGACTATACAGTATTCTTGATGCAGACGATTTACCAGTGGCAATGGAATGGGAAGGAATGAAATCAGTTGGACGAGTTATTCGCAGAAGAACTTATGGAGATAGATCTACATTTGAGACATGCTACTATATATTGAGCCTTGAAATAGATGCTAAATTCTTTGCTCACGCAGTTAGAAGTCATTGGGTAGTCGAAAATAAGATGATCAGGATGATGAAGCTCATTCATTACATCGAAGCAAGCATCCTAATATTGTTTCCGTTAGCTAAAAATATAGAGGTTGATTATTATCATGCATATCTTGCCGCTTGCGATCCTATATATCCTGTTTTCTAGTACACATTAGGATACTTTACATAAATTTCTACTCAGCTCGATGAAAAAAAAGCAGACACACTAAAAAAATCCCTAATCTGAATTCCGGGACACAAATCAAAATATTCTATATAATGCAATCGCCCTGAGGGTTTTCTTGCTCTCCTAAGTGACATACAAAATATCAAATTCTCGACTTTTACCCGAGCAGTTGCTAGTATGAAAGGAGAATAATTTATGGGGAAAAAATGAAAGAAAGTTTAATCGACGTATTGTCAAATTATTTAAAAAAAGCTCTTTTAGAAGCGTATCCGGATCTAGCAGAAAATCAGAATGTCTTTGTTGAAATTGCTCAAGCAACCCAAGAAAAATACGGTCATTTTCAATTTAATTCCGCCATGAAGCTTGCAAAACTACTTGGAGCTTCCCCACGCGTAATTGCTGAAGCCATTGTCGCTCGATTAAATGCAATGCCCCCTGGTAGTCATCCCATAGCTCATCTAGAAATTGCTGGGCCAGGGTTTATCAATATAACTCTCTCATCAGAATATATCAGTAGAATAGTCAATACACAGTTGGTAGAGCCACATTTTGGAATTCCTTATCCAGAGCACAAACAACGAATTGTGATCGATTTCTCAAGTCCAAATACTGCTAAAGAAATGCATGTAGGCCATTTACGTTCGACCATTATTGGAGACTGCCTAGCACGCCTTTTTGAGTTTTTGGGACATGATGTTTTACGTCTAAATCATGTCGGAGATTGGGGAACTTCCTTTGGCATGTTGATCGCCTATATGAAAGAAATGGCGCCGACTGTCGTCTCCGGTAACGAAGAAATCGATCTCCTGGGCCTCATGAATCATTATAAAGCTGCAAAGGCACGCTTTGATGCTGATGCAACTTTTAAAAAGGTTGCTCAATTAGAAGTTGTTAAAATCCAAGGAGGGGATCAGGAAAGTTTAATGACCTGGCAGATGATTTGCGATGTTTCGCGAAAAGCTTATCAGCAGATTTATGATCTCCTCGACGTAAAAATTATCGAGCGTGGAGAATCCTTTTATAATCCCTTGCTGCCTGGGTTAGTAGCCGAACTGGAAGCCAAAGAGCTTGTCTCTCTTTCAGATGGGGCTAAATGCATTTTTGTCGAAGGGTTTTTTAATCGCAATGGAGATCCATTGCCCCTGATGATTCAAAAAGCAGACTCAGGTTACAACTATGATACCACGGACATGGCAGCGATCCGCCAACGCATTCAGGAAGAAAAGGCAGATCGTTTAATTTATGTAACTGATGCGGGTCAAGGAACTCATTTTCAGCAAATTTTTAAAGCTGCAGAAATGGCGGGATATCTTGATCGTAAAAAAGTTGCTGTGGATCATGTTCCTTTCGGATTGGTTTTAGGTGCAGATGGGAAAAAATTCCGATCGCGTGCTGGTGATACTGAGCGTTTGATTGATCTACTGACGACGGCTGTTGATTATGCAGATAAAATTCTTATAGAGCGTTCGCCGGAACTCGATGACCCTGAGAGACATAAATTAGCGCAAGCTTTAGGAATAGGCGCTGTAAAGTATGCCGACCTTTGTTGTCATCGTACCGGAGATTACACATTCAGCTATGAGCGAATGTTGCGATTCGAGGGGAATACTGCGGCCTATTTGATGTATTCCTATGTTCGAGTTGCGGGAATTAAGCGTAAAGTCGGAGCAGATTTGGAAGCCTTAAAAAAGGAAGGCTATATTACTCTTGAGCATTCTTCTGAGATTGCTTTAGGATTGCAATTGGCGCAATTTAACAACACTTTACAGCAGCTTGCAAAGGACCTTTTGCCACATCACCTTACGGATTATCTTTATACCCTTGCGGAAAAGTTTAACGCCTTTTTTAGAGATTGCCGTGTTGAGGGGACTACACAGGAGACATCACGTCTTTTGCTTTGTGAAGCTGTCGCACAAACATTACGTCAAGGGTTGACGCTTCTTGGTGTCAAAGTCGTTGAAAAGATGTAGTTAAAAAGATGCAAAACCTAACCGTGCCGCAAATCAAATAGCATCCACCCATAAATCTCTGAATTTGTGTATAAGTGGTATAGATTGTAATTTACCCATGACTATTTTGCCTTTTCCTTAAAACTAAAATTGGTGGCTTATTTCTTGTATGCGTCTTGACGATTTTTTATGTCTATAACTTCTACTATGAGTTTCTCATCTTCAATCGTGAATAATATCTTATAGTCGCCTTGTCGCGCTCTATATTGATCAGGACTCATCCCTGAAAGTTTTATGACATGCTCATTTCTAGGATTCAACGATAGCTCTTCCAGCTTTTTTTCAATTTTCTCTTTATCTGCCTTCTGTATAGAATTCAGGAACTTGGTCGCTTTTGGTCTTAATTCTACTTTATAACGCATGAAATTGTCCGTCGTGATCAATTAATGTGTGATTGTCACCCTCGTTGTCTTCAAATGAATGTTCAAACATCCATCTATCTTCATACTCTTCAACTTTTTGAATAGTTGCGGAAATGATGAAATCTTTTAAGCTTATACCTAGCTTGGCGCAGCACATTTTTACATATCTGTGATCCTCCACATCCATATCAAATGATAGTCTTTGTTTTCCCATACTATCGCTCCTTTGTTGATCTAGTTTTATTATACATTTTAACATGTTTAGATGTAAAGAAGTAAGGGGGTAAATCCCAGGGCACATGAAATCAGAACAATTTTTTGAAATTTAATTTTTTTTTCCTTAACCTTTTTCATTATAAAATGGATGGGGGGGGGTATAATGGCAGGCAAAAAAGGTGAAATTCCAGAACATGTGATGGACCGGCAAAAAAAAATATGTAGTTCAGGGATAAATCATCCGGTCATTAAGATTTTAAGTGTAGTGGAAGATTCTCG
>JACCRY010000175.1 GCA_013813265.1 Parachlamydiaceae bacterium
AAGCTCGGACTGGAACACTGGTTCTCCACAGAAAAGTGGGTGAAGTTAGCATGAAGAGCCGTATACGGACCCGTACGTACGGTTCTGTGAGAGGTCGGGGCCTTCGGGCCCCACCTACTCGATGGTATGGATTATTAATTGACAAAGCTGCGGTAGCAGTGAAAGAAGCACGCGATTCAAAAATATTTACGTGAATATCATGATCCGAATGTTCAGTTACCAGTTACCATTCTATAAGGTCTGTGGTAGAAAAACTTTAATAAATTTAGTTACAAAAAATGTCATTTACTGTAAAATAAATCATTTATAACCATTCTAACCATGAAAAGAACATGAAAAACAATCGATCCATAATAAATGTTATTTTTGCTCTTTTGCTTGCCGCAATTGCTGGATACTTAACAGGTCCGACTGCAGGAATTTTCGGAGTGCCCTTTGTAGATATTTTTGGGTTGGTGGGTGAACTTTTCTTAAATGGTTTAAGTCTTGTTGTTGTGCCTTTAGTTGCTTCCTCCATCATTTTAGGTGCCGCTCGTATGGGTGGAGATGCCACCATGGGGTACTTAGGAATAAAAACAATAGTCAGTTTTATTTTGACTACAACTCTTGCTGTACTTGTAGGCTATGCGGTCGTGACATCGATGACTCCTGGAATTGATGGCGGCCACCCCTCTACCTTGACTACAGGAACGGATACAGTTGCACTCGAAACTAAAGTGCAAAATTTAGAGCAACTCTCTGAAGGGGGAGGCTTTGCGAAGTTCAAAGAACTCCTTTTAAAGATGGTGCCTTCGAATATTTTAGCTGCCGCTTCTCAAAGTCAGATGATGGGACTTATTTTATTTTGTCTGATGTTCGGGTATTTCTCGATGAAAATTGAAGGGGAACCTTCACGCATTATGCTGGGATTTTGGAAAGCGCTGTTTCAAACAATGATGAAGATGACAGAATTTTTTATGAAAGCATTGCCAATTGGTGTTTTTGCACTGGTTGCGAAAGTCGTTGCGACTTCAGGAAGCGAAGCATTCAGTGCAATTGCATGGTTCTTTGCCTCAGTCTTGCTTGCGTTGGGTATCTATGTCGCGCTTATTTTACCATTTTTATTAAAATATGTCGCTAAAGTCAGCCCTTTGGCCCATGTGAAAGCAATGTTTCCCGCACTTTTGACCGCCTTTTCCACAAGCTCCTCAGCAGCATCTCTTCCGGTTGTGATTGATTGCATGGAAAAACGCGTCGGTGTGTCGAATCACATTTGCAGTTTTACGCTCCCGCTTGGAACAGCTATGAGCCTTTCAGGATCTGCCTTATATGTGTGCATGGTTGTTTTTTTTGTCAGTCAGGTCTATGGAGTTGTCTTACCTCTTTCTACCCAGATTTTAGTGATTTTCATGTCCGTGGTCACATCTTTCGGGGCGGCAGGCATCCCTTCCGCATGTTTGATTTCTATCGTTGTAATATTACAGGCTGTTGGCCTTCCAATTGAAGGCATTGGATTCGTCCTGGCAGTTGAACGGATCCTTGACATGTTCCGCACGGCGGCAAATACATTTGGAAACAGTTGCTGTGCTGTTTTGGTGGCAAAATCAGAAGGGGAAAGTGTGCTATTTTCCGGTGATGAAGCCTTTAATTCGAAGATCTCATTATGAATGCCATAAAAGATCCGTGTGATACAACAATCGCCGTGGGAATGTCTGGTGGGGTTGATTCTTCAGTTGTGGCTCTTTTGCTTAAAAAACAGGGCTTCCGCGTCATTGGCTTATTCATGAAAAATTGGGAAGAACTTGATGAAAATGGGGTTTGTACATCTGCAAAAGAGTATGAAGATGTGGTCTCTGTGTGTGAAGCATTGCAAATACCCCATTATGCGGTTAACTTTGTCAAAGAATACCGTGAAAGTGTTTTTACGCATTTTCTTGAAGAATTTAAAAAAGGTCATACACCAAATCCTGATATCCTATGCAATCGAGAAATTAAGTTTAAAGTTCTTCTGAAGCGTGCATTAGAGCTCGGTGCTGACTTTTTAGCGACAGGTCATTATTGCCGCACAGAGCTGTCCAGCTCTGGAATTCCCGAATTACTGAAAGGAAGTGACCCTGGTAAAGACCAAAGCTATTTTCTTTATGCTGTATTAGGTGAAGCACTTCGCCACGTGATGTTTCCGATTGGCGATCTCATGAAAAGTGACGTACGTGCTCTTGCTCGTTCACATGGACTCACAACTTCCGAAAAAAAAGACAGCACAGGCATTTGTTTCATTGGAGAACGCAATTTTAAGCAATTTTTGGGAAATTATATCCAATATCAAAAAGGGAACTTTGAAACTCTGACTGGTAAAGTAGTGGGCATCCATGATGGAACAGCTTTTTATACTTTAGGGCAACGTAAGGGTTTAAAAATTGGGGGCGCTGGAGAGGCATGGTTTGTGGTAGGAAAGGATACGGAGCGTAATGTTGTCTTTATTGAGCAAGGAGCAGACCATCCTGCACTGTATTGTGATGGTTTGACTGCAACAGAGCTCACATGGATTGCTGGCCATCCTCCAAAACTCCCATTTAATTGTCATGCTAAAGTGCGGTATCGCCAATCAGACCAAGAATGTACAATCGATAGGATTGAAGGGGATAAAGCGTTTGTCTCATTTTCAATGCCTCAACGGGCAGTTACGCCAAGACAATCTGTTGTATTTTATTTGGGAGACCGGTGTATAGGCGGGGGCATGATTGAAGCACCAACTCCATCTTACTATGCTTTGGGCAAACAGGTCCCACATCTTTACCTGCGCCAATAGTTGCGGAATGCTTTATCCCATGAATAAGCTACAGGTTCCTTAAGTTCCCTATCGTAACGCACTTGAACGGAAATATAAGGATACAAATGACGATTATCAAAAGAACGCCCTTCATCTGCACGGTAAAGTTTGATAAAGATTTCCTTGTTGTACCAAGGTAGGGTCGAGCAATTGCCTCCGCCTTTTTCCCAGCGTTTGAATTCCTGGTATTCAGAAAGCCCTCGATATAAAGGATTTTCATGGAAATATTCTTGGAGAATTTTAACAATTGAATCGGGTTTTGTTTGCAGATCTTGTACATAGAACGAGACTTCTGCACCAAGAAGATGTTTTGAATATTGTTCTTTTGGAGATGGATCATTGTACCGATTATGCTCCGGGCAACAATGACCCGATGTAATGATAACTTGATGATTGGTTTTTAGCTGTACGTAATTGAGCAAATTAATCAAAATAGGATAGATGAATTCTTTATTGTTGCGCAAAGGAAGGCTGTGGTCACCAATGCCGCCACAATCTGATATGTGCAAAGGGCTTCCATCTTGGGTGATCACTTTAACTGGGTTAATGTGGTTTCCCTTGCAACGGAAGTATTCCTTGTTGATCTTTGGGTAGTTTCCGATTGTAATTTTCTTCCAGGGGTAGCGAGGAAGGGGAATTTTCACTGAAGGAGGGATTTCCAAAAATTCATCATGAAGCCGTCCGATGTATTCTCCATGTTGCTTTGAGAAGGTGGGATCTTTTGAGTATTCTGACGAAGAGCTTTCACAGCTGCTTGTTAAAAGGCATATGAAAAGTATGAAAAATGGGAAAAGTGAACATAAATTTTTGTTGCAAGACTCGGTAATTCCGAGGTTAAGGGGAGTTTCATGGAGTGGATTCATAGTTATCAGCTTTTTTTATTTGATCTTGATGGGTTGCTTGTCAACACGGAGTCGCTGCATTATCTCGCGTATAAAAATATGCTGCAAGCACGAGGATTTATATTGCCATGGGATTTTAACCGATATTGCCTTACAGCGCATTATCATTCGGATAAAATAGAGAAGGAATTTCTGGAATTATTTCCTTCGCTGTATGATCAGGGTGATTCTTGGGAGATCTTATATGCAGAAAAGAAACAAGAGGTGATGTCTCTGCTCAGATCAGGAAAAGTTGGACTGATGCCTGGAGTTTTCGAATTATTGACTTCTTTACAAGAAGCAAAAATCAAATGTTGCGTTGTGACACATTCTCCAGATGAACTCGTATCGATTATGCGAAGCCAGCATCCTATTTTAGATGCGATTCCTTTATGGATTACACGTCATGACTATAAAAAACCGAAACCTGATCCAGAATGCTATTTAAAAGCGATCAATGAATATGCATCCCCGTTTGATCGGGTTATTGGCTTTGAAGATTCTCCTCGTGGATTGACTGCTTTGCTTGGAACGCGTGCCGAGGCTGTCATCATTTGTGAAGTTGAGTATCCCGAAATACCCCAGTTTATTGAGCGAGGAGCCAGGCATTATAGCACGTTTTTAGATCTTAATGAAGCAAGAAGAAATAATTTGTTTCCTAACCCCGATGAGAAAGACGTGTCCCCTTTCGCGTAACTTTTTGAAGTAAATGCATGGGTAAAACAAAAAAAACAAATGCGTATAAACTGTCAATAACAGGCATGATAAAAAGATCTGTAAAAAATAAAGTTGAAGAGAATATTTGTTTTCTTTCAAGAATCGAAGCACATAGCATGAAAAAGATGGTTGCTGTTATTGAAAACAGCGAAGTCATCAGAGGGAGTGTACTGAGTCGGTCCGCAAAAAAATTTGACCGCTGGTTGTAAAGAAGAGACGTTGTCAAACAATAGACAAAGGCATTGAGTCCAAAAAAAGAATGTACAGAAAAGCAGTCGACGAGAGTGCCACACGCCAATGAAACCCAAAGGCTGCTTACAAAGCTAAATTGGTAATAGCTAACAATGATAAAAGGGACAAAATAAAAAAGGTGCAGTTTGGGGAAGGTTACTGGAAAAAAAATAAACGCAAGAAGTGTAAGGACAAGAAAAATGCTTTTATTACAGTAATTTAAATTCATCTTCTACTTCAGCGATTAATAACAAAGTCTGCCAAGTTCTCAAGTTGCTCTGTAGAGCCACTTACACGACTTAAATGTACTTTTGCAGCATGAATAAGTCCAGTGGCCACAGATTGCGCTTTTTCAAGCCCGAGAAGGGTAGCATACGTTGTTTTATTGTTCGCCAGATCAGAAGAGGTTGTTTTTCCATGTTTTTCTACGCTTGAGCGAATGTCTAGAACATCATCCATAATTTGAAATGCCAGACCTAATGCATTGCCATACTCTTTTAAAGCGGTAAGATCTGCCTCTTGGGCATCTGCAACAATGGCACCCATCAAGATCGAAGCTGTAATCAAAGCTCCCGTTTTATGGTGATGGATTGTTTGTAGGGCAGCAAGGTCAATTTCCCGGCCTTCAGCCTCTATGTCCAAGACTTGTCCGCCAATCATGCCATTTCCCCCACATCCCTTTGCAAGTATTGCAACTAGCTTTACGCGTTGTTCGGCAGTAAGTTCTGTATCATCAGCCAGAAGTTCAAAGGCGTATGAGAGTAGAAAGTCTCCCGCCAAAACAGCGTGGGCTTCAGAAAAAGCTTTATGTAAGGAGGGTTTGCCTCGACGGAAGTTGTCATCGTCCATACAAGGAAGGTCGTCGTGGATCAATGAATAAGTGTGAACAAGCTCCACAGCAGATGCCGCGGATAGTGCCTTATTTAAAGGTGCCCCAAGCGCTTCAGCTGTTGAAAGTAGAAGGATGGGGCGCAATCGTTTTCCTCCTCCAAGAAGGGAATAGCGAGCTGCAGAGAAGAGGGTGTAATAGGGCAGCGAACTTTCAGGCATAATGCGATCGAGATGGCTTTCGAGTAAAGCAGAAGTGTTTTGAAGGTAATCTTTAAGGAGCATATTCACTCACGGGTACTTGATTTTCCTGATAGGCATTTGCAAACAAAGGGGAACGACCGATACTGATATAATCAAATCCTTTTTTAGCTACATCTTCAGGATTAAATTGATTTCTGCCATCGAAGAAAGCGTGACCGCGCATCAGCATGCGAAGTTTATCAAAATCTAAATAGCGAAATTGCTTCCATTCAGTCATCAATACAACTGCATCTGCCCCTTCGGCGGCGTCCATCTCATCTGTAGCCCAATAAATTTTGTCGGAAGGAGGGATGGCTTTTTTAGTGTGATTCATTGCAACAGGGTCATACAAGCGTAAATGTACACCTACTTCAAGGAGCTCTTCGATGAGAACCAGCGAAGCGGATTCTCTGATATCGTCGGTGTCAGGTTTAAATGAAAGCCCTAAAATGGCGATCGTGCAATGCGTCATTCCTTCTATTTCGGAAAAATAGCGAAATATTTTGTTTGCCAGGACAAGCTTCTGGCGTTTGTTAACAACGGAAATCATGCTAGTCAATGGCATTTCATATTGATAGGCTGCAGCTTGAGCGCATAAGGCACGGACATCTTTGGGAAAGCAAGAGCCTCCAAAACCTGGGCCTGCGTACAAGAAACTATGGCCTATGCGTGTATCGCTGCCGATTCCTTTGCGAACTTTATTAATATCTGCACCGGTAAGTTCACAAAGACCAGATAACTCATTCATAAACGAAATTCTAAGGGCAAGCATGCTGTTGGCAGCATACTTGGTCATTTCTGCGGACTCTCGGTCCATCCCAATTAGGCGGTCGTGATTGAGCATGAATGGAGAATAGAGTGCTTTCATAGCAGATAGGGCTCTCTCACTGCTAGAGCCGATGATAACACGATCGGGTTTCATAAAGTCGTTTATAGCATTGCCTTCTTTCAGAAATTCCGGATTGGAAACAACATCAAATTCTAAAGAGACTTCGCGAAGTTCTAATTGCTCTGCAATAATTGTTTCTACAAGTTTTGCGGTGCCGATGGGGACTGTCGATTTATTGACGATAATTTTGTAGCTATTTAGATAAGTTCCAATTGAAGTGGCCACTTGGCGTACGAACTTAAGATCTGCATTACCGTCTGTTCCCATGGGGGTTTCAACAGTGATGAAACAGATTGTGGTGTCTTCTAGGGCGCTTTGATAGTCTGTTGTAAATTGTAAATGTTTATTTTTGATGTTTCGCCGAACAATCTCTTCAAGGCCGGGCTCGTAGATTGGAATTTCTCCAGCTTTCAATTTTTCGATTTTATCCTGGTCGATATCGAGGCACGTGACATGATATCCCATCTCAGCAAAACAAGTGGCGGTCACTAAGCCGACATACCCTACACCGATCACAAGTAAATTCATAAGAGTTTCTCCGGTAAAAGAATTCAAGTCCTAAGCTTACCCGATTTTGCAAAATAAGAGAAGATGCAAAAAGCCTAACTTGACAGTTTAAACGAAGGCTGTGAAAAAATCGTAAAAGACAGTGAATGCAAAAAAAGAATAGACAGTTACTATATACTGCCGCTACTTTGGTGAATTTGAAACACTGAGGCAAAGAGCCGCGGTAGCCCATTCGTCAATTCTGACTACCTTTTTCTGCATTTTCTTTGCTCCTTTGTGCCTTTTGCGCTTCTTTGTGTTAAAAAAAATAAAACTAGAATAATGTCCGATTCATATGTTCGAATATAGCTTTTAGCGAAATTTAATCCTCTATTCTATATGTGTATTCGATAGTTTTTTTAACACAAAGAAGCTGCAAAAGGCGCAAAGGCACAAAGATCATTTCAGATGATAGAATGATGGTGGGTAATTGACGCTTCCGCGGGAGCGGTGAAAGAAGCACGTGATTCAAAGATAATTACATGAGTAGAAGAGGGATCTCGTTACATAGTCTGAACCTCTATAAGATAAACTAGGCTTCTTGATATTAAATTAATTTTTATAATATAATTCAGATGTGGCAGAACATTTAGAAAATGAGGTAGAAAATGAGTAACTCAGAAATGCCAGATCTTAATAGGCATACAAGCCAAGTTTCAACGGATCATCCGGCTATTTCCCCATCGTCAAATGATAAAAAAGGGAGGGAAATATATAGCTCTGCTGCTCCTATTTCCGAAACAGGTGAAACTATTTTGAAATCCGGCAATGGAAATGATAAAATAAAAAATAATGAGCATCAGATTGTGAAGATGCCTACCGAAAGATTGAACGAGGAAACAGCTACTCCTGAGAAAGGAACAGAATCCATTTCTTTCTTATTCAAAAGATTTACTGTAACAGATTATTCGCAAAAGTCTCCCGAGGTCATGGCAAAGCACAATGCAGTAGTTGTAAGATTCCCTCACTAATCACTCAATATAGAGAAGAAGGCTTTTCAGATAGTCGCTTTCAGGATGGCAAATATTGATTGGATGGTCTTGCGCCATTAAGTGTCTGCTGACAATTCGAACTTTACGTCCTGCTTCTACAGCAGCTTGAAATATAACTTTTTGGAAAAGAGGTTCATTAACATAAAATGAACAAGAGCAAGTAAGCAGCCAGCTTTTTGGAGGCATTTTCTTCATTGCGATGCGATTAATGTCTTTATAGCCACGGCAAGCTGTAATCACATCTCTTTGCTTTTTAGCAAATGCAGGAGGATCAAGCACAATGAGTTCATAATCAAGTGGATTTTTACGTACGAAATCGAAAACATCTTCAGAAAAAAATGAAGCTTTAGATTCTGTAAATCCATTGAGAATCACGTTTTTTCTGGCAAAATCAAGAGCTCTTTCAGAGAGTTCAACCGAATCAACTCTTTTGGCTCCACCTGCAAGAGCATAGACAGAAAATCCTCCGCTATAGGCAAAGCAATTGAGTACGGATTTACCATTTGCCAAAATTCTAAATTGTTGACGCATCTGACGAAGGTCGCAAAAGAAACCTGTCTTTTGTCCCTCCACGATATCAACGAGAAACTTTAAGCCATTTTCTTTAATTTCAACAATTTGAGATTCAGCTCCGTAGAGCAGTCCAAAAGAAGACTCTAATCCCTCTTCTTTTCGTGAAGGGCTATTAGATTTTTCGTAAATGGATTTTGGCTTTAACTGTTTGACAAGCCACTCAACGATAAAAGGTTTAAGCTTCTCCATTCCTAAAGTAGAAACTTGAATGACCAAAACGTCTGCATAGCAATCCACAACCAGCCCAGGCAAAAAGTCACCTTCGCCATTAACAAGGCGATACCCGTTTGTGGCGGCTGGATTAAAGATAACTTTGCGATAGGAGAGTGCCGATTGAAGTGCGTGCTCGATAGCTTCTAAGGGAGGTGTTTCATCGAATGCCACCATGCGGCCAAGGATGCCAGATTCACGATTAAAGTATCCTGTTCCCAAAAAATCCCCTGAATGACTATGAACAGGCAATAGTTCACCATTCGGAAATGCAGGGAGTTCAGCAATAGCTCCGGAGAAAATCCAGTGATGCTTATTGAGGATCGCTTTCTCTTTTCCAGGTCTTAAAACAACTTTCGAATTTGCCATTAGTATTTTTCTCCATTAACAAACTATTTTAGTTCGAAACTGCATTAAAAGCAACATTAAAGAAATTTTGTATTCATGGCGCATGTGCAACAATATCTGCCATTTATAGAATGTACACTTTCAGGTAAACCGTTTCCAGCGTAAATCCGCCAGGTTTACACTGAGCATTTTTTTAAGTTGTAATGTCGCAGACCTACAGCCTGAAAATCATGTGTTGGCTACACCTAGTACAGCGCCCTAGGTGTAGCCAGCACATGATTTCAGGCTGTAGGCCTGTGTCGTTACAATCTAAAAGAAGTTTCGGTATATACACTGACGGCATACAAAGCACCCGCGGTTGACTAATCTAAAAAAATAAGGTACAAGGCTTACACGAGTTCATGTTGAAATCGTGTAACAAAAGCTTTACACATGTCCATAATAAGAAAAGTACTCATTTTTTCGGCTTGGTTCAAATGAAGGTCACACTTTCTTTGCCGCTTTGCGGCAAAGAAAGTGTGACCTTCATTTGAACCAATTTAATTTTTAGAAAAAAATGACATAGTAATCAATTTCCTGTAAAACATTTGTTATCAGACAAAACCCCCTACAGGACCAATCACTATGTCGATTTCTATAGATACACTATCCGCACAAAAATTGAAAGTATCTCATGTTGCACACTCTCTAAATTCGAATCAGCGTCAAGAGATTGGCATACAAGCCATCATAGGAAATACTCCAATTTTACATGTAGCTGATCGCTACAAAGTCAGTCGAAAATTTGTATACCAACAAAAGGAAAAGGCTCTTAGCGGAATAGGGAAAGCTTTTGAAATACCCTCTAATAAAGATGAGGAAGTGCTTTTTCATCTTCCAGTCACAAAAAAATGGCTCGAGCAATCATTGTTAGGACTCATGTTTATCTGTAAGTCATCTTACCAGGGAGTTATGGAATTTTTCCGCGATCTTTTTGATTATCAAATTTCTAAAGGAACAGTCCATAACATTGTGTATAAGCATCTTGAGAAGGCCAAAGAAATCAATCATCAGAAGGACCTTTCTAGGGTAAAAGAAGGGCTACATGATGAAATTTACCAAGCCGGCGATCCCGTTTTGGTCGGATGTTGTGCACGTTCAACATATTGCTATCTCCTTAAGCTTGAAGAATCGTGTGATGCCAATGCTTGGGGAGTCCATCTTCTAGATCTCAAGGAAAAACAGGGGCTTGTGCCTGATTTTACAATCATAGATGGAGGACAAGCGGCAAGAAAGGGCCAAAAAGACGCATGGCCCGAAATCCCAGCACGAGGGGACACGTTTCATGCCCTAAAACCATTCTTGGAAATGGTTAGTTATTTAGAAAATCGAGCGATGGGCGCTCTTAAAGTAGTTGAGGGTCTCAATCATCAAATTATGTATCCAAGAGGAAAATGGAAAAATGCCGATAATCGGGTAAAATTATACCAGAAACTATTAGAAGCAGAACAAATCAGTAAAAAGGCTTTTTATCTTGTGGATGATTTGACCATTCTCTATAGGTGGCTCAAGAACGATATCTTATCACTTGTTGGACCGACGTATGCTAACAGACAAGATCTACTTAAATTTTTAGTCGAACAGCTCTGTCTTCGTGAAAGTATGTGTCCACATAAAATTGGGCCAGTGCGTAAATATCTGGAAAATCATGCTGATAATCTTTTGGAATTTGTACCCCATATGGAAATGTGCTTTTACGAAATCGCACAGGAATTTGAAGTGTCTTTATCAGACGTAATCGATGTTTACCAATTAAAAGGCTTGGCATCGTCGAACCGAAGACGATGGGAAAAGCATAACGAATTGCGGGCGAGATTGGGAGGAAATTTTTATTGGATCGAATCGCTGGTAGACAACGTTTTAGATGATACTTTCCGAGCCAATTCTCTTGTAGAAAACATCAATAGTAGGCTTAGGAATTATTTTACATTAAGAAGAGAGCTAGGGGGCGAATATTTGGAGTTTCTACAATTCTTCTTGAATCATCGTCGGTTTATGAGAAGCAAATATACTGAAAGGGTTGGAAAAAGCCCTGCAGAATTATTGATGGGTGAAAAGCACAAACATTGGCTAGAAATGTTAGGCTTTGAACTGTTTAAACAAGCCGCTTAAATAATCTCTTAAATCCAGAAAATCATTTTTTAAAAAACCGGCCTAAAAGTGGGCAGGCTCGTGATCGCCTTATGTTACCTAATTTTGGTCATTTCTGAACCATGCCTTAATTTGTAAGATCCATCAGTCTTCCCATTGCTAATCGGAGAAGCCCTGCAAAATAGAATTTCTAAGGGCACGGCATTAACAATAAAATTAAGGCAATGAAGCGCCATGCCAATCCAATTTGAAATTGGAATGCCATGTTTAAAATTGACGTAAGTATTTTGGTCGACAAGTTGTTAAGGGGATGCCTTCTTCCTAATGGAGATTCATTAAAAATTTGAAGGAGACAGCCTTCGCGTACATTTAATTCAGAAGCTTTTGATTCAAAAAGGAAAGATTGTAATTGAAAAGACTATTGAATTTTTTGCGATTTTTGCGGAGAGGGGAGGGTGGATCACTGGTAATTTTTGAATGATCAAGAGATGTAGTTGAACTCAACGCCAAATTCGCTATGTAGGTAGGTTCAGCTTAAACTGAATTGGAATCGATGTTAAAAAAATTATGCTCGGACTGTGAGTTGACAGAACTGTTCGCTATTTTGTAAGGGTAAGCCGGTGCTTATTTGATTGTAAAAGCATCCAAGTCACACGCGGTGATTTGTTCTGACATTGGAAATGAGATCGACCCGGGAATGATGACGTAAAGATGATCGAGTTTTAATTCAGACGTACTTATATGCATGGAAGAGGCCAATTTTGGGCTGTCAGTATATTTATACACGATCAACAGACAGTAAAAAAATCCCAAAAAAAATAGCTATTGAATTGCATTTTTTCCATATTTATGTTATAGTTTGCTTTACGTTAGTTTACAAAAAAAAAGGTGAATAATGAGTGTATCAGCTGTATTTGAAAACAACGACCTAGCCAATTATTTATTTGAATTTCTAAAAAATGATGATTTCTTGAATGGCTCAGCTACCCAAGCATCTCTACGAAATCATGACAAAACACAATCCAGAGTAGATAGCATCAAAAGAGAAACATTTCTAGATGAATATGGTGCAATTGCTGATTGTGAAAAAAATGTTCCAATAGAAGACTTAGGTCTTAGAACACAACAAATTCAAAAACTTTTTAATGAGAAAATAGTAGTTAGTAAAAGACTTCCCAGTGATGTCAGAAAAGAGATGAAAAAAGATATAAATAGAGATGTTGGTGTGCTCGATTTCGATGAAAATGGCTACCCAACTCTTCTTGATAAAATCCCTAGCAATCTTAATGACAATTCTGCTTGGTACGAAAAAATAGCTGAAAATTACAAGATTTGGAGAGAGGGGACTTTTTAAATAGAATCTCAGAAAAATCTAATGAAATTTTCAGTATGCATAATGAAATCTTAACAGAATTTGAAGAAAGCGATTTAGATAAAATCCATCCGTTGCAAGATAAAAGAAATAAATGCATGCGATTAAAAATTATAGAAAAAGAAAAAAAATTTTTTACATCTGCTCTTCATTCAACTGCCGCAAGATATGAAGAATTTATACAATCTTTACCTTATGTCGAAAGATTAGCTTTTTGGGTTGCATCATTTTTTGAATCTACATCTTTTGATTTTAACATATCTACTCTAACAGAGAAAATGAATACAATTAGCTTAAAAAGGGAAATATTTAATACAGAAAAAGTGGCGAAATTTGGTGAAACAAAGATTATGTTTAACGGGAAAGAAACCCCTGTAGAAATTGTTTCGGGATTTCGCTACGACTTTTATGGGCGTACTTATTTCTACCTTAAGAACCAAGAAACTACAGGAAATTTGGGCCACATTGGTTTTGTGAGAGAATGGAAGGATAAGGATACAGATAAAAAATGGGGATTTAGTTATTCTTCGGAACTTGATACAGGACAGCCTAATCAGCTTCAAAAGGAAGGGCGTAGTTTGCGTTTTAGAGTTGAAGATTCACTTGGTCAAGACCGGTTAAATGGTGACCGACCCATTTTGCGTCTTCTTACCCAAATTGCAGTTGAAGTGTTTAGGTGTGAACCTGAAGTAAGATTAGCGGTAGATTCTGTCCATGCAAATGGGTATGTTTTTGCAACTGCAGGATTTCGAACCGAACAAAATGATTCAAAAGATAATCGCGTTCTGGATGAAATTAGAAAAGCCAGAAACCAACAAGAAAAAAAAGTATTTCCACCTTATAAAGATTTGTCTAGTTACGATGTTTATATGCATAAAATGGACAATTATGAAGAAACGAAATTTATAAGCAAGAATCAAAATCAAGAAATTCACCCCGCTTTGGTTGATTTCGTATTGGATGCTCATCCGATTACTTGGGAAAAACAGATCGAAAATAATCGTCTTCTTCAAGATCAAGGAAATGGTCCAATACTTCCGAAATTTATAAGGAAAGATTTATCTAAGTATGCAGTGTAGTTCCTTTACAAATATGAGCAATTATAATTACCTGTATTCTCTTGGCCTTAGTGACGAATGTAAAAATATTTTAGATAAAGTTTACCCTGAGATTCAGCGCGGGAAAGAATTAATCTGTCAACAGCAACACTTAGATGAGCTTTCTCCTTATGTTAAAATGGGTGTTATAAATGCATCAGATTGCAAAAATGTTATGGTTAAGATGCAAGTTATCTCTGCCAAAAGGTATATCTCTCAATATGTTAATGATTATGCTGCGATTGGGTGTAATTCATTAAATTATTGGGTTCCATTAGTTAGCCGCACTATATATCAAATATCGAACACAAGTGTGGATCTTACAGAACTTGCGTTAAGAACTACAAGAATTAAACTTTCCGATGAAATTCCTTTGAAAGTCAAAGCATGGATGGAGAATGAACATACAAAAAAAGAAAAAGATGACTTAATTGCTGACCTTCAAATACTTCAACTAGAAGTTTGGAAAGTGAACTATGTTGTTCAATGTGTAATTCAGACCTACAGTAAATATGAACTTGTAGATAAGTTAGAATCTGAAAAGCAACATTTAAACGATTTTGCTGAACAAATAAATGAATTAATTTATTTATTTCCTTACCCTAAAGAAAAAAAGTGTCGATCTGTAGATGAAACGATGGAAAATAAAAATGAGGCAGTTGAAGAAAAGGTAAAAAATGTGCCTCTGAGAAAAGTAGAGGACGAATTAAAATTCGAATCAATGGAACAAGCTAACAGATGGTTCACTGGCAGGCTAGAGTTTGCTGTAAGAGATTCAAAAATAAGCAACAAGCTATATGATGACTTAACAAAGTTTCCTATGTTTTTCTATCAGTTTGCAGATGAGATAGATGCTCTTTTTCATGTTAAGAGGAAAGATAATAATTTCGAATTGCTTAACGCATACCTTAAAGATATAGTCAAAAATCTTGTCGAAGGAATAGTTTCCGATGATTCAAAGAACCATGGATTGGCGGCAGTGCTAAAAGAAGTGAAAAATTTTCGCGATCTCTTTCAAAGATTGCTTGAGAGAACGGGTCGTAACGAAGATGACTTCCACATGCTTTTTAAGATTTTAATGAACAAGGGAGAAAATGGTCCAGCTGATATGGAAAATGCTCCGATTGTTCTCCTTAAGATTTTCAACAAACTTGAATTTTTCAATTTATTCTACACATCTAAGACTTGCATGTCCGAAAAGGTTTAAGCTACGTCCTTGTTGACTTAAATCTGAATCGCATTCGAAAAATAAAATGATACAATATTTTGTATCATTTTATCCTTTTTTAGGCTTGTCGACTGTGTTTCAGGTCGAGTTAGTCGCTAGAAAAACGAAAGGCTATTTTTCTCGCTAGCACATCTTACATCTTAAAAACATAAGCTCATCTAAAGTAGCTCGACATTCTATGTCGAGTTAAGTGCTAACCAAATGAAAGGCAATCTTCTTACTCTATATAGGTAGTACTTCCAAAAAGTAAGCTCGTCAAAAGTAGCGATTTTCTCAAACCAAGGATGTTGGGAATAAAGGCTTAAGCTCTTGTTAGGTTAGGTTAGTGCCTAACTCGACATTGAATGTCGAGCTACTTTTGTTAGAAGGTAACTGTTGTTTGAGTAAAAGCGTAAACTTTAAGGTGTAAAGCGTTGACATTGAATGTTGAGCTACTTTTGTTGAGCTAACATTATCAGAAGGCAATTGTTGTCTGAGTAAAGGCGTAAGCTTAAAATGCATTTAGGATAGGGGAGTAAAGGGTCAGGCGCTATTTTGCTTAAGTTCTAATAAGCAGTGCCCTTGACAACTGAATTATAGTTGACGAAGGATTTAGAATCGGCTAACTTATTTTTATTTGGATTAGCAGTTAGGTATATCAAGGGAGAATTTGTCTATGAGAAAAATTAACGCATTTTTGTTCTTATTACTTTCATTTTCGGGAAATATCTGTCTCGGCGAAAGCCAAGATTATTGGAAAGCAGAGGATTACTTTGAAAACTCGTCGTCACAGAAAAGTGCAGCAGCAGATCTACTAAAATATGTGACGATTCAGAAGCATGGATCTTTACTAGATGTTGGCTGTGGTGATGGAAAAATTACTGCGGAGATTGCTGCATTGATTCCGGATGGATCGGTAATTGGAGTGGACATATCTCCAGCTATGATTGAATTTGCTCAAATTGCATTTCCTCAAAGCAATTTTCCTAACTTGAAATTTTTCCTTAAAGATGCACAGAAGTTGGACTTCAATAGTCAATTTGATTTCATTTTTTCCTTCACAGCCTTACAGTGGGTGCAGAATCATGAAGCTTTTTTGACTGGTGCTTACAAAAGCTTGAAGTGCGATGGCACCCTAGCACTAACGATGCCTATGGGGCTACCGCCAACTCTTGAACTAGCTGTTACCGAGCTTATAGATAGGCCTGAATGGTCTTCATATTTTAATAAATTTTCTACAGGCTGGAACTTTATCGATGATACCGCTTACATGAATTTGCTTGGCTTGAATCAGTTCAATGTAGTTAGATTGGCAGTCGTTCCACAGCGTGATATTTTTCCTTCACGCTCTGTTTTTGAAAAATTCATAAGCCAATGGTTTCCTTATCTTCGACCCTTGCCTCAAAATTTAAAGGCTGAATTTCTGAGCAAGGTCATCGACCGATTTCTAGAACTTGAGCCACCTTTTCCAAATGGAGAGGTCCATTTCAAAATACGGCGGCTCGAAGTTATTGCCACAAAATCGGTAAAGTAACCTCTAAAAGTCAATTTATTGAAAGGAACCAAGTTTACTTAGTTCCTTTCAGAAATTGTATCGCACCTAAAAAGATTTCTGGAGTCAATTCTTCAACCTCAACAAGCTTAGAAAGGACTTCGCTATCGGGGAAGACGAGTTATTGATTTGTGCTTTTTTGGCAAAATGGGCTGCGCATGCTTCAAAATGGAGATTTTTCCATCAATGGCCATTCGGCTATGAGCGTTAATGCCGCACTCACGCCACGCCTTCCATGCTCGAGTTCGTGATTCAAAACCTCACTACTATGATATAGATTACAAAATGAAATATCTTCCCTTATGAGAAATCTTAGAGATTTCAATGCTTTTACATTTTCTATAGCGGGTTTGCTTCTAGAAATTAGACCTTGAGTGGTTAATTTTTGAAAACGAGAGGGTTAACAAAAGTAGCTCGACATTCAATGTCGAGTTAGGTGCTAACCAAACGAAAGGCTATCTTCCTATTGCAAGCACGTCTTACATGAAAAAGTAAACATATCTAAAAATAGCTCGACATTTTAAAAAACAAAGGTTTTTGATTAAGAGCGTAAGCTCATAGTTGGGTTTGCGCCTAACTTGACATAGAATGTCGAGCTATTTTTGTTAAGCTATCGCTTTCACTGAAAATGAACTGGAATGGGGGAGTACTGAGTTCGATTGCCATTTTATTTATATTCCTAGTTTATGCAGGTGGCAGAATAGCACTGGCTTGGCTTCTGCTGCGAGACGCAGCAGCCTACATAAATTTTCTGACCTTTGCTTTAACATGACTCAACCCTAAAAAAATTTAAATTTTGCAGTGTATTAGTTGGGTTAGTTACTCGACATTATATGTCGAGCAACTTTTGTTAAGCTAACGTTCCATAGAGTATTCCTTCTAATATTCATTGGGGGAAAAAAGTGTTCCACATTCTATTTAGAGCAGTCACATATTTTTTAATTTTTTCCTGATTTTTTGAAGAATTTCTAAGATCTTCTTTTAGCGATAAAATAAGTTGAGCGCTTTCCTTTTGAGATAAGCTGTCATGCCTTACAATTCTAAAGTTAGAAAATGGATTCAGCACGGTTCTATTGTTTACGACCAACCTCAATTCTAAATCGCGACTGCCACATCTAAGAGAATATTCTCCTTTGACATAATCTGAAGAAATCAAGTTTGGGATTGGAATGCCATGTTTAAAACTGACGTAAGTATCTAAGTCGACAAGTTTAAAGGGGATGCCGTCTCTTAATGCAGATTCATCAAAAAATTGAAGGAGACAGCCCTCATGTACATTTAATTCAGAAAGCTTGTTTTGGCCTTTTTCCCAGAGCTTACTTGCTAAAGAAGATTCTAGACCAATGCATTCAAATAGTTCTTTCAGCTCATTTTCTAAAACAGCATCTCCATTGAGAACAGATTTATTTGTTAAAAAAATTCTTGCCGTAAAGCAGCCTATATCACAGGAATTAGCTAAAATAGCAGTGTTTAATGAAATGAGCTCTGATTTTTGAGGAGCACGTGTATCATTAAAGCGTAGATCTGAATTTCCAAGCAATTCAATGATTGCAGGGTCGGCAGGAGGATCTATTTCGCGAAGTCTAAAGACATTATAAACTCCAAATTGTGTACTGAACATGCTTTCCAACCAATGATTTAAAGAGGAAAGATTGTAATTTGGACAACTAGATTGAATTTTTTTTGTAATGACTTCTGTTAAGAGGGGAAGGTAACTGTTGAATACTGGTTTTTTCCATTGATAATCGACGGGAATAGCATATTTTTCGACTTTGGATGTCCAATTTGAATGGAACGAGCAGTCAATATAATCTTGGAAGTACAGCCATAAAGAAGTTTTTTCTTGGGGAGTGAAATCATCAAAAATTAAGTTTACGTTTTGTTGTTTGTTGATCATTCGGAGAAGGTTTTCAAGGACTAGGTTTTTCATTTCTTTGGGGGCTTCGAAATTTCCGTAATGTTTGAAAAACGTATCTTTATGATTTTCCCAATTCCACTTGTTTTCATTTGGAACTCTTAAGAAATAAAAATCTTTTGGTAAAGGGATATTTAAGACTTCTTCAAATACCGCATGTAAAATATCTTGGAATATTCGGTTATTTTGTGACATTCCATGATAGGCAAAAAATGTATCTTCATTTTCCTGACCAGCAATTTCCATCAACAAAGGAATTTTTTCTTGAATTTCAGGCTCAAGATCCTGAAAGATTTCAGAAAGAGGCCTTAGTTGTAAATGGCGTTCAGAAGGGCCTGCATAAATCGTAAATGGCAGCAAAAGAAGTAAAATTGATTTTTTTAATAAATTGAACATAAAATTTCCTGTACAAATCTTCTGAATTTTGGTTTGATAAAAATCAATTGTATATTGCTATTTCTAAAAAAACAACTTATAAAAAACGATCGAACTTTATTTGAAATAAAATTGATGCTAAGATTCATTGAGTATACATAAGGCGGGACTAAAATGTGTCCAAAAAATATTGGCACAAGAATTACGTTATATTAGGTAGGGGAGTGGAGTGACTATTGCCCCTGTTAAAAAAGCTTCTTCCCATTTATTTACACACTTTGTCCCCGAAATGCCTTAAGATGATTGGTACAAGGAAGTTTTAGGATTGTGCTGCGAGACGGATTAGAAGCCACTTTTTCCAAATGGGAAGTCCTCAAAATACGCCGTCTCGAAGTTATTGCCACCAAAATCGGTTAAGTAAGAAGAAAAATTAGCAAGGTTCACTTAAAGAAGGAACAGAGCAAAGCGCATGTTTCACAACAACGTGAATCGTTATGGGTTCGATTCATTTCTCCAATCTGGATTACCGCTTTTTAAAAGGGTAGATCCAAAAGTCCTTGTTCCCTGGTTGGAGAGATTTAAAATCATGTTTTTGCCCCCATTAAAAAAAAGATAAACTGGATCACCCTTTGAAAATTTATATTGAACTTGGAAATAATTTGTGGGGGAATGCCGAACTGAAATCCGCTTTTTAATGTAATTTTAATAGTATATTTAGGGGAGCCAACATAGGAGACTTCCACGATGGAATCAGAGTTTTCGAGAGAAGAAGTTTTAAAATCCCAAATTCCCCATGCAAATGATTCTTTGTCTAAATTGTGAATACCAAACCCGGACTGTGAAGCATTAAAAATAAGACTTATTCGGTCACCAATTTGCCAATTAATTATCACATCTTCATACATCGAGCTGACATCCCATTTAGATTGATCGTTTAAAATGAGTATTTTTTTTTCAATATCGACATTTTGAATGCGATGATAGTAGACATCTGACTCCTCTTGATTTGTTGCCAATTCTGAAAGGATTTTTATTTGATTTTTATACTGCTGAGGATCACTGATAGAAGAAGAAACTGATGATTCATCTGCCGCTGCAAAATTGTCGGCTAAGCCCGGCATGGGCGAATGCAACATAAGCTATATTATCAGACGTTGTATCAAGCTCACATTGTACAAAAACTCTTCGAATCGATTCCAATGTATTTTGAATTTCTTGTATTCGAATTCCTTGTTGTAATCCGACTTTTCATTTTCTATAAAACCCATCCATGGATTAAAAAAGACCTTTCTACAAATTTGCAGCAGGTCTACAAATTTGCAGCAGGTTTACATTTTTTAGAGCCTTTGTGATCGGCCTACACGTGCATAGCCTGTGTCATGAATTCAGCTAATTTAGGATTCGAGATGTTCGTGATACAGCTGAGCCAATGTTTTATAAACTTCTTTTGTGGCATTATGATGCTCTTCAGCAAAGGCATGATGCTTATGCTTGCTAAACGAGCGTTTACGCAAAAAAAAATTAAAATGATTTAGACTAAATTAGACTAATTGATATTTTATGCAAGTATCTCCCTCGATAACTTCGATACCGGTGATTAAAACACTCCCCACTTCTTTTGTTGATGTTACAATCGTTCCTCCATCAGCAACAACTCCCACACCATCCAATCTTAAAGCTCGTAAAGGTTTATTTTTCGGTAATCCTGGCTGTAAATAAATAGCTTCTTTTTCAATATTTTCAAGGAGGTCAAAATTCCATGAAAAATTAATGTCTTTTGCAATGAGTTCATTTGACTTTTTCTGAAGCTCTTCTTTGAATTCTTTTTCGATAGCTCCTTGATAAAGGACAAATGGTTTTTTTCCATGATCACCTTTCATAGGATGCAATGGACTTGGGAGTAGCCTAATAAATACATCGAAAAGTCAATCACATGCCCTGCTGAGTGAACACGCATATTTTTATAACGACGTTCCCAATCAATTATTCCTCTGATTTCACTTCCTAAAATTAGTTGAGATGTTGTCTTCACGTAATGATTAATTTCACCGTCTTTAAGAAGTACTTGGTAAACCTCAGCAATAGATCCATCAGAAAAAATTATTTGCCCTTGATCTGTCGGTTGCCCTCCTCCCATGGGATAGAATATAGTTTCATTGAGAATCAACTTCCAAACACCTTCTTTTTCTTGAATGGTATCAATTATCTTTTATCTTTGTTTTCATCTCTTTAATGTATGGATCATCAAGATAAATTGGTCTCGTTTTCACTTCAAACTCCTTAAAATTAAAAGGGCTAGAACGATTTTAATTTCTTTATAGGTAATCAAATTTTTAAAATTTCGCTCAATTACTTGTATTTGATCATGACTTTTTTTCCTTGAAAGGCAAGTCCTAAACAAAGGATTTTTCTAATCCCACGCTCTTGTAGCTCATGCTTATAGTTTTTGTCTTCAATTTGTTGCAATGCAGATAATGCGCCGGAATTAAGGTCTTTACCTTCTTGTGCGCGTATTTTTTTGAATTCAAAAATGTTCCCCAAGGCATCATGATCCTTTGGAATGAGCATAACATCATACCTGCCATAACCGCTTTCGCGATTCGACTTCACCTCATGAGTGTCTCTTAGTGAAATTAGCATCCCCAAGATGAATGCATGATAAATTTTTTCCGGTTCTTCTAAACCTATATCGTAATAACTCATGGCGCTTTCTAAAAAGTCTTCAAAAAGGGATATAAAAGTTTCCATGTTACCAGTAATTAGGCTGCTTAGTAATAAATCAAAATTTCGAGCCTGAATGCTAGCAGTGAACCACTCTCTGATGATGCTATTGTACAATGATGCAATTTCTAAATTTGGAATTTTTAGACTGCATTTTGGAATTCCTTTATAGGTTGCAGGCCCTGATGGGGTGAGATAGCCACTAAATAGCAAGATATTCCAGATTGCCTCAGAGTTCCCCTTGGCAAGTGACTCAAAAGAGAGACTCTCTTCGAAAGGTTTCTCTAATTCTTGACCCAGTAGGATCTGCTCAAGTTCTATCTTGAGATCCTCCCCGCCTTGAATTATTAATTGCTTCAATAGCTCGTTTTCACTTGTATTAACCCAATAAGGTTGCAACTGGCCTTTGTTGTAAATGCATTGCAAAATTGACCAAGGGTTATAAAGAGTTTTTGATCCGATCCTATACCCATTATACCATTTCCGCATCTCTTCAAGGCAATCCATCAGATCAAATTCTGCTAACAATGAGATCACTTCTTTTTCTAATAAACCAAACTGACTACTGAAGGTTTCATTTAAAATAGTAAAGGTGCTAAGGTTGTTTAGTCCTGAGAAAAAACTTTCTTTTGCGACACGCAGAATGCCTGTCATAATCCCCTGCTCCAGAAAAGAGTTATCTTTTAAAGCCGCTGTGAGCCAATTCCGCATAAAATTCATCATCGGATCATAGTAGTTATTGAGGTAAGAGCTGATGACAGGCGTATCATATTCATCGATCAAAATCATGACGTTTCGTTTGTGATATTGCGAAAGCAGTTTCGATAGCATTTTCAAGCTATTTTCATAAATTGCTTGTGATGCTATACGATCGATAATCTCTTGAAAATCTAGTTTTTCTCTAGGAAGGAGCTCTGGATTTTCAAGAAGATAATAATGTCTTGCAAATTCATCTGAGATAAGTAGCTTTAATTTTCCATAGGCAGTCTCCCAATCTGCATCTTTCATCTCCTTCAAAGATAAAAAAATTAGAGGAAATTGGCCCTGAAGTCCTTTATATTTCTCTTGTTTCCAGATATTGAAGTTGATGAAGAGGTGTGAATGATCGACAGCCGATTTTTCAAAAAAATAGCGTAACATTGAGAGATTAAGCGTTTTTCCAAATCGTCTGGGACGGGGCATCAAAATAACCTTTGTCCCATGTTCATATATCTCTTGTATCAAAAGAGTCTTATCAATGTAGGCATAATCCCTTTCGACAATTTCTTTAAAATCGCTGATCCCAATGGGTAAACGTCTTTGCATTTTTATCCTAACAAATTCTAAAAACTTTTTGGCTTATTATAAACACTCTATCGAGAGTATACCAGTTCTTGAATTTCTCCTATACTGGACTTTGGACAAACTTACAGGGCATATGGAATCGGCAAGAAGCCGACGATTTTTCTGACTATGATCTTTCTACCTCTCATTTTAAACTTTCGGTTTTAGGAAATGAGTCAGTAAAATCAACAAAAACACTTTCAATAGGTCTATTTATATCTTGACAAAGCTAGTTATTTAAATTAACATATGCAAATACGCAAAAACTAATTTTAAAGATTAATTGATTATGAACATTAAATCATTCGTAGTAATTATTTTTTTATTATCGGCAGCATTGATAGCTCAAATTGGATCAATATTTGCCGAGAAATGCTTGCTTTTTAAAGCTCCATTTTCATCGATAACTTCACCAAAAAAAACTCTCGTTGACCCTCTTGTTATTAAAGAATATGTAGAGCATAACTTTGCTATTACAGAATCGGTAACAACTGAAGTTTTAAACATAGGAGTAAATGATATATACCTCGTGGAAGTCGGCTCACAAAAATATGTTTTGAGGCTGTCCAGAGCTGATAAAAACTTAACTTTGACAGATTCATCATTCCTATTCGAACTCGCATGGCTTGAATTTTTAAACGATCATGAGGTGCCCGTTTCCTTTCCAATTCGCAGAACTGATAAACAACTTTTTGGGATCATAAATGCATCGGAAGGTTCACGTTATGCGACTCTATTTAGCTTTGCCGAGGGAACAACGGATCTCAATGAAGAACAAGCCTTTATTTTAGGTAAATCTTTAGCACAACTTCATGTCGTTTCAGATGATTTTAAAATAGAAATAGAGCGTGGAAAATTAGATATTGATGAGCTTATCACTCAATCTGTAAATCAAATTCAACATTTTTTAAATTTCGCCTCGCCCGCGGATCTTCTTATTCTCGATGAATTTGCTGAAAAATTAAGAGAGGAAATTTCAAAAGTAGACAGGCTAAACGGTTCTTATGGGATTATTGCAGGTGACATTCACGGTTACAATCAGCATTTTACTAAAAACAATCAATTAACAATGTTTGATTTCGAATTTTGTTCTTATGGATACAGAGCCTATGATATTGCTACTTTTCGATGGAGTCGAGGTTCGAACAACACAGAGCTTTGGAATACATTTTTAGACGGTTATCAATCAATTCGAAAACTACATGACTCGGAGCTGGAGGCGATTGAAGCTTTTGTTCAAGCAAGAAATCTTTGGTGGATCTCATCCTTTTCAAAAATGCCAGAATATCTACAGATGTTTGATGACGATTTTTGGAAATCTGTTTTTACTGAATTTAAAATATATCTATTAAGCTAAAAAGCAGACCTGAAAACTTTATGACTTTGGTCGTTCTTCAATGAATTTTTTGGAGATATAATCTAAAACTTGAAGCCGCCATACTGTATTCACAGAATCACGAATAAATTTGAAAATCTTATCGGGAGGTTGCCGATCATGACCATTAAAAAGAATCGAATTAGTCTCAACTTTAACAATGCTTTGAGGGACAAAATTTGGTTTCCCGCCCTCTTTGGCACCTAGCAATATATGCCCATCTTTATCTTTCGAAACTTCAAATTCTAAGGTACCCCATTCCAGATGTTTCTGATTGATGTATGTTCCTTGAAGTTTGGTAAATTCAGACTCTGCTTTCGCGATATCTTCTTGAGAAGGTAGGTTGTCAGTTTTGATTGCGATAAAAGAAGTATCCCCTACAGCTAAGTAATCCTCCCCAGATTCCTTACCCTGAATTTTTTGAATCACCAATCCATTAAATCTTCCAGAAGTTGTTACGTGACAGGTTCCATCTTCTTTTTTCTCAACTTCAAGCGGAGTGCCGCTCCAGTGTATAATACCTTTCTCCCCCGTTTTTGCTGTGTCATAATTGAAAAGTAAGGCAATACGGCCACGTGTACCTTCGAACAGTTGACGTACATCTTCCAATATCAATGGATGGGAAAAATAATGTTCGATGGGTAATCCAAGAGGAGTTCCTTCCTTTTCTTTTATATTGTGTTTTGCATTTGGATAATTGATCTGTTCTACTTTTTCTTTAAATGCATTTAAAATCGCATCGGGTCTTCTTCCACAATTGCACATGGCAATCATCCCAACTCCAGAGTCCCGATCGACCCAAAATGAGTATTGGTCTTTGCCTAAAGATCCACCTTTGTCAATGATCTTACCTTCGCATGTTAGCTCTGCTCCCCCTAATCCCCAGCCTGCATAATGTCCATGTGGTGTAAAGAAATCGTCCAATTCTTCACGTGTTAACAAAATTGATTCATTATCTTTACCAACGAGACCCCGGGAGTCCGCTAAACCACTTGCCAATTTGGAGGCATCCGATAATGAAGTTTTACCAAAACCAGCTCCAAATCTCATCGGGTGATCTATGCCGGGTGTGTATGACTCGTCTTGTTTGGTTTTATCATTTTCAAAAGTGACGTCCATATGTGTCCCCGGCACGTCATTAAATCCACTATTATCCATTCCCATAGGGCCTAAAAGCTCTCTTTTCATTATCTCGGCATAGTCTACCTGATGATTGTTAGTTGCCATAAGGTAAAGATCAATAGAATCATATATGTAAACGGAATCAGAAGATTCTGTGTAAGCTGATTTACAATCCATAAGATCTTTTAAAGAAATATTTGGAGCAGAGTCTGGAATGGAAAGTTTCTGAAGTTCAGCTTTTTGATAGGCTAGTCGAATTTCAAAGGGTTCAATGGCAACGTCAGAATTGCCAATCTGTCTCATTTGATCGATTTCTTCTTCAGTTTTTTTAATTTTCTCTTTTAGGTCACTCCTAAATTCATCTAATTTAGGAGACAAATCACTGAGTGTTTCATTTTCATTTAGTTTGCCTTGTTCGATCAATTTTGCAGCTAGAACTTTTTTGTAAGCTTTTTCAATTGGATACGCCACAAAGCAAATGTTGTTTGTATAAAGATTAATTTTGTCGCCAGGATGGTAAAGAATATGGATCGCCCCATCCTTAATTTCAGAGCCACGCAAGAACTGATCGAGTGTAGATTGAGGCGGATTTTTAGGAGATGGTTGTTCGTATTCCAATCCAGCCATCATACCGATTAAACCTTCAACTGAAATTTCCTTTGCCCGCTGAGTATCTGTGAGATCTTTTCCATCCTGTCCAATTCTCCCAAATTTGTTTAGAGCTTCTTGAGGAGCAAATTTTCCTAAACCATCCTTCATTTGAATATATTGCCAATATTTTGAAGTCAGTATGTTTGTCAAAAGACCAGCCCAAAGTTTTGCGCCGGAACCTGTCCTGCCTATAGTAACTTCATTAACCTTTACAGTGTTAACATCGTTAACTGATCGTCTTCCAAAAACTAAAGGTGGTTCTGCTTCTTTTATTCCAATGACTTGGACTAAAAGAGCTCCTTCCTTGAGTTTCTCTTTAGAGAATGATTTAAGGTCTTCAGCCAGTGTTACGTATGCTTCTAGTATAGTTTTTGGTTTTTCAACAAAACTAATCTGATCTTGAAAAATTTCAATCCCAATTCCTTCTGTCTTTTGAGACTGTTGAGATGCGATATTCTCGGGAAAAAATAATCGACCTTGGAGATCCTTTTCACTAGTGATCGCCTCTAATGAAACTGATATCAGAATTTCGCAAGCGGCATTCAGTTTTTCTTTATCACCTTGAACAGCGTAGATCACCCCATTGATTTTCACTGAGTGATCAGATAACTTCCCTTTTACTAGGTCAATATTATATTCATCCCCCTGATGCCTGAAAATGATATGCATTTCTTGTGGTCCGGACATATGACACCTCATAAAAAATACGAATTATGTATAAGTTCGTGATATGTTGTAGCTTGACATATGCAATATAAGTGCCATGATCTTGTTCAAGTCACTCCAATCATTATTTTTACGCACGAATAGGCGTTTAATCAATAACTTGAGCAATTATACTAAACTCCATCATCGCTAGCAACGCCATTGCGTTAAGCAATGCGGTGATGGAGCTTCTATCCTTAGCTCATCCAGTGCCAGTTGTTGTCACCGATGCCATCCCAAGCCCGATCAATATACTGCTTCCGAAGATGACCATCTTGAGCTGAATGACCAACGGCCTCACAGATTCTTTGAACAGCATTTTGGCCAGCATCACTATTTCCATATTTTTGCTTAAAATAATCAAAAATTTCCTGACCAATGGCCTTGCATTTTCTTTCGCCTTCACCCCTATCGAGAATAGAATCAAGCGGCGTTATATTAACAAGTTTTTGTACATATAGTTGGTCTTTAGTCAATTCGGAACCTGTCAGTACAGGGTAAAGGTCGTTTACATAATCCACAAAGGTCTTGTGCGAAGTGATGTAGATTTTTGTATCGGTTGTAGAAGCTCTATGCTCTCTCGTTGTAACTTTCTGATTAAGCGTGACATCATTAGACATTGTGAAAAAGACATGCTCCCCATCGGCTGTTTTTTGGGCTCCTAAAATGATAAAGGATACATTTTTTGCGTATTCTTTCCGTTTGGCTCCATCCGGGCCTGATTTCCAATAATAGATGTCCTGTCCAAACATTTTTTTTAGTTTAGAAGGCTCTCCAACATATGCTCCAGGTCCAAATTTTCCGAGTCCTACGAAGGGGCCAGACTCTTTTAATTCTACGATTAACGTCTCGATCTTGAGTGTAGACGCATATTTTGGTTTACCTTGTTCATTGATGAAGATGCCCTGTTTTGGCCTTTCGTAAAAAACGGCGTTAGTCAGTTCATTCAATATTTGTGAGCTAGCTGGCTCCATAAAAACCTCATTAATTTATTGTTAGTGAAAAAAAAGAGCAATCAATTACATTTGTTATTGATCATCATTCAGTTAATCTTTCCACGATCGCTAATTAAATTCAACACTCTTCAACTTGCTCATAAAAATTAAATTACAAAAATAAATTAACATCATAAAAAATCTTTAGTGTAGGAATTTTGGTCAAATTCTAATATACTGCCTAAAATAGGATGCGAAAATGAATAGAATAAATATTGAACCGTTAAGAGAGATGCCTGCAAATTACATTTCAAACATGCCTGTCGAAATATCTACAATAATATTTTTCACCTATCTGAATGAAAAGACTCGACTCCAGTGTGGAACGTTAGATAAAAAAATTCATGATTTTATTTTTTCCTCGCAGCTGCATGTTTTAAAAATTCTTCCAAGTGGAGATGTTGCTTCTCATGTACAAGTGATGAACTATTGCAAATTACACTGTGATTATTTTTGCAAAAAATTACCAATCACTTTTTCTAATTTCAAAAATTTTAATTCTATTATAGAAGCAAAAAGTTTAATTGATGAACGGCTCATGAAGCCTTATGATCCTTCAGATTTAATGTACCTTCGAATCCCCTTGTTAAAAGAAACTTTTGGTCGTTTATTACAACAAATCGATCCAGTAAAAAACCCTTCATTAGCAAAAGGAATACGGCCTCTTCTTGACATAAATTTTAATCCTAATCCCCTTTCAGACATCAATAAAGAAATTCACTTTCTTCTCAGGGCTGGAGCTCGTTCTATAAGTCATCATCCTGACGTCCTAGGTTCCATTATCAAACAAAATTGGTGTACTTTAGAAACAGTACAATTATTACTTGATTTTCAATTTGAAATTACCATGGGTACAGTGATTTCTGCTGGAAAGTCCCAGCAGTTTGAATCAATTTTGCCAACTTTATTGAAATTAGTCAAAACTGACAGAAACTCCTTATCTCAACTATGTATGGAAACTCTGCCCAAATACAAATGTTTAATAGAAGAAAGCTTCGCCACGAAAGTGTATGCAGTGTCATCTAAAGATCTTTTATCCATTCTGATGAATAATTACTCGGAAAGGTTCATGACGAAAATGGTGGAAAAATGCAAGGAGGAGTTAAAACGCAAACATGTAGAACTAGCTCTTCAAAACAATTATTCTAAAGATTTAATATTTAAAATTTTGGATAATTGCTCCGAAGATCTTGGTGAGTGTCAGATTAGATTAGCAATTGAACAACCTTATTCATATGAATTAATCATGCAGCTTATGCCTAAAGTAGTCAATCAAGAACAACTGATAGCTAGTATTGAAACGCTTATAAAACGCGGCTTTGATGAGACGATTATTGAACCGCACCTTCTTAGAATAGAAGGGACCTTTAATTCACGAATGCTTAACTATCTGATAGTTAGTGACTATTCTCAAGGTTTTATTCAGAGAATAATCTCAATGACAGTAAAAGTAGAGTCACTTTAAAAATAATTTAAGAGGCAGTGAACTCAATTCCCAGCAATAAGGGCAATCATTGTGTGTTTTGTATAGTACCCAGCAAACCACTTTACAAATGATTCTAGAAAAGTTTGAGTAGCACTAAATGCGAATAAAAGAACGACAACGCCAATGGCTAAAAATGTAAAGCCAATAATTCGTTTTATATTCATATCAACCCCCTATTTGTTTGTGATGCAAGATTCATTTTCAAATCAGAAAGAATACTTCTTGTAAAATACCCAAACTTAGAAAAAATGTAAAAAGGAAAATTTTTCAAAATTTCCAAATGCAAAAACTTGACTACAGTGTGAATAGCTAAATAAAAAAATCGAATTTTTTTTCCTCACAGCTGCATATTTATAATTAAATTTACAGACACTTACACTAAAGGAGCTTCCCGAGATAGTTAGAAATGTGATCTGCTTTTTTGAAAAAACCCATTCAAAACATGTTTAGAAAGATACGTAAGGGAATCCATGCAGAATAGGGATGGGAGTAAGAATCAAGGCTTTGGGTTTAAATTGAATCTTTAACGCCAGCCGAATTAAGGCGACTGACGTTAAAGTAGTTTTTGAGCTTAATAATACCTTTCAGCTACAGGGACACTAGGTCTTTTCCCTTCTAATTTGTCAATCTGATAGGCAAGCCATTCTTCATCAGAAATGTGAGCTCCACCTGCACAGCAACTACAAGTCATATCTATAGATCCTCCAGTATTCATTTCACTTAAGAAAGCCCAAATTGGACCCGCTACAGGAATTGTGCACTTAAAAAGACCTCGGGCCCATTGAAGATCACTTTGCACAGACTTCAAATAGTATACTCTTTCAACTTCATGCTGCAAACGCTCGAGATCAGATGGCTTGAAAGCAGTATCTGGGTCTCTATAAGATCGACCTATATTTACTTCTGTGCCTGGAATAAGTTCACCCTTTTCATCTTTTTGTCCTGAATGACGCCAGTGATAATTTAACAATAATCCATCGTAAGCTGCTTTGATCAAGCATCCAAGAGACCCAAGCGGGCCAATAATGGGGTGAGCAACAGCAAAAACAGCAGCAGCTATTACTACGCCAACAAATGTAGTGACAGATATTGTTGTATCCCAAACAGCTTCTGCAATTCGACCAAAATCACAGCAAGCGGGAGCTTGCTCAATGATTCTTACTGGCTCATAATTGTTATTGTTGTTGTTATTGTTATTGTTGTTTGTACATACTGACATTAATCCCCCTTATTTCTTTAAAAATTTTCTTAATTGAAAATTTACATTATATCTTGTTTCCATTAAGTATACAACCGATTTTTAATTTTTCTTTTGTAATAATTTTTTTACAATAAAACCTTAAAAAATCAACTTTATCTGAAAAGAACTCATAATCTTTCTAAAATGAGTTTTCCTTCCTTTTCATCAATTAAAATAAATTGGTTTTGCTCTGATTCATAGCAATAAACATCCGCCTTTGCAATATCGAACCACCAGCCATGAACGCGTAACTTTTGATTTTTGATACGTTCATGAATGAATGGATAGCTTGAGATGTGCTCCATCTGTTGAAGGACGTTGACCTGAGAAATTTGATTAAGTTCTGTTAAGGATGGATCAACAGTGAATCCACTTCTGAATTTACTTAAAGATTCTTCTCCAAATTTAAGCCAAGAGTCAAGATGTGGACAGCAATCTGCATCGATGCCCTTAACGAGCGCTTGCATTGCTCCGCAATCAGAATGTCCGCAAATGATAATATCTGCGACGTTAAGCGTGTGCACGGCAAATTCAACGACGGCTAAGCTACTATTATCTTGGTGGGAAGATGTTGTCGGTGGAATTAGATTGCCAATATTCCGCAAGACGAACAGATCCCCTGGATTTGTCGAAGCAAAAAGATTAGGCACCACACGACTGTCCGAGCACGCAATAAAGAGTGCATCCGGTTTTTGTCCCTTAGCTAATTTTGTAAAAAGGGCTCGATTTTCATCTGCAAGATTTAGCCTAAAATCGATGATTCCCTGAATAAGTTTTTTCATACCGCTCATCATAACAAAAAGCCATCGTAATGTAAATGCATATCTCCCATTCTCTCATGTCTAAAATACTTGCTTCTGCTATGCTTGTTGAAAAAGGATCTTCAATGTCTTCAAAGATACGGGTTCTCGATGAAGAGACCGTTAATAAAGTTGTTGCAGGAGAGGTCATTGAAAATCCCCTCCGTCGTCAAAGAGCTTGTGGAAAATCTTTGGATGCTGAATCGTGCGAAATTACTTTTGAAATTAGAGGTTCTCTTGAATTGATTCCAGACCGAAAAGATTTGAGTCTTCGGGAAATTCCTGAGTGCTAAAAGTCATCAATCTGCCTTTCAACCCTTTTTTCTAATGCCGAATTTTTTTTCTTCGGATGCATTATTTCTTGTAAATACAGATCCATAAAAACCTCTTTGTACCAGGTGTTATCTACACAAAGCCACATTTTAAAAAACAATAGGAGGTAAGGAAAAAAGCTTTTGTTTTCATCCTTATATTGTGTTTTCTTAGGGCAGCAGGGACAACAAGGCATCAAACAAACCGAGTCCATAGCAAAAGTTTAGTACCTGTTATTTTATTCCTTGCTATTTTATGAATTTAATAGGTATAATATATCCGAATGATGTTATTTATTAAAAAATTTAATTAAGTGTTTTTATTATGAATCCAGTAAATAAGATTAGTTTGCCAATAACCTGCACGATGCTTGAGTCCGTCCACAGTGAAAAATTGTCTCTGAAAGATTTCCCTTCGGAACTCATTTTGCGTATTTTGTCCACATTAAATATGGCTGAGGTATCGCATTTAAGATTAGTGGCTTGGCAGTGGTATTATTGCGCAGACCTTGCAGAAAAGTCTATCATGGATAGTGACCGAAGCTTGATCAAAGGTGCAGATACTTGGGATAAGTATTTTGGAAATGTAGGCAAAGAGCCTGTCCGCCAGCAGGTAATGTATGAGCTCCTTAAAAAAGGTTATAGAATTGTAGACGGCAAAATCGTCAATATTTTTAGGGCTGTGCTTATCCCAAAAACCGTTAATGGCAAACCCTACACACCTAACCTCATGGGAGAGCTTGTAAAGACACCAAAAGAGGGAAACCCAACTAAATACGTACAGATAGACTCTGACATAATTGGAGGTCAAGTCATCGAAGAGGAGGATTCTTACTTCGCTGTGTTCTTAACAGATTTGTCAGAAAGAGATAAGTGGATAGACTGCACTGATAGAAGAAAAGGCATTGAAAAACGCTCTAGAGAAGGAAGTTTATTTCAACTTCCTAAACCTTTAGACGCCATCACTCTTAATTTTATGGTGTATGTCAGTGAAGGCTGCTGGGTTTCTAATCTAGCCAGGAAAGGCTATGATAGAGGCTATGATATTGAAACAATTTGTAAAGCATTTATAGATAAGGATAATGTGGAGCGGTTGTTCTATGTTAGCAATTCTTCGGCAGGTCTCTCAGTCTATTGGGAGGTGGAATTCTCAAATAGTTATTTTGGTCTTTCTGCAGAACACAAGTTTCTATCTAATATGTAATTATTCACCTCCTCTTCAGGGACGACCGAGAAAATAGATAAACAAATTGATAGGGAATTTAAGGGGCGTAGAGTTTTGTCATACGTTTACAAGGTTCTGTTGGGGCTTCTTCAGCCCTCAGCATACGTTTAGGTTGTAGCTCAACAATGGAATGATGAGCTACATTTTCGCATGAGTTAATTGTGAGAGTTGCCGCCACCACAAGTGGATTTTTGGTGCGGATTTCTGATCTTGAAGCCGGATCCATTTAATCCTTCGACAAAATCGATTTCAGTTCCCAATTTTGAGCCCAAGTCTTTTTCGTCACGTGAATTTGGATGCCATAGGATTAAAAAACAACATCATCTTCATTAGCTTTTTCACAGTAGTCTAAAACATATTCGAATCCACTGCGGGCTGCCATTTGTTCATCGAAACGCTTCCCCAACCTTCTTTTTTATCTTCGTTTAAGACTGTATCGAGAATCTATGGAATTTTGGACGGCCTCGTAAAAAAAGATACTGCATATACCAATGGATCTCTTTATCCAAATGGATTTTTTGTGAGTTTGTGATCATTGTAAGCAAGGAAGAGGCTTCCGATCTGATGGCATCGATAGCTTCATTTTGAACAAATTTTTTCAAGAAATGAGAAATCGCTAGGCGATTTCCTTTCTGTTCTAAAACAAACTTATTATAATCCTCGCATTTATGAGGATAACTCACGTCTGTCAGAAGCATTTCAGTCTTAGAGATAAAATAATTGGAAAGATAACGAATGGCTGCGATTCTTAATGATTGATCATGCTTGCTGGACTTAATGAGCTGCAGAAGTTCCCAGACAGCAATTTGCCTGAATGTCTTATCTTCTTCATCAGCTATAAAAAGCTCAATATTCCAGGTCGAAGATAAGTTTTCAATGATCTCATCATTTTGTAATTTATCCCAACTATCACCAATAGGATCTAACATGTTTAATAGATCTATTCTTAATTTCACCATTGGCTCGTTATTCAACATCTCTTGAAAACTCGTCCCGATTTGATCTTCATGAAGGATTTTTTTTAAAACTTTTCTAGCCAATGATCTCCGAAGGATTGAATGGTGATATTCTCCATAAAAATGAGAGTCAGGAGGGTACTCTAAATTTACCGAACTCGCATCCAGCAGAAGAACTATGCCACGATCTTTAATTTTCGGAATATTGCTGTCGATGGCCTTACTAATACCATCTATAATAGATTTTAATTCAACAATACTATTTTTATCATAAAAATATTCTTTTATATTTAGCCTATCAGATAATATATTCATGACAGCCGCTTCTTTAAAGTTTTGAGGTTTGGCAGTAAGGTATGAAATAACGTCCGGGGAATACGCTTTACATTCCCAATAAAATTCATGATCGACCAAAAACTTAACCGGATTATCATGATGAATGGCTAATTTTAAGAAATTAAAATTAACCATATCTATTTCCAATTCCATTCTACCTATATTCCGATTCGTGCTTATGTCAACAACTCTAGGAATTTGATGCAGGAACTCGTACTCAGAAGGGAGGGAGCCCGTCATAAAGTAAAAAATCTGCTGGGTGCCGATCGTTAAAGCTTTTTCAAGCCACTCTAGGTCAACCGGTTTTTTTATATATACAACGAGTTTCTTCCCTTCTATACACACATCGAGATCAATATCTTCTTTTTTTGCAGAATCTTTGAGTTTTTTTAATTCAAATTCTTGATAAAAGTCCCCATAAACGGCTTCTAAATAGCTATTGATCTCGTACTTTAAAGGCTTCACATTTCCCAATCGATCACAGTAAATATGGCAAATATGCAGAAGTTGTGGATCATCCCTGGTACATTTCCATTCAATGGCTTTCTTTTTATAATTATGATAGGTCATGTCAGGGCTGCTTTCGAAACGGATATCCTCATTCGAATTAGGATATTGCCGATGGTGAGCTGCATAGGCTAATATAAGATCAGCAAGGCTATATTGCTCCACTTCAGCGAAGGAAATTTCCTTATTCGGCAAAATTCCCTTTGCTCTCTTGCAGTCCGCTTGTATAACAATGGCAAGTTTTTTTGCATGAATTAGAAGTGGAGATTTTTTTATAAATTTGTTCTTAGAATGGTCACCTTTATAGTAAAGGCAAAATTCTTTGATTAATTCGTTTAGCTCATTTTTTTGCTTAATCCATAAGACTACAGGGATTCTGTGTTCTAAAATTGCTTGCACCAAGACTTTTGTTGCCCAGTATGTGGGGGGACATTCTTTTTTATTTATTGGAATGATATTTCTTTGAGCAAGCATTTCAAGAGATATTTGATCATCATGTTCATGAGCTAAATACCTTAGAAAAGGAGCCGAAATTCTAGAAACTTCGCCACGAATCTTGTCGACCAGGTTTTTTCTAAAACTTTCTCTAATAAATCCGACCCATTTTTCTTCAGGTGCTAAATTTTTCAAAAGTTTAAGATCTGTAATTTCTGGGTGATCGACATTGCCGGTTTGCTTCTTGACAATTGTCAAAAGAAAACACTCTACAAATAATATTTCGCTGCTCGACAAATGGATATTCAGATTTTCATTTTCCAAAAATGTTTTTAAAACAAAATGTTTGGAAGGAGGAGAATTTAATAACTTTTTAACGTTTTCAAAAATAAATTCGACATGTGTTTTAATCTTAAGCAAACTTTCTTGACACCCCTTAGTATTGAGATAGTTGATCACCGCTCGAATCTGGCAAAGATTCTCACAAACAAGGGCATCAAATTTGTCAATATCTCCTCTTTCTAGGGCTTCAATTGTTTGAATTAAAGCCCCTAGCAACACTGAATATTCCACTAAAGATTTGGGGAATTCTGTTTTGCCAGGAGGAAGTAATTCGCTTAATAGTATTGGGGGGCGCTTAGAAAAGAAATCACACACATTTTGTGCCTGATTTTCTCCTAAACTTGTGTTTGGATTTGAATAATTGACATGACAGCTGGTTATCATAATTTTTATTCCTGAGATAAGGGTTTAGCATAAAGAAAATGAGTACATAAATCAATTAAAATTTAACAGAAATTTGACTTCCATTACAGATACCTCATTATAGTCAGGCAAGTAGGACCAAGAGCCTTTGAGGGTATACAGAGATAAGTGTCGGATATTGAGCAAAGTTCGGCCAAGGACCTTTCAGACTACGACCGAAATTTACTCATTTAAGATTGTTCCTGGATTACTTTTTTTATTTCTTTCATTTTCGTTAGAGCGTCGCATATAACTTTAAGAAAATTGGTGTACGAATCTATATGTTCTTCGGCTCTCTCTCTATGAATTTCGAAAATATAACGATTGTTAAATCCTAATTCTCCTTTACGCACAGCTTCAAAATAAGCGAATGAAGATAATCCACCTATGGTTAAATTAAGTAAATTCACACCTCCACTTAAACAAAATAATGTTGTCAAAAAAATAACGGCAAAAGAATTTGGATGCAGAGGAACAATAACTTTATCACTATTTTTTTGATATAGCCTTCCCATTTCATCCCATAATTGCTCCATTTTTGAAGCATCTCCTCCTAATTCAAACCATACTAATCCTTTAAGAAACGCCCATTGCTTCTTCAACAGATCAATATTTCTTGGAGCTACTCTTTCCATCCTATACATTATTTCATCCATAGAAGATAAATTAATTTCGGATATAATAAATTTCGCATAATTGTTAATATATTCATTAATAATTTCAATCTTAAATTCTTTTACAACTTTTGAGTCAATTTCTGGCAAATATAAAAATTCAATAATTTCTGGATTCGATCGAGATAATATTTCCCTTAACAAGTTCGATGCCAATTTATTTAGATCAACTTCAGGATCCATATTTTTAAGATGAGAAAAATTTTCATCTTCATATTTTTTATTGCTAATCTCTTCCATCAGCTGATTTTCAAATCGTTCTTTTAATAGTGCTTTATCCTTTGAATCCAAAAGTTTCTCGGGACTGAAAACAACAAATTTTTTTTTGGGACTCTCAAAGAGCTTTTCAGAGCATGCTATTAAACACTTACCCTCTTCAAGCTTGTCAAAACTGATATAATCTTTTAATCCAATTAGATTTAATATTTCTTTTTCCTTACCCCGAAGATTAGCATTTGCTTTCTCGAGCTCATCTTTAATTTCTTGAAGGCTAATTTTATTTTTGCGTTTTTCATCCGTTTCAACCAAAGGAAAATTCAAATTCACCTCTTTCTCTTGCTTTATTTCTTCCAGTCGTTGATTAATTTCTTCTTTTCTCAAAGGCTTATCAATATGATATTGGCAAATAAATTCAATTTCGTTTTTTAGTTTGATTTCCTCTTCTGTGGGTTTCGATAGGTTTTCTCTTTGCTCCTTTTCTATTTTTTCTTGCTGGTTTTCTATTCTTTTTTTCTCGTTTTCTAATGCTTCGATGTCTAGAAAATCGGTATCTTTCGAATATTTTGTGATTCCTAATAAGCAATTTTCTTTATTCCCTAACAAACGTTTGAGACGGTCTCCTAGGTGAGTTACGGGTGAACCTTTTGCGCTTTCAATATTATTGATGGGTTCAAGCACTAAAATTTTTGAATCAAATTTTTTGATCAATGCTTTTAGAGCCAATTCCATCCCTAAAGATACAAGCGGGCCGTGCGTATCTTCAAAACCTGGATAATCTATGAGAAATAAGTTGTTATGGATTTTTTCAATTGTCGGTAAAAACGTACAAGAATTGGTTAATTCATGTCCAATCAGCGCGTCTTTATCATTTTTTGATTTATAAACACGGTTCTCTCTAACTAATTCATCTCCTCGAAGAAAAGCCAAAGTCGTTGACTTGCCAGCTCCCGACCCGCCTAATATAAACCATACTTGGCCAGGATCCACAGGTAATGCGATTTCCACTTTTTTGACGATAGCTTTCATGGTTTGCAATACCACATGAGAGATTTGAGAAAAGGTCATCTTATTGATTTCAGCTTTTCGTTCATCTGGATTAAAAAGTGCATTCATCTGAATGAGATGGTCATATAATAAAATGTACCCGTTATCTAACAGCTCATCTAAATAAAGAGGATATTTTTGGAAATGATTTCCCTCTGTTTGGGTTATGATAGGGTCCTTTCCGTCCTCTACCCCTTGTTCAGTTAAATGCTTGCGAATTTTAGTAATAAGAAAATCTGCCTTCCCTTGTAAATCGTCAGGATCCGATGGCACTTGAGAAACAACATTTATAGCTGTTATGAGTTGTTTCTTAATATTTTGAAGAAAAGTTGATTTTTCCTTTTGTAAATCTTTATTATACAAATTCACATGGTGTTTTGTAATGCATTTTTCTGCAGCATCGGAAGTCATCGTAGAGGACTGTAAAACGCCATCCCCTTCTCTTAATCTTTTGAGCTCTGATTTTTTCGTTACAATTGTTTCTTTGGTCTTTAAAAATTCATAAAATTTTTCTTTTTTTTGCTCCAAGATTTTAGAGATTGTGTCATCCTGTTTAAATTCAATTTTTATTAATGAGCATACATCTTCATCAAACAGATCTTCTGATTTACAACAGGGCAAATGGGTAGCAATTTCGTTATCTAGGATTAATGTTGAAAAGGAGTTGTAATGACTAAATAATTGGTTATAACAATCAGCGATCTGCAAATCTTTATCTTCAAATTTTTTTAAGTGATACAATGAAATCAATTTTTTAACAGAAAATTCCCCACAAGCAAGCTCAGTAATTTTGTGAATCATCATCCGTAGGATTTCTAAACTACTCTGTTCAGGAATTATTTCAACTTTTTTTTCTAAATCATCCATTGTTCGATAGACATGGTTAATCTCTTCAACATCATGTCTGCAAAGAACCTTTTTTAGAAAGATCTCTTTAATGATTTTGACCCCATCTTCTATCTTCTGGAAAGGAGGCAGATGTGTGTGTATTTGACTACAGTAATCTTGGGATTTGCATTTTGCAGCACTATGAACACTATGTGAGTAAATATTCATAATGTTAATCCTTTTTTTGAACTATTTAAATATTGACAAATTTCTAATTTCTTTATTTTATCTTTCAAAATTTGCAAATTAATATAATTTTGCGATTCATAAATTAAAGTTTCGTCAATGTGAACTTTATTTATCGTTATTTGTTCTGACAAGTCATTCTCTAAAATCAATTTCATTTCCCTTATTTTGTCTGTGGAGACTTCTCTTTCGGCTTGCAAGGCTGCGTACAAAGAAAATGCTTGTATTTGAATATCCAACATTTGCCGAAACCAATATGTTAATACAATTTTATTATCAGAAGAACCCTCAAACGTTGTTTTTTTGAGACTATTTTGATAAGTCTCCAACATATTCTGGCGATAAAGTGTTGTTCCTTTAGAAAAAATTTTCGACATAGCTCCCTGGGCATCGAGCAAATCTGTTTCCATTTGTATTTTTTCTTTTTCGCTTAAAAATTTTTTTTGAACCTCCCATTGATGTATCTTATTCTCAATAATACTGATGGGCGCGTATAAATCTTTAAATTGACTATCCTCTATGAGTCTATCTAACTGATTATTGATATCTTTCATCCCGTCTAGTATCTGTACAGTATTTCGATGTGTCGCATTCAATGTATCAGCCATTTCATCTATTTTTTGATCAAATTCACCTTTTTGTTCCATAATTCGGTGACAACTAGCAAGGCCTACCATACCCCAGATAGAACCTGTGAGGCGCTGGATTTGATGCATAGCAAATTTTTTTACTATTGGTCGTTCTCTAAAACTAGGAGTGAGAAACCCATCGATATACACTTGCGGTAGATGTTTTACAGTTTGAGACAACGCTATATTGAAAAAGTCAGATATTGTTTTAATTTCTATTTTTTCAATTCCTTGATAAAAATACATAGACCCCTCTTCTATTGAATAGAGAGGAAAAGGATTATAAGGAGTTGCGCGAGGAAGCCATTTTTCCATCGCGCTAGGATTATGAGTTTCTGGATTTGCATAAGCGCTGTATATTTCGTTGACTGATTCTTGTGTTGCCTTGATAGCTTGGGCACGATTTTTCTCATTTTTCGCGTTAAAATAGCAGCCGTCTCCATATGCTCTCCAATGTTCACCCATACCATTTTCAACGTTTAATCCCTCGTTGCCATCTTTTTCATGTTGAGCAAAGGTTAATAACCCAGAAATCTTCTTGGCCAATTTGTCTACATCAACCACTTTCCCGACGATCCAATCTTGTAGGTTAAATCCTGCATCTGGTGATTTTAATTTTGATATGAGAAAAGTTTCTAGCGCTCCACGTTGATTGCGGTTATGTCCGGCGGCAAACAAATCAGTTAAAAAATGGCATGCAAAGGCATCCATCGCATAGGCAAGCTTGAGCCCTTCAAAGTCGTTTTTTAAACCGGCTTCTTTGGCTACAATCGTTGCATAAGCATGTCCAATGCGATAAGCCTCTTCTGCATCCTCCGAAAAATGATCGCTATTATCGTAAAGCAGATCTTCAATGTCACTTTTTATTTTTTTGACCTCGTTGTTCCCCTCTAGCAAGCCATGACTATAGCAATGGTGGGGCAAGCTGGAATTGCTCATCTTCGTGCATTCATCTTCTATAACTAAAAGAAGTCGCCGTATTTGATCGTTATTAGCTTGAGATAATGTTTCAAAGGCTTTTATAAATCGTTCTGTTTTTTCTTCATTGGATCCGCCAGGCAAGGAAATAGCCCCTCCATAAACGGAATAAAAATCTCCCGCTAACGCAACGATTTGTCCAAATCTAACCGGAGTAACCCCTTTGAGTAACAAGACTGGATTTTCCGCCAATCCATTTAATATGACTTTGTTACCAATCGCAACATGTTCCGAAGAGCCAAAACCACCTAGCAAGACACAATCCTCAGAGGAGGTGTTTACCTTATAAGTCATGTAAGGCAAGCTGATTTGTACGATGCCATTTGTTCTTGTGAGCGCATCCTGCAATTTAGAATGCTCTTGAGTTCCCAGAGCTAGCTTTCGCAATTTGGATTTTGCTTCTTTGCGATTGAGAACTGGGCTATTTTGTTGGTAGGACAATTCTGCTGGAGATGTGGATGTAACATCAAAACTCATATAATTTCCCCTTTAATTCAATAACAATAGATTTCCTTTGCTAAACATTACATTACCTCACCTTAAAGCTAAAGAGGAAAAAGGGATATGTCGGAATAATGGATTTTCAAGTCTTTCTCCGTGGGGTAAACTCCAGCATTGCATTCTTTGAACAAAGGTTAATCAAAATTGAACATTTCACACACGCTGAAAGAAGAACTTAAGGATGTTTTCATTCATTGAGCTACATTCAATATAATCATACGAGCTTACTTCCTTGTGGTGTCCAGCAGCTAAAGGGAAATCCAGATGATATTTGGATTTCTTCCACAGTTGTCCACGAGTGTTCCATGTCATTACCTGTAGGAATTACGCATCCGACATGCCCATGTTGTTATGTTCCCATCATGTCCATGGACAAATATGACTTTAGAAAGTTCTGTGGGGACAGCAATATTGTTTTTACCTATTACTTCATAAACTATGCGCTTTTTCCCATCATTGTATAATTCTGGTGTAAATAATGTTCCTGTAAATACTTCCACACATAGATGATTAGTAATCAAATCTCTAATTAAGTATTCTAGTTTCTTCCAAGGTCCGTTGTTAAGTTTTTTTGTGTAACATAATAGTTGATTGAGGTAAATGGCGAGGAATTGGAGGAACGTAGGACAGTATTTTCTTTAATCCTTTAATATCCTTGAAGTTAAGATTAATTTTTCTTTCACTTAATTCAACTATATCCCAACCATCTTCAGCTTGGATAAAATGCTTTAGAGGAGATAGCCCATTCGCGTCTTCAGCGCCACAATGTGCATTATGGGCTATCAAAAGCATGCATGTCCCCTCGTCTGAAGTACGTGCAGCAATATGTAAAGGGGTAACGTTTGAAACTCGTTGAATATTAAGTTTTAAAGAAAGAGAAGAAAAAGAAAATCCACCATCCTCTGATTCAGGCCATTCAAATTTATAATAAGAGTTTTCGTTTCTTTTGGAGGTGTTAAATCTATCGATTCTAAAATAACACGAGCATTGTGTATGGATTAAATCGGTATCACGCAAGAGTAATTTTTGAATGGTTAATTTATCCTTAATTAGGCAGGCGTAATGGAGTAAGTTTGCGCCTTCTAATAAGTGATTCAATGGTTTATTGTTGATAAGCCTATAGCTTTCGTAAGGGTCAATTCCAGACTCCCAATCTGGGAATTGATTTCTGAAATGCTTTCTAAATGTATCTCTAACATTCACTGTCGGATTGCTAATTAATTTTTCAAAAAACTTTTCAAGAATAGTATCATTTTCTTCATCCCATTTGTTCAACTTCCAATTGAGGTAGAGAACTTGTAAACAACTTACATCCATGAAAGTATCAAAAGGAGACAAACAATCTTTATAAAAAAAACTCCATGAATCTAATTTTTAGTTAGGGTCGACACCCTTTGTCAATAAGAGTTGAATTAATTTTGAGAAGAGGGGTAATTGATCATCATAAAAAGTCAAATCATTTAACAGACTAAGGATAAGTGGAATACCGTTTATTCGTACATTTGGATTTCCTCCCGCTTACAAATGAGTTATCCATGTTTTCAAATCACTTGGCGTCGATTTATTTATTTGTATGAAATCCAAATCCCAAGGGATCTGTTGATAATTTGTTGTCTGCATTATCACCTCTAAATTAAATAAATTCGTTCTTAACACTAAAAGAATATAACGTTTACTAAGTGTTGAAAACTTATTCGATATTTTCTCGATTTTTTCAATAGACGTCTAAAATGACTATAATGGCTTCTGTGGAGGAATAATGTTATGTAAGGCCTGACCACCAAGGCCTTAGCTGAGAACGTTTTATCTCATCAATAACGATTCGGAGAACATCTTATCGATCCTTTAATCCCAACAACATCCCCAAAACAAAAGCATGATAGGTTCGAACGGTCACATAGGTAACACTTGATTCATAGACATAGGTAACACTTTTGTGTTAAAAAAAATTCAAAAAACTACCCCACTAAAAAATTATATTTTAGTGGGGTAGAGGTCATCTGTCACCCTCACCTCTCGGTCGGTTTGGAAGCCTTTTCTTGGTAGCACTATATTATCAGATAAGGTAATGCTATTCAAGCTAAAATTCATCTAGAGCCTAGAGCTTTGAGGAGGTTGGAAGCCTTTTCTTGGTCGGGGGTTTGGGGGCAGAGCCCCCATTTAAAAGAATAAATACCGATTTTTTTTGGATTAACGCTGCCTCCTAGTCTTTATTTTTGGCCTTGCTAATCCCTTGTCACTAAGTTTGCCTAAATACACTGGGCCGTAATGAACCTCTAACTCATCATTCTCATTCCTCTTTAAGGCTACATACTCACCAGTGAGAGTTTGTCCGATATAATGTTCCTGCCCATTTAGCCATATGCATCCACTTTGACATACTTTCCTTACATCTGTGCTGGTATCATACTCTGGAGACCTTAGTATTCCATCCCAAACTCTGGGTGAAGCCTGGTAACAGTTGCCAGGAGTTTTCATGTTCAAAGCTTCGTGAGGCCTATCAAAATTATACTCTTCTTGGAACTGAATCATTGATTGAATTTGTAATGCTAGAGTTTCCTTGGGCGGGCTTGCAACATTTTGCTTAAGGGTCAAATGGAAGCGTTCATGCCTTCCATTTTCCTCAGGATGACCCGGACGAATCCATTCAGATGTAACCCCGGCTTTAATTAAGTTTACTGATAAACCCGTTAATCTTCCAACGCCAGTAGATCCAAAAGGTGGTCCATTATCTGAACGTATTCGATTAGGAAGGCCGTACTCTCTGAAGGCCTCATCAAAGATAGGCCATACATATTCTACTGAATGCTTGTTAAGATGGGTGCAGCGAATGAGATATCGACTAACAGAATCTGTAATAGTTAAGGGTTCACACCTTTGGCCATCTCCTGTTAAAAACCATCCTTTTAAATCAACAGCCCAAGTGTCATTACTATTTATAAGATTTCCTAACGGCGCTGTCGCAGGTACTCGACTTCTAATTCTTCTACTAGTTACAAGATGATGATCTTTGTAAATTTCATATAGTCTAGTCGGGCAAGGCCAATCTTCATCGGGAAATTGCTCCTTAAGTTTTATAAGAATTTTTTTAGGTCCATATCTTCGTCTTCTAAGTTTGAGATCAATAGCTCTTTCAATTTGATTATTAGTATAGATTTGATTGGGAGAATGAGGAGCTTTTGATAAATCCTTTAATCCATCCTCACCATGCTCTAAAAATCTATGAACCCATTTGTATGCAGTCTTTCGACTTATGCCATGTCGACGACATATGTCAGCCATTGAAGATAGATTTTCTTTATAAGCCAATACAATTTGTAATCTCTGATGTTCCACTTTAAAATTCTCCCAAGCCATACAAACCCCACTTAAATTACTTAAATTAAGTATGTTACAGCTTTTTGTGTTAAAGTGTTACCCATGTTGGTGAATCAAAGTGTTACCTATGATGGTGAACTGGACCGATACACGATCTCTGGCTCTTCTGAGGAGACATCAAAAACGCTCGTGGCTGAAACTAGAAACTCTTGATCTTTGGTAAAGTTTTGACTGTTTTTTCGACCTTGTGCATAAGTGTATAAGCCTTTAAATATTTAAGGAAGCAAGAGGGGCCGCCTCATACACTTTGTATTTTTTCCCCGGGGGACGCCGTAAGACAATACATCCAAAATCAACTTGATTTTCATCTACAAGATTTTGCCCTAAATCAATGATTTCTTGAATAAGTTTTTTTATATTACAGGATTATAAACAAAAATTCGAAGTGATGTAAATGCATATCTCCCCTGACTATAAAATTCTTGCATCTGATATGCTTAATGAAAAAAGGTCTTCTATGTCTTCAAAGATACGGGTTCTCGATGAAGAAACGATCAACAAAATTGCTGCGGGCGAGGTCATTGAAAATCCCTCCTCTGTCGTCAAAGAACTTGTTGAAAACTCTTTGGATGCGGGATCGACAGAAATTACTGTTGAAATTCGAGGCGGCGGCCGTCAGCTAATTCGTATTACGGATAATGGCTGGGGCATGAACCGAGATGATGCTCTTCTATGCCTTGAAAGACACGCCACCTCAAAACTAAGGGAAATTGAAGAGATCTACAGTGTGGGAACTATGGGATTTCGCGGAGAAGCCATCCCTTCAATTGCATCAATCTCTAAATTCACACTTTATACACGGGTCAATAGCCCTGAAGCTGTGGATGAAGCAGGAACAATCCTGATGATCGATGGAGGAAAAATTGTAAATTGTGCTCCAGTCCAATGTTCTCCAGGAACAACCATTGAAGTTAAATCGCTTTTCTTCAATGTTCCCGTACGTAAAAAATTCCAAAAATCTCCTGCATTCGATGTTGCTGAAATTCAGCGTGTCCTTACGCAACTCGCCTTGGGAAATCCGAGCATTCGCTTTCAACTCATCAGCGACCAGGAGACTCTTTTTTCAGTCTCTTCATCTCTTAAAGGTTCTAACTCAGATATCCTCGGTGAGCGCATCCGACATCTGTTAGGAGAAGATTTTTTCAATGCGCTTGTTCCTTTGGAAGGACTTCAAGCTGATTGTCGTCTGGAAGGATTTATTGGAGCACCCAGTCGTTCAAGGCACAATCGTTTAGGCCAGCATCTTTTCATTAATCGGCGTGGAGTTTTAGTTCCTACTGTCAGTTATGCTGTAAGGGATGGATATGGAACGATGCTTGCAACAGGGAGGCATCCAATTTATGTCCTGCACTTGTCGATGCCTATGGAATTGCTAGATGTCAATGTTCATCCGCAGAAAAGAGAAGTTCGTTTAAGACATGAACGTGTGCTTAAGGACCTTATTATGCTTAGCGTCGAATCTTCTCTTCAAAAAGGCAATTTTTCCACATCTCTCCCCTTCTCTAATTTTCCCGAACCAGCTGAATTTGTCAGTACAAACAAAAGCTATGATAAACTTCACTCTTCTTTTGATCGTTCAAAAGGTACTACAGATCTACCTCCCTGGTTCTCACAGCCTGTAGACCTATTTTCTGTGCCAGGTGAATCTAATGAACTCCCGAAAGAACGGCCTTACAGAATACCGGCATTAAATATTTGTGCTGAAACAAAAGCTGATTTTAAACGTTATAATTCTCCAGAACCCACACCTCATCCTCAATTTTTGTCCTCAAAACCCGTGCAAGATTCAGAAAATCTCAAACAGCTTAAGCTCTTGACAATTCTTCAAAATTTTCTAGTTGCAACTAATGGTGAAGGGTTGCCCTCAGAGCTCTACCTTGTTGATCAACGCGCTGCCCACGCACGCATTATCTATGAAAAAATTCTTAGTCCTACCACAGAACCACAAGAACTGCAAATGCTGTTGATTCCTCATTTAATCGAACTATCGGCTGCAGAAGCTGTTGTTTTGCGAGGAGAACTCCCGACGCTACAAGCGATGGGAATCCAAATCAAGGAATTTGGTCCTTCAAGCTTTGCTGTCGACGCCTTACCTCATATTTTTGGAAATATCGACATTCAGAAACTCATTGATGAAATTGTGAAGAACGGCTATGAAAAAGGGGATTCTACCACTCTAGATAAAGAACGCAAAAAAAAGCTTGCTCAAGCAGCTAGCCACGCAGCAATCGCTTCAAAGACCCGTTTAGAACCTACAGAAGCACAAAAACTGTTGGATCAATTAATGGGATGCAGTTATCCTAAGCAGTGCCCCTTTGGCAAAGCCACCTTTGTAATCTTAGCCCCTAACGAAATAAAAAAACTTTTTCACTCTTAAGGTCTAGCACATGAACTATCAAAAACGTTTACAGAAATTGCAGTCAGAACTTTTGAACAAAAATTGTGACATTCTCATCATCGAAGACGTCACAAATATTTATTACATGACAGGCTTGGAACTTTCTACAGGTAAATTACTTGTTGATTCTGAAAAAGCGTATCTTTTTGTCGATTCTCGTTATTATGAAAATTGCCAGAAACATTGCCCCTTTTCAGTCATTCTCTTGGAAGGAGAGGCCTTACAAAAATGGTTTTCTGAACGAATATCTCTTTCTTCAGTCGGATTCGATAGCACTACGACCTCCTATAACCAATTTTTAGAATGGAAACGCCAACTTCAAAAGGTAAGAAAACAGCATGGAGCTTTGAAAGCGCTTAAACTTGTGGCGCTACAATCCCCTCTAAGACCTCTGCGCATTATAAAAGATGAAGAAGAAATTAATTTGTTAAAAAGAGCTGCTAACCTGGGCTCTGAAGGTTTTGACTTCCTTTCAAATTGCCTTTCAGCGGGCGTTGCGGAAAACGAACTAGCCTTACAGCTGGAACTCTTCTGGAAGCAAAAAGGTGCTAAAGGCTTGGCATTTGATCCGATTATTGCTTTTGGGGCCAATGGCTCTATGCCCCATTATCGCCCTGGAGGAACAAGGCTTAAAAAAGGTGATGGTGTCCTTTTAGATATTGGGGTCAATGTACAGCATTATCATTCTGATATGACACGCGTGCTCTTTTTCGGTAAGCCTTCGAAAAAATTGGAAGAGATCTACTTAATTGTCCGTGAAGCCCAAAAAGCTGCTCTTAAGTTATGCGTCCCAGGAACTCAAATTAAAGAATTGGACAAAGCTGCACGTTCCTACATTGAAAAGAAAGGGTATGGGAAGTATTTTACACACAATCTAGGCCATGGTGTCGGACTCGAGATTCACGAGGCGCCTACCATTTCACAAAAGTCACCTGATAAATCACTCAAGCTTCATGATGGTATGGTCATCACAATCGAACCGGGGATTTATCTGCCTGATATTGGTGGTGTACGATTAGAAGATACTGTTG